>JAUXQB010000049.1 GCA_030685215.1 Actinomycetota bacterium
GCCGTACAGCCGTGCGGTCAGCTCGCAGAAGTGCGCGCGCGCCGGTGGAAAGCACAACGACCTCGACGACGTCGGTCGCACCAAGCGCCACCTCGTGTTCTTCGAGATGCTCGGCAATTTCAGCTTCGGCGACTACTTCAAGAACGAGATCATCCCGTGGAGCTGGGAGCTCACCACCGAGACGTTCGGCCTCGACGGCGATCGCCTGTGGATCACCGTCCACGACAGCGACGACGAGGCCGAAGCCATCTGGCACGAGCAGGTGGGCGTGCCGATGGATCGCATCCAGCGCCTCGGCGACAAGGACAACTTCTGGCAGCTGGGCGACACCGGCCCCTGCGGCCCGTGCAGCGAGATCCACATCGACCGTGGGCCCGCCTTCGGCCCCGACGGTGGTCCGCTGCACGACGCACACGGCGACCGCTACATGGAGTTCTGGAACCTGGTGTTCATGCAGTACAACCAGGCGCCCGACGGCAGCCGCACGTTGCTGCCCAAGCCGTCCATCGACACCGGCCTCGGCCTCGAGCGCATGCTCTGCCTGCTGCAGGGCGTCGACGCAGTGTGGGAGACCACGCTCATGCAGCCGCTCATCGATCAGGCGTGCTCGCTCACCGGTCGCAGCTACCTGCCCGGCGACTACGAGGATCGCGACAGCTTCGCGATGCGCGTGCTCGCCGAGCACGCTCGCTCCGCCGCGATGCTGGTCAGCGACGGCGTGTTCCCCAGCAACGAGAACCGTGGCTACGTGCTGCGCCGCATCATCCGCCGCGCGGTTCGGTACGCCTACCTGCTCGGCACCGAGAAGCTGGTCATGCCCACCCTCGTCGACACTGCCGTCGACGTGATGGGCAACGCGTATCCCGACGTGCTGGCCAACCGCGACTTCATCGTCAACGTGCTCACCCGCGAGGAGGAGCGCTTCCGTCAGACCCTGAAGACCGGCCTGGTCATCCTCGAGGACGAGCTCGCCACCCACACCGAGTCGCTACCCGGCAGCACGGCCTTCCTGCTGCACGACACCTACGGCTTCCCGCTCGAGCTCACGCAGGAGATCGCCGGCGAGCGCGGGGTCGAGGTCGACAACGCCGGCTTCGACGCCGAGATGACCTCGCAACGCGAGCGTGCCAAGGCCGGCCGCAAGGGCAACGCCACCGACGACGACCGTCTCGACAGCTACCGCGAAGTGGTCGAGAAGTACGGCATCACCGAGTTCGTCGGCTACACCGACGACTCCGCCGAGGCGCACGTCGTCGCCGTGCTGCCCGGCGCCACGTTGCCCGACGGCACCGACACGGTCGAGATCTTCCTCGACCGCACGCCGTTCTACGCGGAGGCCGGCGGTCAGGTGGGCGACACCGGCACCATCCGCTCGCTCGACGGCGTGGCCGAGGTGCTCGACACCACTTACGCGCTGCCCGGCCTGCGGCGCCACACGGCCCGCATCGTCAGCGGCGAACTGCTGCCCGACACCACCGCCACCGCGGCCATCGACGCGGATCGCCGCAACGCCATCCGTCGCAACCACACCGGCACCCACATCCTGCATCACGCGTTGCGCAAGGTGCTCGGCGAGCACGTCAAGCAGGCCGGCTCGCTGGTCGGTCCGGATCGCCTGCGCTTCGACTTCAGTCACTACGAGGCCGTCACGCCCGACGAGATCCGCCGCATCGAGGAGATCGCCAACAGCGAGACCCTCGCCAACGCGCCGGCCCGCGCGTTCGAGACCACCAAGGACGAAGCCACCGCGCTCGGGGCCATCGCGTTCTTCGGCGACAAGTACGGCGACGTCGTGCGCGTGCTGGAAGTGGGCAGCTCCATCGAGCTGTGCGGCGGCACCCACGTGCGCGCCGCAGGCGACATCGGCACCATCAAGGTCGTCAACGAGAGCAGCATCGGCAGCAACCTGCGCCGCATCGAAGCCACCACCGGCGAGAACACCGTGAAGCTGCTGCAGCGCGACAGCGCCGCGGTGGCCGAGGTCGCCCGCCTCGTCGGCTCCAGCACCGACGACATGGTCGCAGGGGTACAACGCCGCCTCGACGAGATCAAGTCGCTGCACGACGAGTTGAAGGTGCTGCGCGGCAAGCTCGCCACCGGTCGCGCCGCCGAACTGGCCGCCGCCGGCGTCGATGGCCGCGTCGTCACCCGCGTCGACGGCATCAGCCCCGGCGACCTGCGCGACCTCGCGGTCGCGGTGCGTCAGCAGCCCGGCATCGACATCGTCGTGCTCGGCGGCATCAGCGACACCGGTGGTGTGTCGCTCGTGGCCGCGGTCACGCCCGCCAGTGGTCGTGTCGCCGGCGACCTCATCAAAGACGCGGCCAAGGCCGTGGGCGGCGGTGGCGGCGGCAAGGGCGACATCGCCACCGCGGGCGGCAAGAACCCCGCCGGCCTCGACGAGGCACTGCGCATCGCGGAGGCAGCGGCAGCGGCCGTCCCCGCGCATGCCGTCCCAGCAGAGGGCTGATCCGTGCGTGCGCTCGGCATCGACCTCGGCTCCAAGCGCATCGGCATCGCGGTCAGCGACCGCACCGGCACCATCGCCTCGCCGCTCGTCGTGCTGCAACGCTCCGGGTCGGTTCGCCGCGATCACGAGGCCATCCGTGCGCTCGTGGTCGAGGAGGAAGCCGAGATGCTCGTGGTCGGGCTGCCGCTCAACATGAACGGCACCTCCGGTCCGGCGGCGAAGGCTGCCGTCGCCGAGGCGCAGGCCTTGGCTACGGTGGTGGGCGTGCCCGTCATCACCTTCGACGAGCGCCGCACCACGGTGACGGCCGACCGCGCGCTCATCGAGGCGCGCATCGGCGCCCAGGCTCGTCGCAAGCTGGTCGACAAGGTGGCCGCCGCGGTGCTGTTGCAGACCTGGCTCGACTCGCGAGCGGCGCGGCAGTGAGGTCGGCGTGAGCTACGTCGACGAGACCCGCTGGAAGCGCGACCCGTGGGACGACGCCGACATCACCGACGCGCTCGTCGTCGAACGTCCGCGTCGGCAGCGGCGGCCGATCAAGTGGTTCGCGTGGCTGCTCGTCTACCTGAGCATGGCCGGCGTCGTCGCCGTCGGTGTTGCCGGGCTCTGGTACACCGAGCAGGTCAACCCGAAGGGCGACCCCGGCGAGCCGATCACGCTCACCGTCGACGCCGCCGACACGCTCGAGACCGTCTCCGAGCGCCTTCACGAGCAGGGCCTCATCACCAGCCCGGAGGTCTTCCGCTGGTACGTCGACCAGCACGGCGGCCTCGAACTGATTCCCGGCTACTACGTGCTGCGACCCAACGACCACATGGGCAACATCATGCGCATCCTGCGCACCCCGCCGTCGGAGACGTACACCAAGGTCACGTTCCCGGAAGGCTTCACGTACGAGAAGATGGCCGCTCGGCTCGCCGAGAAGGTGCCGCGACTCTCCGTCGCTGCCTTCACCGCCGCCGCCAGCGACGGCCAGATCCGATCCGCCTGGCTGCCGGCAGGACAGAACAGCCTCGAAGGCCTGCTGTTCCCCGACACCTACCAGGTCTCCAACGGTGAAACCGCGGCTGCGGTGGTGCAGCGGATGGTCGCGTTGATGGAGCGAGTGGGCCGCCAGGAGAACATCGAGGAACGATCGGCCCAGCTGGGTTTGACGCCGTACCAGATCCTCATCGTGGCCAGCATCATCGAGCGGGAAGCCCGCGTGCCCGAGGACCGCGCCAAGATCGC
>JAUXQB010000050.1 GCA_030685215.1 Actinomycetota bacterium
CCTGCTCGGCCATCATCCCAGCATCGCGGTGTGGTGCGCACACAACGAACCGTCGTTGCTCGGCGACACGCGGGCGAAGGGGTTCGGTTCGTCGATCGTGCGCAACGTGCTGCAGCAGCAGCGACCGACCTGGAACAAGAGCATCCTCGACCGGTGGGTGAAGCGAGCGTTCGAGACCGCCGACGAGACGCGCAGCGTGGTGGCGCACAGCGGTGTGGCCCCGCACCTCCCGCAGCTCGACGGCACCGACAGCCATCTGTTCTTCGGCTGGTACCACGGCGATGCGGCCGACATCGACGGCTTCGCCGCCACGATGCCGCGGATGGTGCGCTTCGTCAGCGAGTTCGGCGCACAGTCGGTGCCCGACAACGCCGACTTCATGCATCCCGAGGAGTGGCCGGCGCTCGACTGGGAGGCCCTCGCCGTGCATCACGGGCTGCAGCTGGATCCGTTCGAGCGCCACGTGCCGCCCGGCGATCACGCCAACTTCGACTCGTGGCGCGACGCGACGCAGAAGTACCAGGCCGAGGTTCTGCGGCACCACATCGAGACGTTCCGGCGGCTGAAGTACCACCCGACCGGCGGCTTCTGCTTCCTCGGTCTCTACGACCCCGCGCCGTCGGTGTCGTGGGGAGTGCTCGACCATCTGCGCCGCCCGAAGCCCGCGTACCACGCCGTCACCGAGGCGTGTCAGCCGGTCATCGTGGTGGCCGATCGGCTGCCGTCCTCCGTGGTCGCCGGCGAGGCCATCGCGCTCGACGTGCACGTGGTGAGCGACCTGCGCGTGCTGCTCGAAGGAGTCCTGTGCACGGCCACCCTGCGCTGGCCCGGCGGCAACCATCAGTGGTCGTGGCGCGGCGACGTCCCGCCCGACTCGTGCGTGCGCGTGGGCACTGCGCAGTTCGTGGTGCCCGACGTGGCAGGCGGGCTGTGGTTCGACCTCACGCTCGAGCATCCGGACGCCGCCGCGACCAACCGCTACACGGGAACGGTGGAGCCGCGGCTCGTTCGCGATCTGACCTGAGCAGCGTGGTAGCTTCGGCGACCGATCAGGGAGAGAACGCGGGCATGGCGGACGACATCATCGAATACGTGGTTTCACACGCGGGGCACAGTCGTCGGCAGTTCCTGGTTCGCCTGCTCGCAGGCTCGGCGTTCGCCGCGCCCGTCATCGCATCGTTCGCCATCGGCGGCACGTCGTCGCCGCGGCGCAGCCCGCTCGACGCCGGTTCCAACGGTGTCGACTGCGGCCCCAACTCCACGTTCGACGAAGCCAGCAACACGTGTATCGACGACGGCAGCAACGTCGACGACGGTGGAGTCGACAGCGGTGGTGGCGGCATCCCCGCCACGCAGTGACTTCTACGCCGCCGTGAGTCACGGCGAGCGGCCGCTGCTCGCCGCGGCCATCATCGTCAGGAACGAAGCCGAGCACCTGCGGCGCTGTCTCGCGTCGATCCGCGAGCTCTGCGACGAGATCGTCGTCGTCGACACCGGCAGCACCGATGCCAGCGTCGCGGTGGCCGAGTCGTTCGGTGCGCGCGTGCTGCACCGCGCCTGGGACGACGACTTCTCTTCTGCGCGCAACCTCGGTCTCGACGCCATCGATGCTGAATGGATCCTGTACATCGATGCCGACGAGGAGGTCCAGGCAATCGACATCGCATCGGTGCGCCACACGCTCACCACCCGCGAGGGCGTGGTGGGCTTCCTGCCGAAGTTCGCCACGCACGTCGGCTGGACGCCGTACCGCGAGCATCGCATCTGGCGCCACCGCCCCGACGTGCGCTTCCGCGGCCGGATCCACGAGACCGTGGTGCCCGACCTGCGCCGCATCGTGCGCGAAGAGTCGATGCGGTTCGAACACATCGACCTGTTCATGCAGCACTACGGCTACGAAGGCGACCAGCGCGCCAAGCACGAACGCAACCTGCCGATCCTGCTCGTGCAGGTGGACGCCGCACCGCGCCGGGTCTACCTGTGGAACCATCTCGGCCGCGTGTACGACGGCCTCGGCCGCACCGACGAGGCGGTGGCGGCGTGGGAGCGCGGCCTGGACGTGGTGCGCGCCGACGGGCTGAAGGAAGCGGTCGACATCCTCGTGCACGGCTCGATGGCACTGCACCTCGTGAACCGAGGCGACGATGCCACCGCGATCATCGAGGAAGGTCTGGCACTCGACCCCGACCATCACACGCTGTACCTCGCCCTGGCCAAGCAGCACCTCGCCCGCGGCGAGTGGGAAGCTGCGATCGCGCCGCTCCGTCACCTGGCCGCCGTCGGCGGCGGAGAGGTGCAGCGCTCGGTGCTCGCCTACGCGCAGCAGATGTTCCACGAGTGGCCGTGGATGCTGCTCGGCGACTGCCAGTTCGAGCTCGGTCGCTACTCGGAGGCCGCCGAGGCGTACGAGCGTGCAGCGGTCGAGGGCGCCGACCCGCTCGAGATGCGCACCA
>JAUXQB010000055.1 GCA_030685215.1 Actinomycetota bacterium
CAGCAGTCGCGGCGCGAACGACTGCACGATTCCGTAGCCGATGACCCAGGCCGCGAGGAACCCGCCGATGCCCTGGTACGACCAGCCGAGCTGCTCGTCGAGGAACACCGGCAACGCCACCACGAACCAGATGTCGCGCGATCCGAACAGGAAGAACCGCGCTGCCGACAACCGGTTCACCGCCAACGACTTCGACAGGATGGAGCGCAGCGGCGCCTTCTTCTTCGACCGGCCGATGTCCTCGTCGAGCAACACGATGAGGGCGATCACGACGACCGCCAGCATCGCCGCCATCGACCACAGCGACGCGTCGTACCCGATCCACGCCAGCAGCGCGGCGCCGAGGAAGAAGCCGACGCCCTTCAGCGCGTTCTTCGACCCGGTGAGGATGGCGACGAGCCGGAACAGCGCACCGTCGCCGGCGCCGGCGACCGCCTTCACCGCGCTCTTCGAGCTCATCTTGGTGAGATCCTTGGCTACGCCCGACAGCGCCTGCGCGCTCATCACGAACGCCACCGACGCCCACTCGTGCCAACCGGGCTGTTGGAAGGTGAGCGCCACCAACGCCACGATCTGCAGGCCGAGACCGGCCACGAGCGTTCGGTTGAGACCGGTGCGCGACCCCACCCACCCCCCGAGCAGGTTGGTGACGACGCCCATCAGCTCGTAGGCGAGGAACAGGAACGCGATGGCGACCGGCGAGTAGCCGAGCTCGTGGAAATGCAACAGCACCAACATGCGCAGCGCACCGTCGGTGAGCGTGAACGCCCAGTAGCCGGCGGTGACCAGCGTGTAGTTGCGCAGCTTCATCGAATCTGTGCGCCGGACGTGAGACCGCTCGCCACCATCGCGGCCAACTCGGCCATGCGGAACACGTAGCCGTACTCGTTGTCGTACCAGATGAGCACCTTCACCATCCGGCCGTCGATCACCATCGTCGACGGCCCGTCGACGATGCCCGAGCGCGTGTCGTTGGTGAAGTCGGCCGACACCAGCGGTCGATGCTCGAAGCCGAGGATGCCCTTCAGTTCGCCCTCGGCCGCGGTGCGCAGCAGGTCGTTGATCTCGTCGACAGTGACGTCGCGCTGCAAGGTGAACACGGCATCGGTGAGCGACGCGTTGAGCAGGGGCACGCGCACGGCGAGGCCGTTGAGCCTGCCCGCCAGCTCCGGGTAGATCATCGTGATCGCGGTCGCGGACCCGGTGGACGTGGGGATCAGCGAGTTGAGCGCCGAACGAGCGCGGCGCAAGTCTTTGTGCGGCGCGTCGACGATGACCTGCGTGTTGGTGACGTCGTGCATCGTGGTGATGGCACCTCGCTCGATGCCGATGGACTGGTGCAGCACCTTCACCACCGGGGCCAGGCAGTTGGTGGTGCACGACGCAGCCGTGACGATGTGGTGCACGTCGGGGTCGTAGAGGTGATCGTTGCAGCCCATCACCACGTTCAGCGCGCCGCTGCTCTTCACCGGCGCGGCCACGATCACCTTCTGCACGCCCACCTCGAAGTACGGCGCCAGTGTCTCGGCGGTGCGGAACGCGCCCGTGCACTCCAGCACCAGGTCGACACCGTGATCTGCCCAGGGCACGTCGCCGGGAGTGAGGTGCTCGGAGAACGTGACGGGCGCACCGTCGATCTGGAGTGTCGTGCCGTCGGTGCCGACGCTGCCGTCGTAGCGACCGTGCACCGAGTCGAACTCGAGCAGGTGCGCTGCAGTGGCAACCCCACCCTTGCGTTCGTTGACGTGCGCGAGCACGAGCTCGGGATGGTGGCGCAGCGCGCGCACCACCAGCCGCCCCATGCGGCCGAAGCCGTTGATGCCGATGCGTGTCGTCATCGTGTCGGTCATCGCGACTCCTTCAGGCGGTGAGCGCGTGGATGCGCGCGTCGAGATCGGTGACCACTGCGTCGAACGCGGCGGCGGTGCCCACGTCGACGGGGTCGGGAATGGACCAGTGCCACCACGCGTCGGTGGGCTGCAGCTCCTCGTGCGCCCGATCGCAGACGGTGACCACCTGCACGCCCTGATCGAGGGGGCCGACGAGGCGCGGCACGGCGCCGCCCAGATCGAGCCCGGCGCGGCGAGCCGCTGCGACCGCACCACGGTGCACGCGCGGTGCCGGATGCGTGCCGGCCGATTCCGCCGACTCGCCGGTGCGTGCCGTCCAGAGCGCGGCGGCCAGTTGCGAGCGGGCCGAGTTGTGCGTGCACAGGAACACCACATGGCCCGGTCGCGGCGGCGTCGACAGGCCGAGACCGGCGAGCGGCTCGCGCACCAGGCGCACGTACTTGCGACGGCGATCGCCGGCGGACGTGAACCGCACGACGAGGCCTGCCGCCTCCAGCACCTCCAGGTGGTGGGCCAGCAGGTTGGTGTGCAGCCCGTGTCGCTCGGCGCGGTCCTTCGGCGAACGATCGGAGACTGTGAGGTCGTCGACGATGGCGAGTCGCACGGCCTCGCCGAGGGCAGCGTGCATAGCGGCTCGACGTTCGAGATCAGATTGCATGCCCGCGAGCATATTCACTCAACAACAATTGAGTCAATATTTACTGAGAATCAGACGCCTCCTCGGCGCCGCGCATCACTCGCAATGCGTTGCCGAAGGCGAGCCGGTCGAGATCGGCCGACGACCAGTGCCGGTCGCGCAGTGCGTCGAACAAGCTGGGGTAGCAGCTCACATCGTGCAGTCCCGAGGGCACCAGTGTGGTGCCGTCGAAGTCGCCGCCGATGCCGACATGGTCGATGCCGGCCACGTCGCGCAGGTGCTCGATGTGCGCCACCACGTCGGCGATGGTGGCCACCGGCGGCGGCGCGGACGCGATGCGTTCGGCGGCCATGCGATCCCACTCCTCCCAGCTGCGTGGGTTGCCGCCGCGAGCCTGGAGCATCTGCGTGGTCTCCGCGCCCCACTCCGCCACCTGCGGCGAGACGAAGCCCGACACGAACGTGACCATGCACAGTCCGCCGTTGGTGGCCAGTTGCAGCAGCACGTCGTCGGGCACGTTGCGCGGCACGTCG
>JAUXQB010000061.1 GCA_030685215.1 Actinomycetota bacterium
CAGCAGTACACGCGCATGATCGACGACGAGTACGCCGAGTACTTCAAGGTGGCACGCCTGTTCGCGCGCATCATCGGTCGGCCGCTTCTGATGCGCGAGCTCACCCGCGTGGGCATGAACAGCCGCACGCTGATGGAGTGGGTGCTGCGCATCATGGCGAACCTGCTGCGCGAGGACGAGAAGGGTCCCGCCGAGCTCGCCTACAAGGCCGCCGCCAAGATCGTCAAGCTCGCCCCAAACGCCTGACGTCCACGCGGTCGATCCGAGGCTTTCGTCCAGCACGACCTGCTTCGAGGCTTTCCGCGTTGAAACCCTGGAGGAACGCCTCGGGTTGGAGGAAAGCCTCGGACTGTTCAGAGGGTGGCGAGGAGTGCCGAGGGTGCGGCGCGCAGTGCGTCGGTGGCGGGCGACTGCGGGAGCAGTGCGCACGCGGCTTCGGCGCGGCCGGCCCACTCGTGCGCGACGGCGAGCGCCGATGCGACACCGCCGTTGGAGCGGACGATGCCGAGCGCCTTCTCCTGCTCGATTCCGATGAGCGGCTTGCCCAGCAGCGAGAGCAGTTCCACCGCGGCGACCCCGCCGGCCTGCAGCGTGCGCAGCACCGGCAGCGTGTAGACGCCTTCGACCATGTCGTGCCCCGCCGGCTTGCCCAGTTGCTCGTCGGTGGCGGTGATGTCGAGCAGGTCATCGGCGATCTGGAACACCATGCCGAACGCTTCGCCGTACTCGGTGAGCGCGTCGATGTGCACGCGATCGAGGTCGGCCACGAGCCCGCCGATGCGAGCCGCAGTGGAGTAGAGCGATGCGGTCTTGCCGCTGATGCTGGACAGGTAGCTGCTCTCCGGGCGTGCCGCGTTGTAGGTGTGGCGCAGCTCTTCGATCTGGCCTTCGCACAGGCGGCCGATGGTGCGGGCCAGCAGCCCGGCCACCTCGGTGCCCAACGACGCCGCGATCTCCGACGCCCGCGAGAGCAGGAAGTCGCCGGCGAGGATGGCCTGCAGGTTGCCCCACTTCGCGTTGACGGTGTCGACACCGCGGCGAGTGTCGGCTTCGTCCATCACGTCGTCGTGGTAGAGCGAGCCGGTCTGCACCAGCTCGCACGCGATGCCACCCTGCACCGCACGCTCGTGCAACTCGATGTCGGCGGGCGCTGCCACCTGCGCCGCGACCACGGTGAGGATGGGCCGCAACCGCTTGCCGCCGGCGACGATGAGGTGCGACGCGATGTCGTTCAGGTACGGGTCGGGGGTGAGCACCGACTCGTGCAACGCGGCTTCGATGCGCGCCAGGTCTGCGGCATGGCTGGGCAGCGCGAACAGCGGAGCGGACGACACATCGGAGAGGCTACGCCACACGTCCGGGGTGCGGGCGCGAAACCTGCCGGGCGGGGTCCTTCTTGACAGTGCAATTTCTCCACCCCCGATACACTTCTGCCATGTTTGAACGCTTCACCGATCGGGCTCGTCGGGTGGTCGTGCTGGCGCAGGAAGAAGCTCGCCTGCTGAACCACAGCTACATCGGCACCGAGCACATCCTCCTCGGCCTCATCCACGAGGGAGAGGGCGTGGCCGCGAAGGCCATGGAATCCCTCGGCATCTCGCTCGAGGCCGTGCGCAGCCAGGTCGAGGAGATCATCGGCCAGGGTGGCTCGTCGCCGTCCGGGCACATCCCGTTCACCCCGCGTGCCAAGAAGGTGCTCGAGCTGTCGCTGCGCGAAGCGCTGCAGCTCGGCCACAACTACATCGGCACCGAGCACATCCTGCTCGGCCTCATCCGCGAGGGCGAGGGCGTCGCCGCACAGGTGCTCGTCAAGCTGGGGGCAGATCTCAGTCGCGTGCGCCAGCAGGTCATCCAGTTGCTGTCCGGCTACCAGGGCAGCCAGGGCAAGGGCGAGCCGCAGGCTGCCGCAGCCGCGGGCAGCGCGCCGAAGGAAGAGGTCGGCGACAAGGGCAACAGCCAGATCCTCGACCAGTTCGGCCGCAACCTCACGCAGCTCGCACGCGAGAAGAAGCTCGACCCGGTCATCGGTCGCAGCCGCGAGATGGAACGCGTCATGCAGATCCTCAGCCGGCGCACCAAGAACAACCCGGTGCTCATCGGCGAGCCCGGCGTCGGCAAGACCGCCATCGTCGAAGGCCTCGCGCAGAAGATCGTCAGCAACGACGTGCCCGACACGCTGCGCAACAAGCAGCTGTACACGCTCGACCTGGGCGCACTCGTCGCCGGCAGCCGTTACCGCGGCGACTTCGAGGAGCGCCTCAAGAAGGTGCTCAAGGAGATCCGCACCCGCGGCGACATCATCCTGTTCATCGACGAGATCCACACGCTCGTCGGTGCCGGCGCGGCCGAGGGCGCAATCGACGCGGCCAGCATCCTGAAGCCGATGCTCGCTCGTGGCGAGCTGCAGACCATCGGCGCCACCACGCTCGACGAGTACCGCAAGCACCTCGAGAAGGACGCCGCGCTCGAGCGTCGCTTCCAGCCGGTGCGCGTGGAGGAGCCCACGCTCGCCCACACCATCGAGATCCTGCGCGGCGTGCGCGACAAGTACGAGGCGCACCACCGGGTCACCATCACCGATCAGGCCATCGTGGCCGCCGCCAACCTTGCCGATCGTTACATCAGCGACCGTCACCTGCCCGACAAGGCCATCGACCTCATCGACGAGGCCGGCAGTCGTCTGCGCATCAAGCGCATGGCCACGCCGCCCGACCTGAAGGAGATCGAGCAGAAGCTCACCGACGTGCAAGAAGCCAAGAAGCGCGCCGTGGAAGAGCAGCGCTTCGAGGAAGCCGGCCGCCTGCGCGATCAGGAGAAGGCGCTGCTCGAGGAGAAGGCCACCAAGGAGGCCGAGGTCAAGGCCAGCGGTGTCGACCTGTTCGACGAGGTCGACGAAGAGGCCATCGCCGAGGTGCTCAGCATCTGGACCGGCATCCCCGTGTACAAGCTCACCGAGGAAGAGACCGCCAAGCTGCTCAACATGGAAGCCGAGCTGCACAAGCGCATCATCGGCCAGGAGAACGCCATCAAGGCGGTCAGCCAGAGCGTGCGCCGCACCCGCGCCGGCCTCAAGGACCCGAAGCGCCCCAGCGGCTCGTTCATCTTCCTCGGGCCCACCGGCGTCGGCAAGACCGAGCTGGCCAAGACGCTCGCCGAGTTCCTGTTCGGCGACGAGAACAGCCTCATCGCGCTCGACATGAGCGAGTACATGGAGAAGCACACCGTCAGCCGCTTGGTGGGTTCGCCCCCCGGCTACGTGGGCTACGAAGAGGGCGGCCAGCTCACCGAAGCGGTGCGGCGCAAGCCGTTCAGCGTGGTGCTGTTCGACGAGATCGAGAAGGCCCACCCCGACGTGTTCAACACGCTGCTCCAGATCCTGGAGGAAGGCCGTCTCACCGACAGCCAGGGCCGCACGGTCGACTTCCGCAACACCGTGCTCATCATGACCAGCAACCTCGGGTCCAGCGATCTGCGCAAGGCCAACGTCGGCTTCACCAAGGCCGATGCAGCCATGAGCTACGAGCGCATGAAGGACAAGGTCACCGACGCGCTGAAGGGCCACTTCCGTCCCGAGTTCCTCAACCGCATCGACGAGATCATCGTCTTCCACGAGCACAGCCGCGAAGCGGTCATGCAGATGGTCGACCTGATGACCAAGCGCCTCACCGGGCAGCTCGAGGGCCAGGGTCTCGGCATCGAGCTCACCCAGAACGCGAAGGAACTGCTCGCCGAACGCGGCTACGACCCGCAGCTGGGCGCACGGCCGCTGCGTCGTGCCATCCAGCGGATGATCGAAGACGTGCTCAGCGAGAAGATCCTGTACAAGGAGTTCCACGCGGGCGAAATCATCGTGGTCGACACCGAGGACGACCCCGAGCGTCCCGGCGAGAAGAAGCTCTCGTTCCACGCGGTCGAAGGCTTCCAGCCGCCGGCGGCGGTCGAGCTCGCGGCCACGGGTGTGCCCGAGATCGCCGCCATCACCGAGCCTCCCGCTCCCACCGAGTAGGTCGCCCTCCGCGGCCGGGTGCCGCGCCAGGAGTACTGTCGCGCTCGGTGTCCGACCAGGGCGATCGGACCCAGGAGGCTCCTCATGGCAACGGTGGCATTCGACGTCGAGTACACGGACCCGCGCGATCGGGTCAGCAGTGCGCTGCGCATCTTCTACGCGATCCCGCACCTCATCATCGTCGCGGCGCTCGGCTCCGTGGTCGAGGCTGTGTCGATCATCCAGTGGTTCATCATCGTGTTCAGCGGCAAGCGCAACGAGAGCCTGTGGAACCTCGCTCGGGGCGTGCTCAACTGGCAGGCGCGTGCGTACACGTACACCGGCCTGATGTACGACACCTACCCCAACTTCGCGTTCGAGAGGGGCTCCGAGCCCGTGCAGTTGACCGCCGAGTACGAGGAGTCGGCCAACCGGTTGACCAACGGCCTGCGCCTCATCTGGGCCATCCCGGCCATCATCGTGATGGCCGCGCTCAGCATCGCCGGGCTGGTGGTCACCCTCATCTGCTGGTTCGCGATCGTGTTCACCGGCACGCAGCCACGCGGAATGTTCGACTTCCTGGTGAAGGTGCACCGCTACGCCGTGCGCACCAACGCGTACATCACGCTGCTCACCGACACGTACCCGAAGTACGAGTAGCCGGCGCGGCACGCGCCGCGGTGCAACGCAACGCGGCTGGCAGAATGGCGTGATGCGCCGCGCCCTCACCCTGTTCGTCGTCGCGCTCGCGCTCACGGCCTGCAAGGTGGAGACCACCGTCGACGTGGACGTGCGCGCCGATGGCACGGGTGTCATCACGCTCACCTCGACAGCCGACGCAGAGGTCGTCGCGCAGGCGCCCGGACTCGCCGAGGATCTCCGCTTCGACGACGCCGTCGCAGCCGGCTGGGAGGTCGACGGGCCGGAGGCCACCGACACGGGCGGGCTCACGGTCACTCTCACGCACACCTTCGACACCGTCGAGGAAGCCACCGCGCTGCTGCTCTCCATCAACGGTCAGGGCGGCCCGCTGCACGACGTCGCGTTCACGCGCACCGTGCTCGAGGGCGACATCAACACCTCGCTCACCGGCACACTGCGCGTCGACGGCGGCATCGACGCGTTCGCCGACCCCGATCTGCTGGCCGCCATCGGCGGCAGTCCGTACGCCGACAACATCGCGGCAACCGGCCTGCGACCCACCGACGTGGTGACGTTCACCTTCACCGCCGACCTGCCCGGGGAAGTGGTCACCCCCGCCGGCGGCACGGCTGGCGCGGACGAGCCGGTGCTGTCGTGGTCGGTGCCGCTCGACGGCACCACCGCCGACCTCGCCACCACCACCGTCATCAGCGAAGCCGACGCGGAGGGCAACGGCGTGTGGGGCACGGTGGCCACGATCGCGCTCGTCGCGCTGGTCGCCTGGGTCGTGCTGGCCATCGCGTTCATCACGTTCGTCGCCCGAGCCCGCAGACAACGCGCGCAACGGCGGCGACCAGGCACCTTGTGACACCCATTCCGTAGGGTGCAGGCATGGCCAAGGTTCGAGTCGTCTACCGCTGCACCGAGTGTGGCGCCGCCACTCCCAAGTGGGCGGGGCGGTGCGGCGCGTGCGAAGCATGGAACTCGCTGGTGGAAGACGTCGATCTGCCCGAAGCCGCGGCCGGTCACCACCTCGGGCCGTCGGCGCCGGCCATGCCCATCGGCAAGGTCGACGCCACGTTCTCGCGGCCGCACTCCACCGGCATCCCCGAGTTCGACCGTGTGCTCGGCGGTGGGCTGGTGCCGGGATCGGTCACGTTGTTGGGCGGCGAGCCGGGCATCGGCAAGAGCACCTTGCTGCTGCAGCTGCTGGCGCAGTGGCCCGAGCGCACCCTCTACGTGAGCGCGGAGGAGAGCGCGCAGCAGGTGCGGCTGCGTGCCGAGCGGCTCGACGCGGTGCGGCCCGAGCTGTGGCTGTTGCCGGAGACGTCGCTGCCCCACATCATCGCCGCCATCGACGACGTGCAGCCGCAGTTGGTGGTGGTCGACAGCATCCAGAGCATCGCCGACCCCGAGCTCGCCTCGGCACCGGGCAGCGTGGTGCAGGTGCGCGGGTGTGCGCATCGGCTGGTGGGCGAGGCCAAGCGGCGCGATCTACCCATCGTGATGGTGGGCCACGTCACCAAGGAGGGCAACCTCGCCGGGCCGCGGGTGCTCGAGCACGTGGTCGACACCGTGCTCAGCTTCGAGGGCGACCGACACCACTCGTTACGGCTGCTGCGCGCGGCCAAGCACCGCTTCGGCTCCACCAACGAGCTCGGCGTGTTCGAGATGGTCGGCGAAGGGCTGATGGGCGTGCCCGACGCGAGCAAGCTGTTCCTCACCGACCGGCGCACCGGCATCGCCGGCTCGGCCATCACGCCCACCCTCGAAGGCCAGCGGCCGCTGCTGGTGGAGGTGCAGGCGCTCACCAACAAGATCACGTCGGGTGTGCCGCCGCGCCGCAGCGCGCAGGGCCTCGACCACGGTCGCCTGGCGCTGCTGCTCGCCGTGCTCGAGCGCCGGTCGCGGCTGCCGATGGCCGAGCACGAGGTGTTCGCGTCGGCCGTCGGTGGGGTGCGGCTCACCGAGCCCGGCGCCGACCTGCCGCTGTGCCTCGCGCTGGTGAGTGCACTGCTCAACCGGCCCATCCCGCCCGACCTGGTGGTGTTCGGTGAGGTGGGTCTGGGTGGCGAGTTGCGGCAGGTGGCACACGCACCGCGCCGTTTGGCCGAGGCCGCGCGCATGGGCTTCACCCGCGCCATCGTTCCCGCCAACTCTCCGAACGGCGTCGACGGCATCTCGCTCACCCGCGTCTCCACGGTGAACGAGGCGCTCGTGGCGGCAGGGCTGTCGGGGCGACCATGACCAGCACCCCCTGGTACCAGGTCGCTCCTCCGCCGCCGGCGCTGGCCCATGTGCTCGCGTGCACGTGGACCGCGGAGCCGTCCGGGCGTCACCGGCTGGTACCCGACGCATGCCTCGACCTGCTCTGGCTGAGCAACGGTCAGCTGTGGTTGTGCGGGCCGGAGGTGAAGGCGTGGACCTTCCAGTTGCCGGCCGGCATCACCGCCGCCGGGGTGCGTTTCCGCCCGGGCGTGGTGCCGGCGGTGTTCGGCATCAGCGCGCACGCGCTGCTCGATCGGCGCCTCCCGTGGGGGCAGGTGGTCGGCTCGGGCGTCGAGCGCCAGCTCGCGGAGCAGATTGCGGTCGCCCACGACCCGCTCGCTCGGGTCGGTGTGCTGGAAGCTCACGTGGCGGCGCTCACCGGCGCGGCCGACGGTCCCGACCCGTTCGCAGAAGCCGTGCTCTTCCACGTCGCCGAGCACCCACGGGTGCTCGCCGCGCGCGTCGCGTCGGCGGTCGGGCTCACCACCAGGCAGCTGCACCGCCGGTGCCTGGTGTCGTTCGGCTACGGCGTCGCCACGCTCGCACGCATCGTGCGCTTCCATCGCTTCTGGTCCGCCGCGCACCTGGCACCGCAGGGCACCCCGCTCACCGCGCTGGCGCACGCCGCCGGCTACGCCGACCATGCGCACCTGGTGCGCGACTGTCGGGCCATCACCGGCTCGGCTCCCAGCCGGTTCCTGCGCGAATCGTTCGCCACGTTCCCCGACATGTCCGATCCGTACAAGACCGGGCCGCAGTTCGCCGCGACGCTGGGGTCATGAGCACGCCCTCCCAGCGCTTCGCCGCAGCCGCCGCCCGCTTCACCCAACTCGTCGCCGACGTGCCGTCGCACGGGTGGAGCGCACCGTCGCCGTGTGAAGGGTGGTCGGCCGCCGACGTGGTCGCGCACGTCGTGTCGACCGAGCTCGACTTCATGGCGCAACGGGGCGTCGCCGCGCCCGAGACCGATGGGCTCGCGCCGGTCGACGCGTGGCCGGCGGTGCGCGATGCGATGCAGGCGGCACTCGACGACCCGACCACCGCCACTCGTGCGTTCGACGGCTACTTCGGGCCCACCACCATCGAGGCCACCATCGACCGGTTCTACAGCATGGACCTCATCGTGCACCGGTGGGATCTCGCCACCGCGACAGGGCTGGCGGGCCACGCCGTGCTGCACCCGGTGGAGATCGAGCAGGTGCGCGAGAACCTGGTCGGGCTGGAAGCGGCGATGCGCTCCCCCGGGCTGTTCGGTCCGGAACAGCCCGTCGACGGCGACGCCACCGATCAGCAGCGCCTGCTCGCGTACATCGGTCGCGCCACGCCGCCCTGACCCGGCATCGCTCGTAGACTGCGTGGCAATGCCTGCGCAACCGACGCCCAACGATGCTCTGCACCGCGCGCTCGCGCAGGTGGCACCGGGCACGGCGCTGCGCGACGGCATCGACCGCGTGGTGCGCGCCAACATGGGCGCGTTGCTGGTGCTCAGCGACGACCCGCGGGTGCTCGCCATCTGCAGCGGCGGTTTCCTGCTCGACGCCGAGTACACGCCGCAGCGCCTCAGTGAGCTGGCGAAGATGGACGGCGCCATCATCCTCACCACCGACGGCACCCGTATCGCGCGGGCCAACGTGCACCTCGTGCCCGACCCCACGGCGCCCACCTCCGAGACCGGCACGCGTCACCGCACCGCCGAGCGGGTGGCGCTGTCGCTGAGCGTGCCGGTGGTCAGCGTGAGCGAGGAGATGAGCGTCATCAACGTGTACGCCGGTGGCATCCGCCGCCAGCTCAACGACGTGGCGCGGCTGCTCGATCGCTCGAACCAGGCGCTGCAGACGCTCGAGCGCTACAAGACGAAGCTCGACGATGCCACCAGCGCGCTCACGTCGCTGGAGATCGAGGACGTCGTCACCGTGCGCGATGTGGCGGCGGTGGTGCAGCGCGGCGAGATGGTCCGCCAGATCGCCGCCGAGATCGAGACGATGATCGTCGAGCTCGGTGTCGATGCTCGTCTGCTGCGTCTGCAGTTGGAGGAGGTGTTCACCTCGCTCGACAACGAGCTCGAGCTGGTGATCGCCGACTACCCGACGCTCGCGCACAGTGCGTTGAGCTCGCTCGATGGCGACCTGCCTGCGTCGCCGAAGGGCTTGCGCATGCTGGCACGCGTGCCGCGCCTGTCCGACGATCAGGCCGAGGCCATCGCCGAGCACTTCGGCGAGCTGGCAAAGCTGCTGCGCGCCACCTCCGCCGACATCGCCCGCGTGCCGGGCATCAGCGCCAAGGCGGCGCACGCGGTGAAGGAGACGCTCGAGCGTCTCACCGAGAGCACCATTCTCGATCAGTACATCTGAACGGCTCGGACCGGTCCAGGCCGGCCACGATCAGGCAGGGTGGTACGGAGTGGTGACGCCGGGCTGGGTGCCGTCGACGCGCACGAGCCCGTCGTCGACCAGTTTGATCAGATGTGCCAGCACGCTGCGCCCTGCCGCCTTGTGCAGCTTCTCGTCGACGCCGACGTAGAGCAGGCGCACCATGTCGGGCACCATCGTGGTGCCGCCGCGTACGGCGGCGAGCACTGCGGCCTCGCGAGCCAGCCGGTGCTGCACGAACTCGTCGATGAACGGTGCGGTGTCGGTGACCGGTGACCCGTGCGTGGGCCACAGGACAGCGGGGGCGAGATCGCGCACCCGCTGCAGCGAGGCGAAGTAGTCGCGCATGTTGCCGTCGGGCGGCCCGATGACCGTGGTGCTCCACCCCATGATGTGGTCGCCGGAGAACAGCGCCTGCTCCTCCTCGAGGAAGTAGCACATGTGGTTGCTGGTGTGGCCGGGCGTGTGGACGGCCCGCAGGGTCCACCCGGTGCCGAACGCAGCGATCTCGTCGTCGACCACGCGCACGTCGGGGTCGAAGGCGAGGTCGAGCGACTCCTCCACCTTCGCCTCGCCGGCGGCCTCTGCGGCCAGCTCGTCGGCGTCGGGTTCGTCGGGCGTGTCGTCCTCCACCCAGTCGGGGTCCACCCGATGCGGGCCGAACGCCACGGTGGGAGCCCCCGAGTAGTCGCGGAGCCAGGCCGCGAGCGGCGAGTGGTCGCTGTGGCAGTGGGTGACCAGGATGGCGCGCACGCGCTCGCCGTCGAGCGCCGCGATGAGCGCGTCGCGATGCGAGTCGAGGGCAGGACCGGGATCGACGACGGCAACGTCGCCGCTGCCGACGATGTAGGTGCCGGTGCCGTGGTAGGTGAACTTCGACGGGTTGTTCGCGATGACGCGACGGATGAGCGGCGACACCTGCACGACCTCGCCGTAGCGGGGGTCGTCGAGCGTGACGAACGGGATGCTCATCCGACGATGGCCCTGACCGCACCGACCTGCCGGCCGTGCCCCATGATGCGCTCTTCCACCAGCGGACCCACCTCCGACGTGTCGATGCCCAGCGCCCGCAGGGCCGCCACCATCAGCGGGGGTCGTGCGCGGTCGCCTCCGTCGGCGATCTTCAGCGCCACGGCGCGACCGTCGGGCAGAGCGGCTGCGAACACGCCGTCGGCGCCATCCTTCGCCATCAGCCCGGGCACGTGGCGCATGAAGACCGTGACGTCGCGCCGCGCGCCGCCCACCATCTCCGGGTGGCCGGTCATCGCTGCGTACACCTCGTCGCCGGCTGCGCCCGCGGACCCCATCGCGATGTTGCGGAACGCACGCGCGAGACCGATGAGCGACATCGCGTGGGCGGGCGCGCCGCACCCATCGACCCCGATGTGTGCGTGCGGCTCGTCGCACAGCTCGTCAATCGTGGTGGTGATGGCCTGCTGCAGCGGGTGGTCGACGTCGAGGTACGACGAGTCGTGCGCCCACCTGTTGTGCACGCACGTCGCCAGCATGCCGCTGTGCTTCCCGCTGCAGTTCATCTGCAGCGGAGTGCGCCCGCCCCCATGGCGGATGACTTCGTGCGCCGAGTGTTCGTCGAGCGGTAGGTCAGCTGTGTTGCCCAGGG
>JAUXQB010000067.1 GCA_030685215.1 Actinomycetota bacterium
CATCTGCTGCATCAGCTGCTGCTTCAGTTTGTCCACCAGCTGCTCGAAGCGCTGCTGCGCTTCCTTGCTCTCGAAGTCGTACGCGCTGAGCTCGCGCACACGGTTCATGTCGGCCTCGGCGAGCGCCCCGGGGTTGGTGGCGTTGCGGAGCAGGTTCTCCAGCTGATCGAGGTCGCCGAGTTCCTGCATGGTCTGCATCGCCTGCCCCATGCCCATGCCTTCGTCGCCCTGGAAGTCGTAGCTCTGCCCCCACCCCTGCTGCGGGAACATGCCCTGCAGGTTGCGGCCCAACTGGTCCATCTGCCAACGCAGGTCCATGTCGTCCATCAGCTGGTCGCTCAGCTGCTGCAGCTGCGCACGCTGCTCGGGCGTCATCGAGTTCATCATCGCCTGCATCGCTGCCATGCGCTGGGCCATCTGTTGCAGCAGCTCGTCGAGGTTCTGCGGGTTCTCCGGGAAGAAGTCGCCGAACTGCTCCATGAACTGCTCGAACGCCTGCTGTTCGTCGTCGGGGTTCGCGCCGGCCTGGCGCTGCTCGATCAGCTCGTTGAGCGACGCCATCATGTCCTTCATCCGCTGCATGTCCTGCGGGGTCATGTTCTGCATCGCGCCCGACATCTGGTCGACCATCTGCTGCATCAGCTGCTGCTTCAGTTTGTCCACCAGCTGCTCGAAGCGCTGCTGCGCTTCCTTGCTCTCGAAGTCGTACGCGCTGAGCTCGCGCACCTTGCCGGCGAGGTCGTTGGGCAGCATGTCGAGCCGGAAGTTGCGCTCGGCAGCCGCGTCGCGAGCGGTGTTCGCACGCCGTTCGTCGCCGCTGCGTTCGGCCGCGTCGGTGGCCTGCTCGATGGAGTGGCGCTCCTCGTCGACGATGTCGTTCAGCTCGCTCGCGATCTCGTCGTAGACGCCGCCGAGGTCGAACTGGTCGAGCTTCTCCTGGCGCTGCTGGCGCAGCTTCTCCATCAGCTCGCGCAAGCCCTGCACGCGCTCGCCGTTGCGGTCGCGCATGCCTTCCTGCATCATCCGTCGCAGCGCTGCGTTCACGTCGCCGTGGTAGAGCAGGTCGTCGGTGAGCTCCTCGAACAACCCGTCGGCATCGAGGTCGAAGCCCTTCTGCGTACCGTCCCAACGCGAGTAGGTGAACCGACTGGCCATGTCGGCACGCTACTGCCACCCCGGCTCGCCCGTCGCCCTCTGGCGCCGCGCCGTTCGGAAACCGAACCGTCACTTTGTGAAAAGCTTCACGAAGTCGGCACGGCGGGCTATAGTTGACGAGATGCGGGTACCTCGCACGTTCGCGTTCGTCGACCTCTCCGGGTTCACGAACTACACGGCAGCCTTCGGCGACGATGCCGCAGGCCGCCTGCTGAGCGCGTTCCGAGCCATCACCCGCGACATCGCGAGCGAGCGCGGCGTGCGCATCGCCAAGTGGTTGGGCGATGGCTGCATGATCGTGTCGGTCGACCAGACGGCCTGCATCGCGTTCGCTCTCGAGCTCGAGCACCGCTCGGCCGAGGTGTGCGCACCGCTGTCGCTGCGGGTCGGCATGGCCACCGGCCACGCACTGCTCTTCGAAGGCGACGACTACATCGGCTCGGCGGTCAACATGGCCGCCCGCCTGTGCGACGCTGCCGGTCCGTTCGAAGTGCTGCTGCCCACCATGCAGATCGAGCGCCTGCCGGAAGGCGTCACCGCGGTGCCGCACGGCGACCTCGAGCTGCGCGGCTTCCCCGGCCCGATCAACGTGGTCGAGCTCAGTGGCGTACCGAGGGTGTCGGCCAGCACCGACACCGCCGAGCTGTGGACTCGCAGCCCATTCCTGTCCTGACCCCAGGCGACACCATGCCTCCCGACGACAGCAAGCCCCCCGCCGGCATCGCTCGCGGCGCAGTGCTCGCATCCACTGGCAGCCGGCTCGCCGACGACCTCGCGTTCGCCGCCGAGCTCGGTCTGCAGCAGGTGCGCCTCGACGTGCCGTGGGCACTCGCCCAGCCCAAGCCCGGCGGCTTCGACGGCGACGTGTTCGAACAGCTCCACTCCGCGGCCGCCGATGCTCGCGGCATGGGCATCGCCACCTGGTTCCGCCTGCTGCAGCCGGAGGTGCCGAAGTGGTTCGACAACGACGGTGGTTTCACCGACGAACGCACCGCCGGCCACTGGTGGCCGCGCTGGGTGGAGCTGGTGGCGGAACGGCTGGGCGACGTGGCTGCCGGATGGGTGCCGTTCGAGGCGCCGTACGCGATGAGCATGCGCCTCGTGCCGGACGACCCGCGCCGCCACGGCGAGCTGATGCACACGCTGGTGGTCGCGTGGCGCGATGCGTGGCGAGTGCTGCGCATCGGGCCGCCCGTCGCCACCTCGCTCGACGTGGCGGTCGAACGGCCGACCGATCCGAGCCCCGACGCCGCACGCGAGGCCCATCGCCGCGACCAGTTGCGCTGGGGCCTGTGGCTCGACGGCCTCCGCGACGGCATCGTGCGCATCCCCGGCCGGGCCGACCGGCAGGTGCCCGACCTCGCGGGTGCGTGCTCGGTGGTGGGCCTCGCCGCCCGCGACGGCGTGGAGGCTGCTCTCCACCGCGCCGCCGAGCAAGGCCCCGAGCGGCCGCTCGCCCTCACCTACCGACCGCTGGGCGACACCGACGCGCTGCGCGCCCGGGCTGTCACCGCCATGTGGCGCGACGTGCGCGAGGCGGCCTCCGAGGTGGAGGTGCTGTCGGTCACCGTCACGCCGTTCACCGACGACCCGGAGCACCCCGATCGTCCGGGCATCGCCACCGCCACGCGAGTGGTGAAGGACAGCGGCCAGGCCTTCGTCGACGGCTGAACGACGTGTCGGCCGAACGACTCTTGTCCTTCGAGCGCGGCGGGAGGACAATTCCTTCATGAGCGAACGCACGTCGTACCCGCCAGGGACGCCCAGTTGGGTCGACCTCGGCACACCTGACCCTGCTGCTGCGAGCGAGTTCTACAGCGGCCTGTTCGGCTGGGAGATCATGGAGGGGCCACCCGAGACGGGCGGCTACCGCATGTGCATGCTGCGCGGACAGCCCGTCGCCGGGCTCGGGCCGCAGCAGAGCACCGAGATGCCGCCGTGGTGGACCACCTACATCAGCGTGCACTCCGCCGACGAGACCGCCGCGGCCATCGTCGCCGACGGCGGCACGATCGTCGTCGAGCCGATGGACGTGCTCGACGTCGGGCGGATGGCAGTGGCCACCGACTCGTGCGGCGCCGTCTTCTCCATCTGGCAGCCGCGCAGCCACATCGGTGCGGGGCTGGTGAACGAACCCGGCACGCTGTGCTGGAACGAGCTCAACACTCGCCACCCGGTGCAACACGTCGCGTTCTACGACGCCGTGTTCGACTGGACGGCGAGGCGCAGCGAGGGGCCGATGCCGTACGTGGAGTTCCAGCTGCACGGCCGCAGCGTCGCCGGGTTGATGGAGATGACCGACGACTTCCCGCCCGACATGCCCGACAGCTGGAGCGTCTACTTCGCGGTGGCCGACTGCGACGCGTCGGCCGCGAAGGTCACCGAGCTCGGCGGCACGGTGGTGGTGCCGCCCACCGACATCCCGCCCGGCCGCTTCGCCGTGTGCGTCGACCCGCAGGGAGCCACGTTCAGCATCCTCGCCCTCACCGAGGAGATGTAGTCCGAGGCTTTCCTCCAATGCGAGGCTCACGTCCAGGGTGTGCCCGCTGAAAACCTCGGATCACTCGAGCAGGCTGCGCAGCATCCAGGCGGTCTTCTCGTGCACCTGCATGCGCTGCGTGAGCAGGTCGGCGCTGGGTTCGTCGCCGGCGGAGTCGACCACCTTGAACACGCCGCGAGCGGTGCGCGCAACGGTCTCCTGACCTTCCACGAGGCGAGCGATCATCTCCTCCGCGTTCGGTCGGTCGGTGTCTTCCGTGATCGACGCGAGCTCGGCGAACTGGCGGTACGTGCCCGGCGCGGGGTGGCCGAGGGCACGGATGCGTTCGGCGATGAGATCCACCGCCAGCGCCAGCTCGTTGTACTGCGCCTCGAACATCAGGTGGAGCGTGTTGAACATCGGCCCGGTGACGTTCCAGTGGTAGTTGTGCGTCTTCAGGTACAGCGTGTAGGTGTCGGCGAGCAACCGGCTCAGCCCGTCGGCGATCTCCTGGCGATCACTGTCGCTGATGCCGATGTTGATCGGCGTGGTAAATGCACTCATGGTGTCTCCTTCTTCGCGATCACTCGCTACCCCCACGGTACCGCCAGCGCCCACCGCTCGATCCGAGGCTTTCGTCCAATCCGAGGCTCACGTCCAGGATCTGCCCGCACACAGCCTCGGTAGCGGCCGCGCTGGAGGAAAGCCTCGGAAGGACGTCAGGTGCGGCCGCGGTAGGTGGCGCTGGAGCTGCCGGCGGAGGCGTCCTTGTTGAGGCGCTTGGAGAGGTGGAGGCCTTCCAGCACGAACTCGACAGCAGCGGCGACGGCGGGCGGCGACTCGTCGCCACCGGTGAGCGTGTGCACCGACGCCTGCAGCGCGGGCACCTGTTGCACCAGCGCGGCCAAGTCGATGGAGGCGACGTCTTCGCCGGTGTGCGCGACCACGCCCTCCTCGAACGCGGCGACCACGTCGCGCACGGTGTCGAGCGGCACGAGCTCCTTGAACACGGTGAGCACGGCGGCCTTCACCAGGTTGTCGAGGATGATGCCTTCACGGCCTTCCTCGAGCGACTCGATCTCGACCTTGCCGCTGGTGCTGGCGGCCAACGCGCCCAGATCGCACACCCGGGGCACCACCGACTTCTCGCCGGCACGAAGACCGCGGCGCAGCGCGTTGGCGCCCAGCACCTCTAGGTTGCTGACCGAGAGGCGCACGCTGACGCCACTGCGCTGGTTGACCTGGTTGCTGCTGCGTGCCAGCTGGCTGAAGGTGGCGACCACGCGCTCGAGATACGCGGGCACCTGCACGTGCACCTCGCCCACCGTGGCCGGCCGCGCCTCCTGGCGCATGATGGTGACCTCGGTGTCGGCGTCGAGCGGGTAGTGCGTACGGATCTGGCTGCCGAAGCGATCCTTCAACGGGGTGATGATGCGACCGCGGTTGGTGTAGTCCTCAGGGTTCGCACTGGCGACCAGCAGCACGTCGAGCGGCAGGCGGATCTTGTAGCCACGGATCTGCACGTCGCGCTCCTCGAGCACGTTGAGCAGACCGACCTGGATGCGCTCGGCGAGGTCGGGGATCTCGTTGATGGCGAAGATGCCACGGTTGGTGCGCGGCACCAGCCCGTAGTGCAGCGTGAGCTCGTCGCTGAGGTACCGCCCCTCTGCCACCTTGATGGGGTCGACCTCACCGATGAGGTCGCTGATGCTGGTGTCGGGGGTGGCCAGCTTCTCGCCGAAGCGCGTGTCGCGGTGCACCCAGTCGATGGGGGTGGCATCGCCCAGCTCGGCCACCAGGTCGCGCGCGTACTTGCTGACCGGTTGGTACGGGTCGTCGTTGATTTCGCTGCCGGCGACGATGGGCATGTACTCGTCGAGCAGCCCGGTGAGCGAACGGATCATGCGGGTCTTGGCCTGACCGCGCTCGCCGAGGAAGATGACGTCGTGGCCGGCGAGCAGCGCGTTCTCGAGCTGCGGCATGACGGTGTGCTCGTAGCCCAGCACGCCCTCGAACAACGGCTGACCGGCGGCGATGCGGGCGACCGCGTTGCGGCGGATCTCCTCCTTCACCGGCACGGACTGCCAGCCGGACGCCTTGAGCTCTCCGAGCTGTGCGGCGAGAGGGGTCGATGCGTGGTTCACCATGGATCGACCATACCCGCCTCTTCGGACGGCACGGCGAGGCGAGCCACCGGAAAGCGCGGTGGCCGGTCAGGACCTGCCAGGGCCGGTGTAGTCGATGCCGTACTCGTCGCGGAAGCGACGCATCGGTTCCGCGTACAGCCTGGCCAGCATCTCGCGGATGCCGTCGGGCAGCGGGCGGTCCGGGGTGGAGGGCCGCCGCGTCCGCTGTGCAATGGTGGACAGTTGCTCGTCTGGCTCGACGCCGATGTGGCCGAGCAGGCGCTCGATCACCCACGCCGGCCGCGCCACGACGTCGTCGAAGCGGGTGATCAACATCTGCTCGGCAGGGAACACGGAGGCCCAGCGGGTGAGCGAAGCCGCGTAGTCGCCGGCAGCCACGTTGTTGCCCCCGAACACGTATTCCATCAGCTGCGCGTCGGTGAGGTCGGCGAGCACGGCGCCCTGGTCGCGCACGCGCATCTTCGCCCGCG
The DNA here is from genome assembly GCA_030685215.1 of Actinomycetota bacterium. Lineage (GTDB taxonomy): Bacteria > Actinomycetota > Acidimicrobiia > Acidimicrobiales > Ilumatobacteraceae > UBA668. Next base: position 6,252 of record JAUXQB010000067.1, read on the forward strand.
ACCACGCTCGGTCCACTGGGTGCCGCACGTTCATGAACAGGCGGACGTCGGGCGCGTGGGCCTGCAACTCACGCATCGTCGCGACGCTCAGGTGCACGTACGACACCGAGATCTCGCCGGCGGCCACCGAGGGATCGTGCTCGCTCATCACCTCGGCGTACCGGGCCATGTCGCGCGGGGCCGGCTTCGACCAGAAGTTCACTTCCTTGCCTGCAGGGAACTGCACCTGCGAGTGACGGCCGAGCATGCGGTAGGTCCACGTCGTGGCGCACTTCGCCGCACCGATGCCCACGAATCGCAACGCCACCTGGCGGACTCTACGCACCGACGTGAGGGTACGCTCGCACCCGTGGAGCTGTCGGGAGCGTGGCGTGCGTGCATCGCCGACGATGACGTGCGCCGCGACGGCGTCGGGCTCGACCACGACGACAGCGATTGGACCGAGATCGAAGTGCCAGGCCACTGGCGCAGCAACCCCGCCTTCGCCGGCAGCGACGGCCCGCTGCTGTACCGCCACCGGTTCCACCTCGACGCACCGGCAGAGGGGCGCCGCCGCTTCGTGCGCCTCGACGGCATCTTCTACCAGGCCGACGTGTGGCTCGACGGCGCCTACCTGGGCGACCCCGAGGGCTACTTCTTCCCGCACTCGTTCGACATCACCGGCCTCTCCCGCCTGGCCGACGACCACGTGCTGGCCATCGAGCTGGCGTGCTCCCCGCAGCACCAGCGGGCCGCGAAGCGCAACATCACCGGCGTGCTCCAGCACAGCGACGCCATCTCGCCCGACTGGAACCCCGGCGGGCTGTGGCGGCCGGTGCACGTCGACGAGACCGGCGCGGTGCGCATCGACCGGCTGCGCGTGCTCTGCCGCGACGCGAACGATGCCCGCGCACACCTCAGGCTGCACGCTCGCCTCGACGCCGACCGGCCGCGCACGGCGCTCGTGCGCACGTCGGTCGACGGTCGCGTGGTCACCGAACACACCCAGTCGCTGGCTGCCGGTCTCAACGAGGTCGACTGGAACCTCGACATCAACGACCCGCAGCTGTGGTGGCCGTGGAGCCTGGGCGAGCAGCACCTCACCGACGTGACCATCGACGTGCTGCTCGACGGCGAGTTGAGCGACGGGCGGACGGTGCGCACCGGGCTCCGCGAGGTGGCGCTGCAGGATTGGACGTTCTCCGTCAACGGCGAGCGACTGTTCACCAAGGGCGCGAACCTGCCGCCCACCCGCGCCGCGCTCGCCGAACCCACATCGGCCGAGGTGCGTCGCGACGTGGAGATCGCGCGCGATGCCGGGCTCGACCTCGTGCGCATCACCGGCCACATCGCACGGCCGGAGGTCTACGAGGCGGCCGACGAGTTGGGCATGCTGGTGTGGCAGGACTTCCCGCTGCAGTGGCAGTACGCACGCACGATCCGCAAGGAGGCCGTCCGCCAGGCGCGTGAGGCGGTCGACCTGCTC
>JAUXQB010000068.1 GCA_030685215.1 Actinomycetota bacterium
CACCACGACTGCGTGCGGTGCTGATCACTCCCGTCTCGCCTCACATGCTCTACTACCGTTAGCTGGTGCTCGACCCGACAGAACTCGTGGAGGTGCAGTAACTCGGTCACCGCGCCGCCACGCACTCCATCGACGGCCAACCGGCGGCGTCGTTGGCCGAGGGGGACAGGGTCTCGGTCGCTCCGGCGGAGCAGGTGGCCCGGTTCGTGCGCTTCGGCGAACGGCGATTCCACCAGATCCTGAAGGCGAAGTTCGGGTTGACGGACCGCTAGATGCTGCACGAACTCCACATCGAGTCACTCGGCGTGATCGATCGGCTCGACCTGGTGCTGGGCGCCGGGCTCACCGCGCTCACCGGTGAGACCGGCGCGGGCAAGACCATGCTGGTGGAAGCGATCAGCCTGCTGGTGGGTGGGCGCGCCGATGCGACGATGGTGCGGCCGGGCGCCGCCGAGGCTCGCGTGGAGGGCCGCTTCGTGGTCGGCGACGACGAGTACGTGGTGGCTCGCGTGGTGCCCGCCGACGGGCGCTCGCGCGCCTATGTGAACGGTCGGCTGGCCACTGTGGGCAACCTCGCCGAGCTCGGCACCCGCTGTGTCGACCTGCACGGTCAACACTCGCACCAGAGCCTGCTGTCGGCACCCGAGCAACGCGATGCGCTCGATCGCTTCTGCCGCACCGATCTGGCACCGCTGCGCGCGGCACGTGCCCGACTGACGGAGATCGACGCCTCGCTCGCCGCCCTCGGAGGCGACAGCAAGTCGCGAGCTCGGGAGGTCGACCTGCTGCGCTTCCAGGTCAACGAGCTGCGCGCCGCAGCGATCGTGTCGCACGACGAGGATCAGCAGCTGGACTCGGAGCACGATGTGCTGGCGGGCGCGGTGGAGTACCGCGAAGCGGGAGAGGCTGCCCTCGCCGCGCTCACCGACGACGGGGGTGCCGGCGATGCAGTCGGCCATGCGTTGCGAGCCATCGCTGGACGCTCGCCGTTCGCGGAGCTCGAAGTGCGCCTGCGCGGGTTGAGCGCGGAAGTGGCCGACGTCGCTGCCGAGCTACGCGCGAGCACTGATCGCATCGAGGAGGATCCGCAGCGCTTGGCCGAGGTGCGCGAGCGCATGCAGCTGCTGCGCGACCTGCGCCGCAAGTACGGCGACAGCCTCGCCGAGGTGATCTCGTTCCACGACGAGGTGGAACAGCGCCTGGCCGAGCTCGACGGCTACGAGCAGCGGGTGGCGGATCTGGAGCAGCAGCGGGTGATCGCGCAGGCCGCAGAGCGCACGGCAGCGCACGCCGTCGGAGCCGCCCGCCGTGCCGGCGCCGGCTCGTTGGGCGATCAGGTGCAAGCGGCACTGCGCGAGCTGGCCATGCCGCACGCCGAAGTGGTGGTGACGGTGGGCGACGACGATCCTGGCGACGAGGTGGCGTTCCTCCTGGCGGCGAACCCGGGTTCGCCGCTGTTGCCGCTGGCACGAGTGGCCAGCGGCGGTGAGCTCGCCCGCGCGATGCTGGCGTTGCGGCTGGTGCTCACCGAAGCACCCGACACACTGGTGTTCGACGAGGTCGACGCCGGCATCGGCGGCGCTGCCGCGGTGGCGGTGGGTCGCAACCTGGCGACGCTGGGCGAACGTCACCAGGTGCTGGTGGTCACGCACCTGGCGCAGGTGGCGGCGCTCGCCGATCACCACGTCGTGGTGAGCAAGCACGTGCGCGACGGCTCCACCCACACCACGGTCGCGTCGGTCGCCGGTGCGCACCGCGTCGATGAGGTCGCACGCATGCTCTCCGGCGACGAGGCAGCCGACTCGGCTCGACGGCACGCCGCCGATCTGCTGGGCAGTCGAGCGGGACCACCGGGCAGATGAGCCGACGATGACCACCACGGAACTCCAGGAGGGGGTGGGTTCCGGGATCCGGCGAGACACGATGCTCGTCACCGTCTGCATGTTGCTGTCGCGCGTGTCGGGATTCGGCAGGGTGATGGCCACCGCCGCAGTGCTCGGCAGTGGCGCGCTCGGCGACGTGTACCAGACCGCCAACATGATCCCGAACCTGCTCTTCGAACTCGTCGCAGGCGGGGTGCTGCAGGCCGTGCTGCTGCCGTCGTTCGTGGCGGCACGAGCGGCCGGCGGCAACGACGCGTTGAGCGACGCGACGCGGGCGACCGGTGGAGTGATCGCGGTGGGGCTGGGGGTCGTCGCGATCGTCGGCATGGCGCTGTCGCCGGTGATCGCGCGCGTGCTCCTGCTGTCGGAGGGCTCGGTGTCGCTCGCCGACGCGAAGGTCGACCTGATGGTGCCGATGGTGCTGGTGTTCGTGCCACAACTGGTCTGCTACGGGGTCGCCACCGTCACCAGCGCGGCACTGCACGCACGTGGTCGCTACGTGGCCGCCGCGCTGGCACCTGCGGTCAACAACGTCATCGTCATCGCCGCCTGCATCGCGTACCGGGCGGCTCGCGGCGACCAGGACGCCAGCCTGCACCTCACTCCTGGGCAGTTCCTGTTGCTCGCCGGTGGCACCACGCTGGGAGTGCTCGCGTTCAGTCTGACGCCGGCGCTCGCGCTGCGCGCCGCAGGGGTGCGCTGGTGGCCGCAGTGGCGGCCGCATCACCCGGCGGTGCACGCACTGCGGCGCTCGTTCGGCTGGGCGACGCTGTCGATCGTGGGCACGCTGGTGCCCACCGCCGCGGCGCTGCTGCTCGGCAACGGTGCCGCCGGCGGTGTGGCCGTGTTCGTCTACGCGTTCGCCTTCTACGTGCTGCCGCACGCCCTGATCGCAGTCACCGTGGCCACCACGTTGGCGCCGCGCGTGGCAGGGCACTGGCAGGCCGGGCGGGTGCGCGAGGTTCGCCGCTCGATCGACGGTGCGATGCGGATCGTGGTGCCGCTGCTCGCACTCGCCGGTGCCGGCATGGTGGCCCTCGCGTGGCCGCTCACCCGGCTGCTGGCCGGGGTGGGGCAGACCGCGAGCCAGGGTTTGGACCCGATCGCGCACGCGTTGATGGCGTTCGGACCCGGACTGGTGGGCTACGGGGTCGCGTTCGTGATGATCCGTGTGCTGTTCGCGCTCGGCGACGTACGCCGGGCGTCGATCCTGATGGTGGCGAGCGCGGCAGCGGGTGTGCTGGTGATGACGGTGGCCTCGGTGGTGATGGATCCGTCGCAGCGGGCAGCGGCGCTGGCCATCGGCTATGGCGCGTCGCAGACGGTTGCCGCCCTGCTGCTCGCGCGGCGGGCGCAACGGCTCACCGGAGCGATGCGTGGCAGCGGTGCATGGCGTCTCACGCTGGAGACGGCGCTCGCGACCGCGGTGGCGGCCACGGCGATGCTCTGGGTGGTGGAGCGCTTCGAGTCGTCGCGCCGGCAGGCACTTCCGGCGTTCCTGCTCGGCGGGATCGCGGGGGTGACGGCGTTCGCCGCAGTGATGGCGCTACTGCGCCGCAACGAGCTGGGTCGCCGCCGAGCGCTTGGCTGAGCGACGCCGCTCGAGCGACTTCGAGATGCCGACACCACCGAGCAGGATGATGGCACCGCCGACCGCGTCGAGGAAGAAGTGGTTGGCGGTGACGACGATGGCGAAGAGCGTGAGCGACGGATAGAGGACGGCGAGCACGCGGCCCTTCCGGCCGCCGACGTAGCGCCAGATGACGATGGCGCACCACAGCGACCACCCGAAGTGCAGGCTGGGCATGGCCGCGTACGCGTTGGCGATGGCCTTGGCCGCACTCGACTGGTAGTCCCACAGGCCGCCGACCTCGGCCAGCGTGTCGACGAAGCAGGTGGGCTTCACCAGCCCACCCTCGGGGCCCATCACCGGGATGTCGCCGTCGCACTGTGCGTAGAGGCGCGGGGGAGCGAGCGGGAACGCCCAGTACCCGATGAGTGCGAGGGCCGTGGTGGCGCCGAGCAGGTTGCGCATCAGCCGGTAGCCGTAGTGGCGGCGGACGTACATCCAGACGAGCAGCCCGGCGGTGATGATGAAGTGGAGGGTGCCGTAGTAGACGTTCATCGCCTTGATGAACCAGGTGGCGCCGAGGAACACCTGCTGGATGGAGTGCTCGTGGTAGATGAACATCGCCTTCTCCACGTTGACCAGCCAGTTCGCGTTGCCCTGTGCGCGGTTCTTCACGCCGCCGACGTCGGCGAGGCTGCGGATGGTCTGGTACACGTAGTAGAAGCCGAGGACCACGCCCACTTCGCGGATCCAGGCGTGGCGCGAGGCCTTGTGCGGCAACGGAGCGGGTTCCGGTGTGGTTGACGGCGCGTCGGATTCGGTCTCGGCGCACGTCTCCATGGCGGCAATTCTAGGCGACAGGTCAGGTGCGGCGTCGCCAGATACTCACGCCGTCGACCGCACCGTCGAGCACGTAACCGGACGACACGAAGTCGTGCAGCTCCGGGAACAGATCGAGCGGATACTGCGCGTACCCGAGACCGTCGGCCGTGGAGGTGTCGAGCACCAATTCCGGTGGGTGTGCCCGCAGGCTGTCGAGCATCAGCTCGTACGCGCCGGGTGTGGCCAGCGACAGCGTCACCGCCGGGTCCTCGCGGCCACCCGACCTACCGGTGACGAAGTCGCTGTGCACCAGCGAGCCCGCGGGGAGCCGATCGGCGCGCAGCAGCAGTTCCGGGTACGAACCCCACACGAACACGCGCTGATCGGCCGTGGTGTGATCGACGACGAACGCCGCCAGTTCGGTGGGGTCGGGCCTGCCGTGGAACGAGCCCGGCACGAACAGCAGCGCGAACGCGACCACGCCCGGCACGACGACACCCGCGAGTGCACGACGGCGGGCGCGACCGGCGAGCTCGGCGGCCACCGGGGTGGCCAGCACCACCAAGGGGGGCAGCACCTGCAACCAGTAGTGGCCGAAGAACCGGAAGCCGGCGGCGACTGCGGCGAGACCGGTCAACAGCCACAACCACACGTCGCGGTCCGCCGAGCGGAACGGGTTGCGGCGGACCAGCACCCACAGACATGCCGCGGCGGTGACGTGGAACGCAATGAAGCCGGCCGACGACGCGACGCCGCGCAGGAGTGCGGTGCCGATGCCGGTGGCCGCGAACACGAATCCGGGGCTGTTGGTGAAGTTCCACTCGAAGTACGCGTCGAACGGGGCGTACAGGCCCACCGTCGAGACGGTGAGCACCATGCCGACGAGCAGCAGCGCGATGTGCCGGACGCGCCCGCTGCACCAGGCGCTGTACATCGCCGCCGGCAGCGCCAACAGCCAGCTCTGGCGTGTGAGCAGCGCGAGCCCGAACGCGATGCCGGCGCCGAACGCCCAGCCCCATCGATCGCGCCGGCTCCACAGCAGTGCCGCAGTGCCCGGCAGCAGGGCGAAGTGGGCGTAGTTGGCGCCGCCGGCGTCGGCCGGGAACAGTGCCATCGCGCCACCGACGAACAGCACACCGCCCCAGAGTGCGTGCGTGTTGCTGCCGGATCGGCGTTTGGCCTCGTGCGCCACCAGCAGGCCGCCACCGATGAGCAGCACGGTGACCAGCACGCGCATCACCCGTACGTCGGTGCTGTCGGTGAGGCCGAACGACGCGGCGTACGCGTACGGCGGCAGCGGCGGCTTGCGATCGAAGATGTCGAGGTACATCGTGCCGCCCGAGCGCACCACCATGCCCTGCACACCGATGGCGGCCTCGTCGGCATCGAACAGTCGGGTGGTGTAGGTGGGCAGTCGTAGCACGACCGCGAGCAGGGCGACGACGAGGAACGGGCGTCGGACGAAGCCGTGTCGTTCGAGGACCCGGGCCCAGATGCGTGTCACGGGCGGGCAGGCTAGTGCCACGTACTGTTGTCGGCATGAGCGCCATCGACGCCGTGCTGTTCGACTTCGGGAGCACGTTGTTCGCGCACGAACCGCTGGCGGTCACCGTCCACGACGCGTGCCGGCGGCTGGGCACTCAGGTCTCGATGGTGTGGGCCGAAGGCCTCGCCGGCCGCATCGAAGCCGCGGCGCACACCGACAGCGAACTGCTGCACCCTCGCGACCTCGACGCAGAGGTGTGGAGCACGCGGTGGCGGGTGCTGTACGCGGCGGCCGACCAGGAGGTGACCGGCCTCGGTGCCGCGGTGTTCGCGGCGATGCACGACCCGCACGAGTGGACGGCCTACGCAGCGACGGCGTTGGTGTTGCACGAGCTGGCTGATGCCGGAGTGCGCGTGGGCGTGGTGTCGAACACGGGATGGGACATCCGCACGGTGTTCCGGGCGCACTCGCTGGATCACCTGGTGCACACGTTCGTGCTGTCGTACGAGGTCGGAGCGGTGAAGCCAGCGGTCGAGATCTTCCAGGCGGCGTGCCGGCGGCTGGAGGCCCGTCCCGAGCAGACGCTGATGGTGGGCGACGATCCGGTCGCCGACGCGGGGGCGGTGCGCGCCGGGTTGCGCACGCTGCTGCTGCCAGCCCTCGCGCCGGGCGCGGCGAACGGGGTCGACGCGGTGGCGCGTATTGTTCGCGCGGACTGACACAGCATCCGCGCGCGCGGCGCAACACGCGGTACGATGCAATCCCGTTGTCAGTTCACCTGAGACGGAGGTCGTCAGCAATGCCGAAGCACATTTTCGTGACCGGAGGCGTTGCCAGCTCCCTCGGTAAAGGTCTCACTGCGTCGTCGCTCGGTCGCCTGCTCAAGATGCGTGGCCTGCGGGTCACCATGCAGAAGCTCGACCCGTACATCAACGTCGACCCGGGCACCATGAACCCGTTCGAGCACGGCGAAGTGTTCGTCACCGACGACGGTGGCGAGACCGACCTCGATCTCGGGCACTACGAGCGCTTCATCGACGAACCGCTCACTCGCAACAGCAACGCCACCACCGGCAGCATCTACCAGGCGGTGCTCGCGGCCGAACGGCGCGGCGACTACCTGGGCAAGACCGTGCAGGTCATCCCGCACATCACCGACGAGATCAAGAAGCGCATCATGCGTCTCGCCACCGACGATGTCGACGTGGTCATCACCGAGGTGGGCGGCACGGTCGGCGACATCGAGATCCTGCCGTTCCTGGAAGCGCTGCGTCAGTTCCGCACCGACGTCGGTCGCGACAACATCTGCTACATCCATGTGACGCTGGTGCCGTTCATCGGCCCGTCGGGCGAGCAGAAGACCAAGCCCACTCAGCACTCGGTCACCGAGCTGCGCAGTCGTGGCATCCAGCCCGACATCATCGTGTGCCGCAGCGAGGCACCGCTCAGCGACAACCTGAAGCGCAAGATCTCCAACCTGTGCAACGTCGACGAGAACGCGGTGGTCAACGCCGCCGACGCGCGCAACATCTACGAGCTCCCGCTCATCCTGCACGACGAGGGCCTCGACACCGTGGTGTGCGAGCGGCTGCGGCTCGACGCACCCATCGACCTCACCAGCTGGCAGGAGGTGGTGGCGAAGGTGGAGGCCGCCACCAAGCCGGTGCGCATCGGTCTCATCGGCAAGTACGTCGACTACCAGGACGCCTACCTGTCGGTGGTCGAGAGCTTGAAGCATGCGGGCATCCACCACGGCGCGAAGGTCGAGATCGACTGGATCCAGGCCGAGGACGTGGAGGGTCTGCTGGCTGCGGGCCGTCTCGCAGATCTCGACGGCATCGTCATCCCCGGCGGTTTCGGTGATCGCGGTTTCGAGGGCAAGATCGCGGCGGCCGGCTACGCACGCGAACACGACATCCCGTGCCTGGGTCTGTGCCTCGGGCTGCAGGCGATGACCATCGACTTCGCCCGCAACGTGATGGGGCTGGTCGACGCGAACAGCACGGAGATGAACCCCGACACCTCGTTCCCGGTGATCGACCTGATGCACGACCAGCGCGACGTGAGCGACAAGGGCGGTACGCAGCGGCTCGGCGCCTACTACGCCATCCTCGAACCCGGCAGCCGGGTGCACCGCGCGTACGGCGAGCCGGTGGTCAGCGAGCGCCACCGTCATCGCTACGAGCTCAATGCGCAGTGGAAGCCGCGCATGGAGGCCGCCGGGTTGCGGTGCACCGGGTTGTCGCCCGACCGCCGTCTGGTCGAGTTCATCGAGCTCGACGACCACCCGTTCTGGGTCGCCACGCAGGCGCACCCCGAGTTCAAGAGCCGCCCCGACCGCCCGCACCCGCTGTTCCGCGATCTCACCGAGGCCGCGCTGGCACGTCGTGAGGCGCGTCAGCCCGCGCTGCGTGTCGTCGACGAGGCCATCACACCGTCGGTGGCGTGATCGCGCCCGTGAGCGAGTTCCGCCACCTCGGCGATCGCCTCGTCCACCAGGGCTACATCTGGCACGTCGCCGTGGCGAGCTTCGAGTCGCCCGAAGGTGAGTCGTTCGAGCGCGACATCGTGAGGTCGCCGGGTGCCGTGGCCGCGGTGCCGCTGCGCTTCGACGAGGCCGGCGTGCCACACGTGGTGCTGGTGAGCCAATACCGCCCGCCGTTCGACGACGTGGTGCTGGAAGTGCCCGCCGGCATGCGCGACGTGCCCGGTGAGCCGACCGAGATCACCGCCGCTCGCGAGCTGGTGGAGGAGGTCGGCCTGGAGGCCGGGCGCTTGGAGCACCTGCTCGACATGTATCCGTCGGCCGGCATGACCGATTCGGTGCTCACGCTGTACCTGGCCACCGAACTGACGGAGGTGCCGCGCCAGACGCACGGCCCCGAGGAAGCACACATGCAGGTGATCGAGGTGCCGCTGGCCGAGGCGGTGGCAATGGTGCTGCGCGGTGAGGTGCACGACGCGAAGACCGTCATCGGGTTGCTGCTGGTGGAGCGGCGCCTGCGCGAGGCCGACGCGAGTTGACCGAGCCGCTCCCGCTCGAGATGCTGCCGCTGGAGATGGAGGAGTTCCTCTCCTGGATGGCCAGCGAGCGAGGCCGCTCGCTGAACACGCTCGCCGCCTACCGGCGTGATCTGCTCGGCTACTCGGCGTTCCTGCGGGCCGCGTCGACCGACGTGCACTCCGTTGACCGTGGAGCGCTCGACCGGTTCGTGCAGGGCAGGCGAGCCGGGGGAGCCGCGCCGTCGAGCGTGGCCCGTCAGCTGGCGGCGGTGCGCATGTTGCACCGCTTCCTCGCCGAGGAGGGCGTCCGGCCCGACGATCCCGCCGCCGACGTGGAGGGTGTGCGCGTGCCGGCCGGCATCCCGCATCCACTCAGCGAGGCGGAGGTGGATCGCCTGCTCGCGGCGGTGGTGGCCACCGATCCGATCTCGCTCCGCGACCGGGCGCTGCTCGAGTTCCTGTACGCCACCGGTGCCCGCATCAGCGAAGCCTGCGGGCTCGCGCTCGGCGACCTGGATCGCGAGCAGCGGCTGGTGCGGCTGTTCGGCAAGGGCGCGAAGGAACGCATCGTTCCGTTCGGGCGGTCGGCCGCAGCGGCGATGGACGAATGGTTGGTCGATGGCCGTCCGCACGTGGAGCCCGCGCGGTGGGCTCGGCGAGGTGACCAGGAGGCCGTGTTCCTGAACACGCGTGGTGCGCGTCTGTCGCGTCAGGCCGCGTGGGCCGTGGTCAAGAAGTACGGCGAACGGGTCGGTCTGGCCGACAAGCTGTCGCCGCACGTGCTGCGCCACTCGTGTGCGACACACCTGCTCGATCACGGCGCCGACCTGCGTATCGTGCAGGAGATGTTGGGCCACGCGTCCATCTCCACCACCCAGGTGTACACCAAGGTGAGCCAGGAGCGGCTGTGGCAGGTCTACCGGCAGGCCCATCCGCGAGCCGAGCAGCGATGAGTGCGGTCACGTCGGTCGGCCATCTGGCGCGTCGTTTCTTCACCTCGCTGTCGCGCCGGCCTCCGTCGGCTGCCGACACCTCGTGGGCGCTCGCGCAGCTGCTGCCGGGAGAGTCCGCGTTGTGGCAGTCGATGCCGGTGCAGGATCGCCGTCACTCGCTGCTGGTGGCTCGCCGATTCGTGGCCGACGGGCCTGCGCCCGAGCGTGCCGAGGTGGCCGGAGCGCTGCTGCACGACGTGGGCAAGCGGGAGGCCGGGCTGGGCACGTTCTCTCGTGTTGTGGCGACGATCGTCGGGCCGCGGACGGCTCGCTTCCGTGCCTACCACGACCACGAGGCCATCGGCGCCCGCTTGGCCGCCGACGCCGGCTCCGACCCGGTGACCGTCGAGCTCATCCGAGGCCGCGGCCCCGCCGCCGACCGCCTGCGCACCGCCGACCACGTGTGATCCCGCGTACTTGCGCGTTCAATGACGCTCAGCGCACGACATCGCGCACGAACCCGCCGCATTCTCGGATGTTGTGTGCGCTGTGTCCCGCTGGGCGAGACGGAGCGCACACGACGTCGGCAGGAACTAGGCGGGGAGGAGGCCGGCGTTGGCCTGGGCGCGGGCGAGGGTGGCGGCGGCGACGACTCTGGCCTTGCCGGCGCCCTTACGCAGCAAGGACTGCAGCTCGCCGCGGTCGGTCATCAGCTCGTGGTAGCGGGCCTGGATGGGGCGCAGCAGCTCGACCACGGCTTCGCCGGCGTCGGTCTTCAGCGGTCCGTACTGCGAGTACCGGGTGGCCAGGGCCTCCGCGGTCTCGCCGGTGCATGCGGCCAGGATCTCGAGCAGGTTGCTGACGCCCGGCTTCTCGGCACGGTCGTAGCGCACCTCGCTGTCGCTGTCGGTGACGGCGCGCTTGAACTTCTTCAGCACCGCGGCCGGCTCGTCGAGCAACGAGATCAGCCCACTGTCGGTGGTGGCCGACTTGCTCATCTTCGAGGTGGGGTCCTGCAGGTCCATCACCCGCGCGCCCGACTTGGGGGTGACGGCCTTGGGCAGCACGAACGTGTCGCCGAAGCGATGGTTGAAGCGGATGGCGATGTCGCGGGTGATCTCGATGTGCTGACGCTGGTCGTCGCCCACCGGCACCTCGTCGGTGTCGTAGAGCAGGATGTCGGCCGCCTGCAGCGCCGGGTAGGTGAACAGCCCGGCAGAGATGAACTCGGCTTCGCGCTTGGCCGACTTGTCCTTGAACTGGGTCATGCGACTGAGCTCGCCGTAGCTGACGGTGCACTCCATCATCCAGCCCAGTTGGCTGTGCTCGGTGACGTGGCTCTGCACGAACACGGTGGCGACGTCGGGGTCGAGCCCGACGGCGAACAGCATCGCGGCCAGCGACAGGGTGGCCTTGCCGAGCACCTCCGGCGCTTCGGTGACGGTGAGCGCGTGCAGGTCGACGATGCCGTGGAAGACCTCGGCGTCGTGCTGACCCGACACCCAGTTGCGCAGCGCACCCAGGTAGTTGCCGAGGTGGACGTCGCCCGTGGGCTGGATGCAGGAGAGCACGCGTGTCACGGCGGGCAGGCTACCGAGCGCACGGCGACCGAGGCGTGGGCTTTGCGGCTCAGGTGAGGGCGACGAGGGTGTTGGCCACGAGTACCGGTCGCTGCGCGATGCCAGTGGCGGTGAGGTGCACCATGTCGTAGCTGGTGATGTAGGTGGCCGGGCTGGGCGCCACCATCGCCGACCAGTCGATCACGCGCAGGTTCGGCGTGGCGACCAACGCCGCGTTGAACCGGGACTCCGCCGCCTGGTAGTCGCCGCGCCGCGTGCGGACGTTGATCCACAGCACCGGACGCGTCGTGACGCCGATGGCGCTCATCAGACCGTCGATGCGAGTCCGCTGCGCAGCCGTGGTACCGGCCGCGCCGACGTCGTTGGTGCCGATGCCGACCACCCAGCGCACGGTGGGTGCCGCCCAGAAGGCAACCGTCTTCAGTCGATTGGTGGCGTTGACCCCACTGTTCACTCCAGCGACCGCGACCGTGGTGGCACGGAACACGGCGCCGTCGGCGCAGATGGGTCCGAAGCCGGCGTCGATGAGCCGGTTCATGGTGCCGCTCATCGTCTGCCACGTGAGCGAGTCGCCCATCACGGCCAGGGCACCCCGCGGGCCAGAGTGGGGGTAGTAGCCGATGCTCGACGTGGAAGCCGACGTGTTGTCCTGGCGGTACCAGCGTTTCGTCGGGTCGAGCTTGCCCACCCCCGGCAGGCAGCCGGTGGCGTCGGGCAGGTTCGCCGCCGGGACGCCGGCGGGGATGGCGGCGGTGCCGGTGAACCATCCGAACTGGTCGACGATCACGTGCGCCGACATCGATGCCACCGAGACTCGCAGCCCGCTCGTGCTGGTCGTGCCCATCCACAACGCCGCAGCGGTGTCGCTGCGGTGCCCCGAGTTGACGCTCGACGTGGGTGGCAGCGGCGCACCGCCTGCCCGGGCGCTGAGGCTGCCATGACCGCTGGTGGCGGTGACAGTGAGGTTCACCGCGGCGGCCGCCGCGGGGAGCGCGAGCGCCACGTCGACCGAGCCGTCGCGGTACAGCGGCACCGAGAGTCCCAACGCGGAGCCGTACCGGGTGTCGATCAGGCGCTTCGGTTCGATGGGCACGAAGAGGCCGTTGCCGCTGTCGGCCGCGGACGCACCGGTGAAGTAGCCGGTGACGTCGACGATGAGGTGCACGGCGCTGCTGGCGCGCAGTGAGAGGCCGCCGGGCGACACCTGCACGATCGTGCCGCTGGCTCGTTCGCCGTCGACCGTGTCGTAGTTGAGGTGGCTGGCATCGCCCGCCGGCGAACCCGCCGCGAAGGCCGTCGCGAAGCCGGGAGCGCCGGCACCGACGGCGGTGAGCGTGACCGCGACGGCGACAGCGTCGGTCGGCACCCCGGCCGGGAGTGGCACGCTGACGACGGTGTTCGCTGCCACCCGGCTGCCGTCGCCGGTGGTGCGGCTGTCGAACGCCCGCACCGGCGTGAGGGCGACGAGGCGGCCACCGGCGGCGCTCAGTGCCTCCACGAACCCGCCCGTCGCGTCGAGCACCATCTGGCCGCCGGCGGGGGAGTACACCCGCACCCGGCCCTGGGGCGACACCTGCACGACGGCGCCGTTGGCTCTCGTCTGGCCCACGTGCGTGTTGAGGTTGCTGGTGGTCGGCGGTGCTGCGAGGTGTGCCGGGTAGACCGTGAGGTAGCCGGGGGCCGGCGGCGCGACGGCCGTGACCACGAACGACGCGGCGGTGAGTGCGTCGGGCAGCCCACAGCGCCCGCTCACCTGCACCTCGATGGTGGTGGGTGAGAGGCGGGTGAACCCGGTACCCAGCCGCGTGTCGGCGAGACGGCACGGCGCGACCGCGACGAACGACGAGGCCGCCGGCGCCGACCCGACCCGGGCGGGTGTCGCGGCGACACCGACGAGCGAGCACACGAGCGTGGCCGCGACGCCCTGCGCGACCCATCGCCGCTTCCCGAGGCCGCTCCCGCTCATCGCCACAGTATGACTCAACGGGCCTTCGCGGTGGGCTTGCGGCGGTACGATCGGGGCTCATGGCCGTCGACGTCACCACCTCCGTGTACGAGGGGCCGTTCGACCTGCTG
>JAUXQB010000080.1 GCA_030685215.1 Actinomycetota bacterium
GTGCGTTGCACGCTCTGGTGCTGCCGTGGCGCCAGCGGGTGGAGGCCAACCTGCGCGTGCGGCTCGTGCTGCAACGCACCGACGCACCCGACGACACCTCCGATCTCGTGCTGCACGGCTACGACAGCACCGTGCAGCGCCCACAGGGCGACGCCGACGTCACCATCACCACCGACGCCGCCGCACTGGCTCGCGCCCGGCAGCGCGACGACGCGCCGCTGGTCGCCCGCGTGGTCGGGCGTGCCGCCGACAAGAAGCTGGTGCTGGCGGCGCTCGCACTGTCGAGCGTGCGCTCCCCCGACTGAACCCGGGTCGCGGTCAGTCGTATGCAACCGGGTCGTTGGCCGCGGCGGCGATGGCCAGCGAGAACCGCAGTGCTCCCGAGGAGTGCACCGGGCACGGGCTCACATTCAGGTGCGAGGGGCAGAAGTGCACGCCGTCTCCCCGCACGACGGTGGTCCCGTCGGCCGCGCAGTCGATGTCGAAGCCGGTGCAGGGCAGCCGCTCGGCGAACCGTCCCTCGGGGGTCTCGACCGCAGCGCCGGCATCGACGAAGGACACGAACGCCCAGCGATCGGCGAAGCCACGCAGCATGGCGTTGATCGCATCGACGCGATCCTCGTGCTCGAACCGTTCCGCCCGGTACGGCTGACCGACGAGCACCACTCGGGCTCCGGCCTGACGAGCACGCTCGATGAGCGTGTGGAGCGCCTGTTCGTACGCCACAGCGAACGCCTCGTGCTCCAGGAAGCCGCCGGCCCCGTCCGACATGCACGGTGTGAGCGAGTTGCCCGTGAACTGGATCACCACGACCGTCGACGAGTCGGCCTCGAGGTCCTTGTCGACCCAGTCGCACGGTGCGGTGCCACCCCAGAACTTCGGCACCAACTGCTTCGGCGCGGTGAGGAAGCCGATCAGGCCGGCCGACTCCTGTGCCAGCGAGTCGCCGACCAGCACGAGCCGGGTCGTGTCGCCACTCGGCTGCAACCAGCCGGGCTCCGACCGCTGAGCGAGGGTCGCGATGCCGCTGCCGGCCGCCGATGCGTCAGGACGAACGCGACCCGTCGCGCCGGTCGAGTCCGGCGACGATGCGTCGGTCGCGCTGTCGCGCGTGGCGTCGGTCAGGGCGCTCCGCGGAGCGCTCGATGCGACCGGCACACCAGCATCGGAGCCTGCGGGCTGCCACGAAGCGCCCACCGTCACCGTGGCGCCGATCACCAGGGCTGCGGTGACGATCAGTGGCTTGCGATGCGCTCTCATGTCGGTCGACTCCGTTCCGGAGCGCCGGCATCAGCGCCCCATCGAACGGTCGCGCCACCACGCGGCGCAGTCGCTGGCCTCGAGGACAGACCTCGCTGTCCCCGCTCGTCGGCTCAGGTCAGAGCAGTGCGTGGTCGCGCGCGGCCTGCACGGCGGCCTTGCGGTCGCCGACACCGAGCTTGCGATAGATCGCGCTGCAGTGGGTCTTGATGGTGTTGAGCGACACGAACAGCTCGTGCGCGATGTCGCGCTGCGTCAGCTGGGTGGGGAGGAACCTCAACACGGCGACTTCACGGTCGGTCAGCTGCTCGACCATCCCGACGGCCTGTTCAGGGCGTGCGCTGGTGCCGTGACGAGCCTCCGCACGCGTGAGGTGCGAGCCGACGATGCCCGGGTCGGGACACCGAGCCAGAACCACCCGCGCCTGGTCGAGCAGTGCACCACCCGACGCATCACCCAAGCCGAGGAGCGTGTCGCCGCACACCGTCAGCACGAACCCACGGGCCAGGTCGGTCGACGCGCGCCGCACGAGCTCGAGCGCGCGTGCGACGTCGGCGCGCGACCTGGTCGGGTCGGAGTCAGTGCGAGCCCGCACCGCGTACGCGGGCGCGACACCGTGGTACGCGGCCAGCCCGAACCGGTCGGCTGTTGCGAGCGCGGTCTCGGCGGCGGCGTGCGCGACGGGGCCCCCAATTGCGTCGAACTCGACGACCGCCGAGTACACGAGCGCGAGCACGTGCGCCGTGCGGTTCAGCTGACCGGGCGCCATCTCGACCGCCGATCCGAGCGCCGCGCGGGCCTCGACCTGGCGACCGGCCCATGCGAAGGCGGCGCCGGTGGCGGTCGACAGGTCGGCCGCGTGTGTCGCCAGTTGATCGGTCGCGACCATGACACGCGCCACGTCGAGTGCCGACGCGACGTCGCCCGTCGCGAGCGAGATGTTGATGTGCAACGGCATCGCGAGCGTGGAGTCGAAGCCGTCGGGCGCGACGTCGAGGCCGATGTCGAGCCACGACCGGGCGAGTGTGTACCGGCCACCGATGAACTCGCACCACCCGAGCAGCAACGCGCACGCCGTGGAGGTGCGGACCGCATCGCCGAGCTGGTCGAGCAACGCGCGCAGCGTCTCGATCTGGCCGGCACGCAGCAACTCGGTGCCGTGGAAACGCATCAGCGCTGCCGCCGCCTGCGGTTCGCCCGCAGCGAGGAGGTGGAGGATGGCCTGGCGATGGTCGCCGCGCTCGTCGAACCACGCCGCGGCGCGTCGGTGCAGCTCCGCGAGGCGATCCGGGAACGAACGACGGGCCTCCGACCGGAGCAGGTCGCGCAGGAGGTGGTGGTATCGGAACCAGTCGCCCGTGCGGTCGAGTCCGATGATCAGCTGATTGCCGCTCGCAGTCTCTCGCAGCCAGCTCGCGCCGTCGACGTCGCCGGTGACGGCATCGATCAGGCCGCCCTCCAACTGGTCGAGGATCGACGTCTCCAGCAACCGACGGAGGTCGGCCGCCTCGACTCCCGCGATCAGTTCGTCACCGAGGTAGTCGACGACGAGTTGATCGTCGCCACCGAACATGTCGATGAACTCGCCGGGGTCGTCCGACCTCCCCATCGACAGCCCGGCCAGCACGAGACCCGCTGCCCAACCCTCCGTGCGGGCGCACAGGCGGTCGAGCTGCGCTCGGTCGAGCGCCTGGCCGGCCGCACCGAGCAGGCCGGGCGCCTCGGAGTGGTCGAAGCGGAGGTCGGCGGCCCTGACCTCGGCCAGTTGGTTCCTGACGCGCAGCCGGCCGAGACGGAACGGCGGATCGATGCGGGTGCTGATGACGAGCACCACCTGCGGCGGGCACAGCTCGACCAGGCGCTCGACGCCGCGGTGGACGCTCGCGCTCTCGATGAGGTGGTAGTCGTCGACGACGACGATGAGCGGCTCGGTGAGCTGCGACAAGCGGTTGACCACTTCGGGCACCACCAGCAGGTCGTCGCCGCCCGACCCGGCCACCACCTCGCGAAGGTCGACGACCCCCGCGAGCTGGGTGGCGGCGATGGCCTCGGTCAGGTACGACCAGAATCGCGCGGGGTCGGAGTCGCTCTCCTCCACCTGCAACCAGGCCACCACCTCGGGTCGACCCGCCAACCACGACGACAGCAGGGTCGACTTCCCCGAGCCGGCGGGCGCGCTCGCGAGAATGAGCCGAGCCTGTCGGGCGAGGCTCTCGTCGAGCTGGGCCTCCAACCTGCCGCGGCGGACGAGCTGCACCGGCGGCAACGGCGGCTGCAGCTTCGTGGCTGCGAGGCGTGAGTGCCGTTGCGCCGTCATCGGGCGACCCTACCCCTGGCATCTCACCCGGGTGAGATGGCGGCACGGGTGACGACAACTCGTGCTGCTCTGCCGCACGGTGGGCTCATGTCCGAGCCGTGCACCTACGAGATCGTCATCCGCGGCCGGGCCGGCGCCCGGCTGCTGCGACCGTTCCTCGACGACTTCACCGTCGACCGCTCACAGCCGGGACTCACCCGCCTGTCCGGCGAGGTGCGCGATCCGGCTCACCTGCACGGCTTGCTCGTGCACCTGACGGCGATCAACGGCGAGCTGGTCTCGCTCGCCCAGGTCTCACGACCCCTCGTCACCGAACCTCTCAACACCCAACACGAACGGAGCATGAACAGATGATCAAGGTCACCGGTCTCACCAAGCGATACGGCACGCGTACAGCCGTCGACGACATCACCTTCGAGGTCGCGGCAGGCCGCGTCACCGGCTTCGTCGGCCCCAACGGTGCTGGGAAGTCGACCACCATGCGCATGATGGTGGGCCTCACCCGGCCCGACCACGGCGAGGTGAGGTACGACGGGGTTCGCTACGCCGACCTCGCGCGCCCCGCTCGACTCGTCGGCTCCGTGCTCGACGCACGCTGCATGCACCCTGGTCGCACGGCGCGCCAGCACCTGCGGGCAACTGCTGCACTCAGCGCAATCGCGCCTCGCCGGGTCGACGAGGTGCTGGCCGAGGTGGGCCTCGAGTCGGCCGCCGATCAGCGAGCGGGCACGTTCTCGTTGGGCATGCGGCAACGGCTGGCACTGGCCGGCGCCCTCCTCGGCGACCCGCAGGTGCTGCTGCTCGACGAGCCGTCGAACGGCCTCGACCCCGATGGCATCCGCTGGCTGCGCAACCACCTCAGCGCGTTCGCCGACCGCGGCGGCACCGTGTTCGTGTCGAGTCACCTGATCGGCGAGCTGAGCATGTTCGCCGACGACCTGGTGGTGGTCGGCGCGGGAAAGTTGCTCGCCGCCGAGTCGGTGGATGCCATCGCGGCTCGCCACGAGGTCACCGTCGTCGTCGAGACCAGCCGACCCGGCGAGCTCGCTGCGCTGCTGACCGAACGCGACCTGCAGGTCGAGGCCGACGGCGACCGCTTGCACGTGCGCGGCGCCGACAAGGCGACCGTGGCGACGGTGGCGTTCGACCATCGGATCCACATCGTCGAGCTCAGCGAGACGACGCCGTCGCTCGAGGACACCCTGCTCGACATGACCAGCGCCGCCGCAGAGTTCGCGTCCAACTGACCACGATCCGCTCCCTCACTCACGACCCTCACTCACGACCCTCACTGACGACCCTCGCTCACGACAAGGAACCACGATGACCGCCACCACACACCTCCCCCACCCGTCCGCCACCGTCCCCACGACCCGAACCCTGCGCGACGATCTCGCCACCGTCCCCACGCTGCTGACGAGCGAACGCATCAAGCTCACCTCGCTGCGGTCGAACCGAGCGGTGCTCGGCCTGACCGTCCTGGTTGCCGCGTTCTCGTCGTGGGCGGTGGCCACGCTCGTCACCGACGAAGTGCTCACCGTCGCCAAGGTGTTCGTGTACCCGACCACGCTGACCGCGGTGTTCTCGGCGATCGCCGGGATCCTGATGTTCACGTCGGAAGCGCAGCACGGCACCCTCGCCACAGCCCTCACTGCGCAGCCGGCGCGGTGGGTGATCGCGATGTGCAAGGCGATCACCGCTTCTGCGGTCGGCGTGTTGCTCGGCGTCGTCGGCATGGCGGCGGGCTTCGCGGGAGCGCTCGCCGGCGGACTCGAGATGGGCGACGCCTCGACCATCGCCACGACGGCGCTCTGGGCGCTGCTGTTCACCACGCTCTCCGCGTTGATGGGCCTCGGCATCGGCATGACCGCACGGCATGGCGCTGCATCCATCTCCGGCTTCCTGGTGTGGTGGTTCGTCATCGAGAACCTGCTCGGCGTGTTCGCTCCGGCCAGGGCCGCTCGCTTCCTCCCGTTCGTCACCGGCTACCGCCTGCTCGGCATCGGGTCCGACTTCGACTCTGCCGAGGCGATCGCCGTGGCACTCACCCGCGGGCAGAACGCCGTCGTCTACACCGCCTACACCGTGGTCGCGCTCGCGGTGGGCACCGTGCTGCTGCAGCGCCGCGAGTCGAACTGACGGGCCATCGCCGGTTCGGTAGGTTGGTCGCATGGCCACTCGCCGGATGGAACGATCACGCACCTTTCCCGTCAGTGTCGAGCATGCGTACGACACCGTGCTGCCGAGGCCGTTGCCCGACATCTTCGGCCGTCGCTTCGGCGCCATCCCCGCCATCGGTGAGGTCATCGACCAGCACGGCGACTGGGGTGCCGCGGTCGGACAGACCCGCACGATCCGCCTCACCGACGGCGGCACGATGCGCGAAACGCTCACCGAGCTCGACCGGCCCCACCGCTTCGGCTACACCATCAGCGACATCACCGGCATGATGAAGCCGTTGGTCGTGAGCGCGGCGGGCACGTGGTCGTTCGAGCCGGTCGGCACCGGCGTGCGCATCACGTGGGCCTGGGAGGTCACGCCCACCGAGAAGCTGGGCACGTGGGTGATGCCCACCTTCGCCCGCCTGTGGTCCGGCTACGCACGCCAGGCGATGGAACAGATCGAGGGCATCCTGCTGCCGTAGTGGTGGGTTAGGAGTCGTGGCGAACGGGTAGCCACGTGTGGCATGACTCGTCGAGTGGCAGATCGTTACGTGCTCGCCGAGCAGATCGGCAGCGGAGGGTCCGCACGCGTGTACGCGGCAGTCGACGAGCGCCTCGACCGGCGGGTCGCGGTGAAGCTGCTCGACGCCGGCCCGTCCGACTCTGCGGATCCCACCAACCGAGCGCGGTTCCTGCGCGAGGGGCCTACTTCGGCAGCATTCATGCATCGTCACGCCGTCGCAGTGTTCGACGCCGGCGAGGACGACGGCCAGCTGTACATCGTGATGGAGCTGGTCGATGGGCCCTCGCTCGCTCAGCACCTCGCCACGCACGGCCCCCTGGCGGTGACCGACGCCATCCGCATCGCCGGCCAGGTGCTCGCCGCGCTGGCTCCCGCCCATGCCGGCGGCATCGTGCACCGCGACGTGAAGCCGGGGAACATCCTCCTCACACCGGGCGGCGACGCCAAGCTCACCGACTTCGGCATCGCGAAGCGCTTCGACGAGTTGGGGTCGGAAACCCGCGCCGGCACGACCATCGGTACGCCGCGCTACTTGGCACCCGAGCAGGCCACCGGCGCAACGCTGTCGCCCGCCACCGACGTGTATGCGGTCGGCATCCTGCTCTTCGAGATGTTGACCGGCCGCACTCCGTTCGTCGGTGACTCGCCCGTCGCAGTGGCCGTTGCGCAACAGGCCCACGCGGCACCCGATGTGCGTGACCTGAGACCCGACGTGCCGGCGACCATCGCGGCCATCGTCAGCCGAGCGCTCTCGAAGGATCCCGCCGACCGGTACGCATCGGTCGTCGAGATGAGTACCGCGCTGACGTCGAGTTGGTCGCCACCACCGGGTCCGCTGCCCGAGTTCGCGATCCCGACGCAGGTGGTCGTCACCTCGACTCCGCCCACTCCCGCCAGATCTGGCGACACGGAGGTGATGTCGACCGCGGGTGTCGTCGCGCGAGAGGTCGAGCCGTCCGCGCCGCCCGAACGACGAGTGCCGGTGGCGATGATCGCCGCCGTGCTCGTGCTGGCCGTGGCGGTCTTCGCTGCGGTGCGGTCTCGCGACGGCGATCCGTCGGGCATCGACGCAGCCACCACCGCCACCTCCCAGGCGCCGACGGTCGTGGCCACCACGCTTCCACCGACCGATGCTCCGACGACGACCGCAGGACCGCCGGTCCAAGAACTCATCCCAGGGTTTCCGCAGACCGACGACCTGCAGACGTTCCTGCGTCAACTGGAGAACGATCCTGCGCTCGTCGGACGTGCGGGCGCGGCGCTGACCGAGTCGCTCGGACGACTGTTGGCCGAGAACTCGACGAAGCAGCAGCGCGATCAGGCGAAGGCGCTCACGGACCAGCTCGGCGAGTGGGCCGCCACAGGTGAGGTCCACCCGGCGATCGCGCAATCGCTCGTCGACCTGTTGGCACCGCTGGCGGAGAAGTCGAAGCCGTAACTCGTCGCTCCGACGTGCTCGTCGACAACCACGACCTCGCGCACCCGCGCGTGCTCCGGATCTGAGCTCAGCTCACCGGGCGTACTGTGGCAAGAAACGATCGCCAGGAGGACGGGCATGACAGGGACAACTGACGCGCGCGTGGTACTACGAGTCGACTCGGGGGCCGACCACCCCGGATCGGTGAGCCGAGGCCTGGCCAACGCGCTGACCAGCAGGATCGTCGGGCCGTCCGACGTGCTCGTGCAACGAACGGCAGCTGAAGGCTTCCCCGTCGTCACCGGTGCGTGGGTGGCGGCATCGTTCGCCGACGGCGACCCCTCCGCACTGAAGACATCCGACGAGTTGGTCGACGAACTGCTGTCGGCCGACGAGTTGGTGCTCGTAGCGCCGATGTACAACTTCGGCGTGCCCGCCGCGATGAAGGCGTGGATCGATCAGGTCGTGCGCGCCGGGCGCACGTTCCGGTTCACCGAGCACGGCCCCGTCGGACTGCTCACGACGAGGCGAGCGTGGATCGTCACCGCCTCACGGGGCACCCCGATCGGCAGCGAGATCGACTTCAACACCACCTACCTGCGCGCGATCCTCGGGTTCATGGGAGTCGCCGACGTTCGAGTCATCGCGGCCGGGCAGCTACAGATCCACGGCGACGCCGCCCTCGCTCAGGCGTACGAAGCGCTCGAGCGAGAGCTCGCCTCGCTCTGACCCCGGTCGTCAGCGCTCGCGCAGCTCGGTGAGCACCACCGGGTTCGGCTGCGCGTCCCAGGTGGCGGTGAGCGCGATCGGCGGGCGCGGGCCGGGCTCGGGCCGGCGGAACACGGTGAGCTGGAACCGGTCGTTGCGCAACACGGCGGTCGTCGCGGTGGGGTCGTCGAGTTCGAAGCCGTCGACGGGCACCCGCTCCTGCGTCCAGCCACCGCCCTGGATGCGCACGTGGCTGGGAGCGATGTACCAGCGGCCGTCGAACTCGGCCATGCCCAGCGCTTCGCCCTGACCCGTCATCGTGACGGCCGCGAGCATCACCACCATCCGCGGATCACGCAACCCGTCGTACACCCAACGCGTGCCGAGCACCGAGTGATGCATTTCGCTGATGAGTGCGTCGTCGGCACCCGCGAGCGGTTCGTCGCGATAGGTGAGCGGCACGTGCAACAGCGTGTCGCCCGCGGTCGCGAGATGGACCTCCATGCCGACTCGACCCTCGGGATCGTCGAAGCGGAAGGCGCCGATCACCGAGACCGGCGCGTCGGGCGGCGGCCCCCATGACTGCGTGGGCACCCACTGGGCGATGAGGTCGGCCTTGGTGGGGGTGATGGTGGCGAGGTGGAAGAGGGCCATGACCGGAGAGCGTAGGCACGCGAACGGAACTCGCTCGGTTCGGACGCACGCCCTCTCGTACCCTGAGCAGCATGTCGTCACCCGGCTTTCGCTCGTTCAGCCCTGCGTTGAAACGATTCTTCGCGGCCACGGTGATCAACATGATCGGGTCGGCCGCACTGTTCGGGTTCGTGCTCATCTACTTCCACGAGGTGCGCGACATCCCGCTCGATCGCGCCGGGTTCGCCGTCGGCGCGATGAGCTTCATGATGGTCATCTGCACGCCGTTCGCCGGCTTCCTCTCCGACCGGCTCGGTGCCAGGCTGGTGCTCACCGTCGGCTGCCTGGTGTCGATCGCCGCAGCCTCGCTCTATGCCGTGGTCACCACGTTCACGGCAGCCGTCGCGGTGTCGATGCTGCTCGGCATCGGGAACGCGTTGTGGTTCCCTGCGCAAGCCGCGCTGCTCGCGATCATCGTGCAGCCGCACGAACGTCCGGCAGTGTCGGCGTTCTCGCGTGCGTCGTTGAACCTCGGCGCCGCACTGGGTGGCGTGCTCGGCGGGTTCCTCGTCCAGTCCGAGTCGCTGCGCGCGTTCCAGTGGCTGTTCGGCGTCAACGTGGCCACCTACCTCGTCTTCCTCGCGGTGCTGCCGGGGATGCCGTCGGGCAAGGTCCACTCCACGGTGCCGCACTCCGAGCGGCCCGGCTTCGGTGAGGTGCTGCGCGACGGCTTCTTCGTGCGCCTGCTCGTCACCGACGTCGCGGTCGCGCTCGGGTTCGGGTTCCTCTTCGCATTCATGCCCGTCTACGCGTCGCAGCTCGGCATCGACAAGGCCACCATCGGCATCCTGTTCACGTTCGGCGCGGTGAGCGTGGTCGCCACGCAGATCCCCACGCTGCACTGGGTGAGCGGCCGTCGCCGGATGAACTCGCTCGCGGTGATGAACCTGTGGTTCGTCGCCGCATTCGCGGTGATGGTGGCCACGCCGCACGTCGCCGTCGGCATCGCCATCGCGGCGATCGCGGTCGCGCAGGTGCTCGGCGGGTTCGGCGAGGCGGTGCTCGGCGCGGTCCGCATGCCCCTCACCTCGGACCTCGCGCCACCGCAGCTCGTCGGGCGCTACTTCGGGTTGGCGACGATGGTGTTCCAAGGCTGCATGGGCATGGCCAACACGGTCGGCGGCATCGTGATGGCGCACTCACTGAGTGCCGTGTGGGTGATCCCGCTCGTCGCATCGGTCGGCGGCGTGGTGGGCTCGCTGGCGCTGCGCCACCGCATCCCCGCGCACGTCGCCGTGAGTGCGTGACGCGTCGTCAGCTGCGCGGGGTCCAGCCGCCCCAGCCGGTGGCTGCCGGGTCGTCCTCCACGGTGCCGTGCACTTCGGTCACCCAGTCGAGTCGCTGCCGCATGATGCGCGCGATGCCGCCCTCGAGCGTGAGCGAGGCCACCGCGCAACTGCCGCATGCGCCGGCGAGCTCGACGGTGACATCGCCCGTGTCGGTGTCGACTGCCGTGAGGTTGAGCGTGCCCCCGTCGGCTTCGACCGCGGGACGGATGACCTCGATCAACTCGAGGATGTCGCGCACGCGCCGGTCGTGATCTGGCCCACTGCCGGTGATCGTGGCAGCAGACATGTCGGCGGAGAGTTCGGTGGAGTCCATCTGCGTGGCTGCAACGCCGGGACGAGCGGATGTGTTCCCGCCCGCCCGGAAGCCACCAGCGAAGGTGTGCCGTCGTCGACGGAGCAGGAGGCGGACACGTCGCGGACGTCGCGACTCCGAGGACCGGCTTTGCGTCATGGCCTGAGCGAAGAATCCTCGCCAGCTCGATGACGAAGATGGGGAAGTGGGCGACGACGACGCCCCGCCGCGCTCAGCGGCGGGCGGCCTCGAGTAACAGCCTCCACTCTCCAGTACCGAGCTCCCGCCGAGCGTTGCGAGCCGACGCGTACACTCCGGCGATGGGTGAACCCTCGTTCTTCGAGCGACTCGCTGAGGCGGACCGCGAGCGGGTGCTGCAGATCGGGGTTCGGCGGCGGTTTCGCAAGGGCGACTACATCTTCCATGCCGGCGACTCCGGCGATCGGCTGTACCTGATCATCGCCGGTCGCGTGGCGGTGCAACTCGTCAATCGCGAGGGCAACACCACGATCCTCGCGTTGCTCGGGCCCGGCGACTGCTTCGGCGAGTTGGCCCTGCTGGGCGCCGGTCTCCGAACGGCTTCGGTGATGGCGCTCGAGCCGCTGGAGGCAGTCACCCTCAGTCGCGCCGACCTGCACGAACTGCGCGACGACGGACGAGTGGTGCAGGGTTTCCTCATCGAGGTGCTGACCACTCAGGTGCTGCGACTCACCCGTCGCGTGATCGACGCCGAGCTGGGCACGGCAGGCGACCGGGTGATCGCCCGCCTCGCCGACGTCACGCGTGTGTATGACGACGGCGTGGTGCCGGTCGTCGTGCCGATGACCCAATCGACGCTGGCCGGCCTCGCGGGCACGACTCGTCCGACGGTGAACAAGGTGCTGGCCGGCTTGGCGGCCGCCGGCTTCATCCGCATCAGGCACGGGGGCCTCGACGTGCTGGATCCCGCCGGTCTCCGACGTCGCGCCGATGCACGGATCACCGGCTGACGAGCCTCCGATCACCCGAGGTGAACTCTGGCCCCGCACGGAGTCGTACCACTCGAACTGTCTCGGCCACTCCCTTCAGCGATGCGGTGTCCACCTGGCCGTCGGCCGCATCGACCAGCGCAGCCGTCGCTGCGGAGAGGATGATCTCGCCCGGCTCGGCCAATGCCGTGTGGCGGCTGGCGACGTTCACCGCGTCGCCGATCACCGAGTACTGCATGCGTGCCCGTGAGCCGACGTGCGCGGCGACCACCTCACCAGTGTGCACGCCGATGCCGAAGTTGACGGGAGGAAGGTCGTGTTCGGCCAGCCCGCGCTGCAAGTCGTCGAGCCCCGCGAACATCGCCCGCGCGCAGCGCACCGCGGTCGCTGCGTGGGAGTCCATCGGCAGCGGTGCACCGAACACTGCGAACACCTCGTCGCCCACGTACTGCAGCACCGTGCCACCCTCGGCGAACACCGCGTCGCCCATCCGCCGATAGAACTCGTTGAGCAGCACGCGGATCTGGCCCGGCTCCAGTTGCGCGGCGAGCGGTGTGAAGCCTCGTATGTCGACGAAGAGGGCAGTGACGATGTGTCGCTCGCCGTCGAGCGCGCTGCGTTCCCTGCCGGACTCGAGCAGTTGGCGAGCCACGAAGTCGGGCATGTACTGACCGAACAGCTGCCGTATCCGGCGTCGATCCGAGCGACCGTCCACCTGTCGGAGCACCACTCGCGACACTGCGGCAGCGGCAGCCACCACGGGAACCAGCACGACTGCGAGCGGTCGATGTGTCCACGCTGCGGCGACGGCCAGAGCGATCCACGCGACACCGACGCCGGCCATGACTGCGATCGGCCAGCGTCGGCGCGTGCTGGTCGGCAACACGACCATCAGCCCGAGCGCGCACGCGAGCACCGTGCTCGGCCAGCTGGGCGCCGGGCGGACGTAGCGCTCCGCGAGCAGCGTGCTGACCGCATTCGCCTCCACCAGCAGCGGTGGCAGGTCGCCGATGGGCGTGGACTGGTACGGGGACTTCGCCGGGTCCACCGTGCCGACGAGCACGATGGCGCCACGGAACAGATCGGGAGAGAGGAGGTCGTAGAGCCGCTCGTGCGGGATCACTCGCCCGCTCCCGTTTCCACTGAGGTCGTCGGACCATCGGATCCGCAGTGCGCCGTCCTCGAGTGGGATGCGACGGTCGCCGAGGGTGACGCCGTCGGCCGACGGACGGCTCGGGCTGGCCCCCACGGCCATGGAGACCAGCCGCAGCGAGAACCCCACGGCCACGTTCGTGGCCCGTTCGTCGTACTCGTCCATGAGGAAGTCGGGAATCTCGAAATCGGCGCCGTTCTCGATCTTCTCGACGCGGGCCAACAACGGCACGGTGCGGACCACGTCGACGGTGCTGGGTCGGACGACGCCGATGCCGGCCGCGTCGGTCGACAGCTGGTCGACCCTGAACCGGGTGAGCAGCGGAAGCTCGGCAGCCGCACCGTCGGCGAACGCGACATCGTGCAGCGGGATCACTGCGAGTCGCTGCACATCGTCGGACGCAACGATGTGCAACGCGCCACCCGAGCCGTCGGACAACGCGCTGCTGTCGAAGTCCAGCAACCCCACTGCGGAGGCTCCGCCGCGACTCGCCGCGACCACGATGTCCTTCATGAATCCCGCGTTGCGGTAGGCGACGTCACCGGGCACGGCTCCGTCGACGGCCGTGTCGAACGCCACCACCACCACACGCGGGTCCGATCGATCGTCGGCGCGGGTGAGTGTGTCCGCTGCTCGATCTCCGACCGCTGCCTGTGCCGCTGCACCGAGCGCGACGCACAGCGCGCCGAGGGCGCCTCGAGCACAGAGACCGAGCACCCGCCGCCGATCGATGGCTACCCCTCGTTCTCGTTCAAGAACCGCAGCGACTCGAACATCTCCTGCGCGCCCTTTCGGATGGTCACGTCGAGCAGCGCACGCCGCCCGTCGACCACGAGCTCGTAGAGCGTGCCCGTCTCGTTGCCGGGGTAGACCATGATCGCCCCGTTGGGGTTCCACAGTGCTGCGAGGCAGCCTGCGACGCTGTTGGCGTCGCACGGCAGGCCGTTCGGTGTCGGCCCCGTCGAGTAGGTCATGCTGCGAGCGGGTCGGCCGTCGACGATGGTCTCGACGACTGGCCCGACTGTGACGCCGGGCATCTCGGCGAACCAGGCGAGGTAGTCCGCCGGCACCGGCTCCGTCAGCGGTTGGAAGCCGTCGGCCGGAATCTGCACGACGTCGACAATGGGCTCGATGAACGTGCGGGTGCCATCGAGACCAACGATGGTGATCAACCCTTCCATCCCGGCTTCGTCGACGGTGAGCGATGCGTATGCCGGCGCCAGGAACGGGTAGGCACCGTCGACCGACGACACCAGCGAGAAGCCGGTCTTCGTGGCCGGGTCGATGATCGAGTACGTCGTCCCCTTCACGGTCGGCACGCCGTCGCGGAGCGTCTCGGTGGCCTCGACGACCGTGGAGCCGTCGCCAGGAGTCGCGACCGTTTCGACCGTGACCGAGTCGATGATCTCGGGCTCGGCGGTGGTCGTGGTGGTGATCTCCAGCGAGGTCGTCGATGCTGCAGGTTGGGTGGTCGGGGCAGCGCTGCCCTCGTCGTTCGAGCCGCAGGCGGTGACTGCGACCAGGAGGACGGCGATGAGCGAGCGAACCGGAGAGGCGTGTGGCGTCATGTGCTCGATTGTCGATCCGAAGTCCCCTGCCGTCTGTGGCGCAGCGATCACAAAAAGTGTAATCCAGCCCACACTTCGCCTCGGCCGCCTCGGCGACCGGCACTCACTGCTGACCCTTCGAGTCGTGGCAGCGCCGAACCCGGGCGTCACCCGCGGGCTGCGGCCAGCAGCAACCTCCGCTCAGCAGCGCCGAGCACCCGACGGGCGGCATCGACGGCGTCGGGGGTGACCGACACCGAGTCGATGCCGAAGCGCACCAGGTGCTCGGCGAACGACGGACGGTTGGACGGAGCCTGGCCACACAACGAGGCGGTCAGGCCGTGCTCGTGGGAACGGCGGATGATCTGCTCGATCGCGTCGAGCACGGCCGCATCCGACTCGTCGAACAGTTCGCGGCAGATCTCGCTGTCGCGGTCGACGCCGAGCATCAGCTGGGTGAGGTCGTTCGATCCGATCGACACGCCGTCGATACCGAGCTTCGCGTAGTCGGCGATGCGGTGGACGACCGACGGCACCTCTGCCATCACCCAGCGCTGCAGCCCGCGCTGGCCGCCCAGCTCGCTGCCGTCGATGAGGTCGAGGCAACGCTCCAGCTCCCACAGCGTGCGCACGAACGGGATCATCACCACGACGTTCGGGCACTCCTCGCGAACCCGCGCCAGCATGCGCAGCTCGAGCTCGAACAGCTCGGGCTCCTTCACGTACCGGAAGCAGCCGCGATAGCCGATCATCGGGTTGTTCTCGGTCGGCTCGAAGTCCGCCCCACCCTCCAGGCCGGCGAACTCGTTCGAGCGGAAGTCGATCGTGCGGTACACGACGGGCCGCGGCGCGAACGGCCGAGCGATCTGCAGCACCGAGTCGGCCATCGCGGAGACGAACGCTTCGCCGCCGTCGTCGGCGATGACGGCTCGCGGGTGCTTGCCGCGCAGCGCCTCGGTGAGCAGGAACTCGGCACGCAGGAGACCCACACCGTCGACCGGCATCGCAGCCACCTCCTCGGCGTGTTCGACCATCGCCAAGTTCACGTAGACACGCGTCGCCAGCGACTCGAGCGGAGCGTCGGCCGGGCCCACAGCGCGAGGCAGGGTGACGACTGCACCGATCGCGCCGGCCGGCGCTCCCTCGACGTGCAGCATGTCGCCGCGCACGACCACGCCCTGCGAGCCGTCGACGGTGACGACGTCGCCGGTGCGGATCGCGGTGGTCGCAGTGCGGGTGGCGACCACGCAGGGGATGCCCATCTCACGACTCACGATGGCCGCGTGGCAGGTGATGCCGCCACCATCGGTGACCACCGCCGCCGCACGACGCAGCGCCGACAGCCAGTCGGGATTGGTCATCGGGGCGACCAGCACCTCGCCGTCGAGCAGCTGATCGCGTTCGGCAGGATCGAACAGCAGTCGCGCCCGACCGGTCGCTCGTCCGGGCGCGGCGCCGAGGCCGCGCACGAGCTCGCTGCCGGCCGGCTCGGCGAGCGTGGTGATCGGTCGCGACTGCACGACGAACACCGTGCCCTCGCTGTCGAGGCACCACTCCATGTCCTGCGGCGCGCCGTAGTGTGCCTCGGACTGCAGGCCGATGCGGGCGAGCGTGAGCACCTCGTCGTCGGTGAGCACCCGCCGTGCCGACTCCTCGGCCGACAGTTCGACACGTTCGTCGTGACCGTCGGCGCCGCGCCTGATCAGGTGCGACTTGAGGCCGATCCTGGCCTGCAGGACGGCCAGCGGTTCGCGTCGGATGACATACGTGTCGGGCTCCACCTGGCCACCCACCACCACCTCGCCCTGGCCGAACGCGGCCTCCACCACGAGGTGCGAGCGATCCGAGGTGGCCGGGTCGACGGTGAACAGCACACCCGAACGGGTCGCCTCCACCATCTGTTGGACCACGACTGCAATCGCTGGCTCGGCTTCCACGTGCTGCGCGGCGCGATAGGTGAACGCACGATCGCCGAACCCCGACCGCCAGCACGCGACGATGCGGTCCACCAGCTCGCTGTCACCGACCACGTTGGTGAACGTCTCGTGCATCCCGGCGAACGATGTGTCGCCGGCATCCTCCGCGGTGGCGGACGAACGGACCGCCACGCTCAGCGCTGAACCACCGGTGGCGCGGCACAACTGGTCGTACGCCTCGAGCACGTCCGCCGTCACCTCCGGAGCCATGCCGGCCTTGTCGACCAGGTCGCGGCGACGGGACGCCTCGGCAGCGGCCGCTTCCGCACCGGCCTCGATGGACGGCGCACCGCCCACCTCGGTACGCACTCCTGCGGCCTCCACCGATGCGAGGTACGCCTCAGCGGTGACCACGAACCCCGGGGGCACGGGAAGTCCGGCGCGTGTGAGCTCTCCGAGGTTGGCACCCTTTCCACCGACGCTGGGCGCGTCGCCCAGTCCGATGTCGCGGAACCACTTGATGAACGTCATGGCGCAACCTCCTTGTCGTGGTCGGGGCCGCGCTCCAGCCGTCGAGCGAGGTACTCCTGCAGTTGACGGAGCGTGCGCAACCCGGGAAGGTCTCGTTCCGGGATCTCCACGCCCGACGCGATGCTGATCGCCGTCGCCAGGTTGAGGAGGTCCATCGAGTCGAGACCGAGATCATCGTGCAGATCGGCGTCGAGATCGCCGGGGTCGACGTCGGGCGCGATGCGTGACACGGCATCCGCGACGAGCTGTCGAACGGAGGGTGCGTCGGTCATGGGAGAGCCTCCTGCAGGTGGCGCCGCAGCGCGATCAGGTACATCGAGCCGACTCGGCCGTCGACGGCACGGTGGTCGGCGGCGAGCGTGGCGTGCACGACGGAACGAACGGCGAGCGTGTCGTCCACCGCCCACGGTTCACGATGCACTGCACCCAGCCCGAGGATCGCAACCTGTGGCGGATGGATGATGGGCGACACCTCATCCACCTCGTTCTCACCGAGCTGGGTGACGGTAAAGGTCGCCGACTCGATGTCGGACGCACGCAGCCGGCCCGTTCGCGTTCGCGTCACCAGGTCGCGCAGCTCGGCCATGACCTCGGCGAGCGACTTCTGATCGGCGTTGCGGATCACCGGCGCCATCAACCCACCCTTGCGCAGCGCGACGACGATGCCGAGGTTCACCTCCGGGGCCGGCTCGAACTCGTCGTGCCGCCACCATCCGTTCACGCCGTGGACGTCGGCGGCGGCCTGGGCTGCGGCCCGCAACATGACGGCTGCCGGCAGGATGCGCTCGGCGACCGTGCGCTGCTCGTTCAGTGTCGCCAGCTGCGCCAGCAGCCCACTCAGCTCGATCCGCGTCGCGACCCGGAAGTGAGGGATCTCCTGCCACGACCTGGTCATCTGGCGGGCGATGGCCAGCCGCATGCTGTCGCCCTCGGCGGGAGTCGAGCGTGACGGAGGTGGCGCGGCGGGAGGGCGCTCCGCAGCGGCCAGCACCTGATCACCGGTGATGCAGCCGGTTGGCGCGAGCTGGTCGAGGTTCACGCCGTGGCGAGCGGCCAACCGCCGGGCGCGAGGCGTGACGCGCGGCGCGCGAGCGGCACGTTCGATGTCGTCGCGCGTGACACGGCCGCCCGGGCCAGTGCCGTGGAGGCGGGCGATGTCGACGTGGAGCCGTTCCGCGAGGTGCCGGAGCACGGGCGAGTGGAGGTCGGGATGCGCCGGCGCGGTGGGAGCCCTCTCGGCGGCCGCTTCGGTGGGAACGGGTGCGAGGAGAGGCTTCGACGGCTCGCCGGACGGCGCTGCGACACCGCCGGTGGCGATGGTGGCGAGCACGGTGCCGACCGGGACACGCACGCCTTCGGGCACGGTCAGCTCGGTGATCGTGCCGTCCGTGAACACCTCCACGTCGAGATCGCTCTTGTCGGTCTGCACGATCGCGACGATGTCGCCGCGGTGCACCGTGTCCCCCGGTCGGACGTGCCACTCCACGACGGTGCCGGCATCCATGTCGGCACCGAGCGACGGCATCCGGAACTCGACCGTGGAGCGGGAAGCGTCAGGCATCTTCGGCCATCGCTTCGCGGGCCGCAGCGACGATCGACGAGGTGCTCGGCAACGCTGCTTCCTCGAGGTGCTTCGCGTACGGCATCGGGACTTCGGCGCTGCACACGCGACCGACCGGCGCGTCGAGCTCGTAGAACGCTCCTTCGGTGATGCGCGCGCTCAGTTCGGCGCTGATGCTGCCCGAACGCCAGCCTTCGTCGACGATGACGGCCCGGTGGGTGCGACGAACGCTGGCCATGTACGTGGCGTCGTCGAGCGGGCGCAGGCTGCGGAGGTCGATCACGTCGGCCTCGATGCCCTCGGCGGCGAGCAGTTCGGCCGCCTGCACCGTCTTGGCGAGCGAGCCGCCGTAGGTGATGAGGGTGATGTCCTTACCGGCACGGCGAACGACGGCCTTGTCGATCGGCGGGCTCGGTCCGTCACTCAGCTCGCCCTCGGCGTTGTACAGCAGCGCGTGCTCGAAGATCAGCACAGGGTCGGGATCGTCGAGCGCTGGTTGCAGCATGTGCCGGAAGTCGTCGACGGTCGCAGGGACGAGCACCTTGATGCCCGGGATGTGCGCGTACCAGCCTTCCAGGCTGTGCGAGTGCTGAGCGGCGAGTTGCCGACCGCCACCGGTGGTCATCCTGATCACCAGCGGCACGCCGATCTGGCCCCCGGACATGTGCCGCAGCGTGGCGGCGTTGTTGAGGATCTGGTCGAGTGCCAGCAGGCTGAAGTTGACGGTCATGATCTCGACGATCGGTCGCATGCCGGCCATCGCGGCACCCACCCCGGCACCCACGAACGCCGACTCCGACAGTGGGGTGTCGCGGATGCGATCCGGCCCGAACTCGGCCAGGAGCCCCTTCGACACGGCGAAACACCCTCCGTAGGCGCCGATGTCCTCGCCCATCATGAACACTCGATCGTCGGCGATGAGCGCCTGACGGATCGCTTCCCGCATGGCGTCGCGACATGTGATGCTCATGACCTCACCTCCTCTGCAGCATCGGCGTAAACGTGACGGGTGAGCTGCTCCACGGGCTCGTCGGTGCCGTTCTCGGCAGCGAGCACCGCGGCCTCCACCTCGCGCTGCACGTCGTCCTGGAGTGCAGACAGGCCTGCGTCGTCGAGCAGGCCGTCGACGCGCAACCGGCCCACCTCGAGGTCGATCGGATCGCGGTGCTTCCACTCGGCGACCTCGTCCTTCGAGCGGTACAGCTCGGGGTCGTACATCGAGTGGGCACGGAACCGATACGTGCGCATCTCCACGAACACCGGGCCGCTGCCGTCGCGAACCGTCGTCACCGCACGGCGCATGGCATCGTGCACGGCTCGGACGTCCATGCCGTCGGCAGACCACGCGGCGAGCCCGTAGGCGGCGGCCTTGAGAACGAGATCCGTGTTGGCTTCGGTGCGGGTCAGGGCCGAACCCATCGCGTAGAGGTTGTTCTCGCAGCAGAACACGACCGGCAGGTGCCACAGCGTGGCGAGGTTCACCGACTCGTGGAACTCGCCCTCCGCCATCGCGCCTTCTCCGAACAGGCAGACGGTCGTGCGTTGCACACCGCGAAGATGATCGGCGAGCGCGAGACCGACAGCCACCGGCAGTCCGCCACCGACGATCGCATTGCCGCCGAAGAACCGGTGCTGCACGTCGAACAGGTGCATCGAGCCGCCACGGCCACCACTGCAGCCTTCCGACCGGCCGAACATCTCGGCCATCACCGCATCGGCCCCGACACCGCGGACGAGGGCGTGTCCGTGCTCGCGGTACGTGGAGACCACGTTGTCGTCGGGCTCGAGTGCGGCGCTCACACCGACCGCGACTGCCTCCTCCCCGATGCAGAGGTGCAGGAACCCGCGGATCTTCGACTCGCCGTACAGCTGGGCGGCGCGTTCTTCGAACCGGCGGATCAACAACATCGTTCGCAACATGGCGAGGTCGCTCATGATCTCGCTCCTTCCAGCGTCGACAGGTCGCCCTCGGGCAACCCGAGCTCGCGAGCTCGCAGGACACGCCGCATGATCTTCCCGCTGCGCGTCTTGGGGAGGTCGCCGGCGACGATCAGCCGACGAGGTGCGACGGCGGCACCGAGCCGACGGCGTGCATGCGCGACCACGGAGCGCTGCAACTCCTCGTCGTCGACGACTCCCGGGCGCAGCACGATCACCGCGTGGATCACGGCACCCGCCACCTCGTCGGGCACGCCGTACACGCCCGCCTCCGCCACTGCCGGGTGCTCCATCAGGATGCTCTCCACCTCGAACGGTCCGATGAGGTGGCCGGAGGTCTTGATCACGTCGTCGGCGCGAGCCACGAACCAGAGGTATCCGTCGGCATCGCGCCTGACGATGTCGCCGCTCAGGTACCAGGTGATCCCACCGGCGCGGGCGAAGCACGCTGCGTAGCGATCCGGTTCGTTCAGGTAGCCGCGGAACATCGACGGCCAGGGCGTCCGGAGGGCCAGCATGCCCTGCGCCGCGCCGGCCAACAGTTGCACCGCACCGTCCGCGTCGCGGTGTGGCGTCCCGCTGTCGTCGCACGACACGATGGCCGCCTCGATGCCGGGCAACGGCTTGCCCATCGAACCTGGTCGGATCGGGAGCGACAGATCGTTGGCCACCATGATGCCGCCGGTCTCGGTCTGCCACCAGTTGTCGCGGAAGGGGATGCCGAGCACGTCGGCGCCCCATCGCACTGCCTCCGGGTTCAGCGGTTCGCCGACGCTGGCCGCGAGCCGCAACGCCGGGCGCGCCCGGTCGAGCCCTGCCACGTCCGTTCCTGCTCGCATCAACATCCGAACCGCAGTGGGCGCGGTGTACCACACGTTGACACCTTCGCCGGCGAGGATGTCGTACCACCGCGCCGGATCCATCTCGGCCTCGTCGACCACGAGGGTCGCGCCGCAGACGAGTGGGGCGATGATCCCGTACGAGGTGCCGGTCACCCAACCCGGGTCCGCGGTGCACCAGAACACGTCGCCGCGGTCGGGATCCAGGTCGAGCACGAACCGTCCGGTCGCGTAGTGCGCGACGACCGCGCCGTGCACGTGTTGCGCACCTTTCGGCGTGCCGGTCGTGCCGCTGGTGAAGTGGAGCAACGACGGCGTCTCGGGATCGGTGGGTCCGATGACGAAGTGCTGGTCGGCACCATCGAGGCGCGGGGCAACAGGGATGGTGTCGTCGGGATGGGTGTGTTCGGATCCGGCGACGAACACGTGGGTCAGCGAGGGCAGCTCGCTGCGCAATGCGGCCACCTTGCGCTCGTACAACGCCCGCGTCGTGAACAGTGCCGTGGCACCGGACAGCTGCAGCCGGGCTTTGATCGGCTCGGGTCCGAACGCGGAGAACACTGGCGAGACGATGCAGCGTTGCTTGAGGGCGCCGAGCACGGCGACGTAGAGATCGAGGTCGCGACCGCAGAGCACCACCACCACGTCACCGGGGCCGATGCCCTCCGAGGCGAGCATGTTGGCGAACTGGTTCGTTCGCATGGCCAGCTCGCCGTACGTCACTTCGCGCCTCGTCCCGTCCTTGGCGAGCAGTCGCAGCGCGACTCTGTCGCCACGCCCGAGCGCCACGTGTCGATCGACCGCTTCGTGCGCGATGTTGAGTCCCTGCCCGTCGGGCAGACCGCTCAGCTCGGCACGCATCCGGTCCCAACTGAACCCAGGCTGCGGAGCCATCTCACACCTCTCACCCCGATCGTCCGCCCGGCATCGTCGGCGATCCAGTGCCCAAGGTCCCGGGATGCAGCGCGTGCCCTCGCAACCTTTGAGCGACGCTGTTCGCTCGCGTACCATCGCCGGATGGCAGACATGCTCGCGGCCACCGCCGGCCATCCAGATGTGATGTTCGACACCGGCGATGTCGTGATGACCGAGGGCGGTTTCGACGGCGCGATCTGGGTGCTCGTCTCCGGTGCGCTCAACGTTCGCAAGGGCGACGTCACGGTCAATGTCGTCACACAACCGGGCGCGATGCTCGGTGAGGTCTCCGTGCTGCTCGGCATCGGGCACAGCGCCACGGTCGAGGCGACAGAGCCGAGTGTGTTGCGTCGCATCGCCGACGGCGACGCGCTGCTCTCACGCGAGCCCGATGCGATCCGTGAGGTCGCGGTCGGGCTCGCTCAGCGGCTCAACTTCCTCACGACCTACTTGGCCGACCTCACCCACCAGTACGGCGATGCTCCCGGGTTGACGATGGTGGCCACCGTGCTGCGTCAGCTCGAGCAGCGATCCGGCACCGCCGCCTCTCCCGGGTCGTCGCGAGATCCCGACCCCGAGTACTGATCGACAGCGGTCAGAAGACGGTGCGCAACGGCGGCACCAGATCGCCGAGGTCGACCGATTCCGACCCCATCATCGACGACCAAGTGGCCGTGCCCGCGGCGAGGTCGAGCTCGATGTGCGCCGGCACCGGGCCGATCTGTCTGCCGGCATTGAAGACCCAGGTCGCGCCGATGCGATCGACCCACGAGCCGTCGGGCTTGAACGGCGGCTCGTGCACGTGGCCGGTGAGGACGAGGTCGGGCTGGTGCTCGTCGATCCAGCCGGCGAGGTCGGCGTCGCCGTAGTGACGCCGACCTGTCCAGCACGTGGGTGATCCCAGCGGCGGCCAGTGGTAGATCCACACCCATCGCCGCGGGCGTCGTGCGGCATCGGCGGCGAGTTGCGCCTCGACCAGTGCGCGCCCGGCGGGACCGTCCCACCAGGGGCAGATGGTGATCAACGTGTCGTCGACGAGGATCGAACCCCAGTCGGTGGAGATGCCTTCGCGGCGCGCTTCGGCCAGCCACAGCGCTGCACGTTCGTCGTTGTCGTCGGGCCCGGTGAGGTCGTGGTTCCCCGAGCTGACTGCAACCATCGTCGACTCCTGGATGAGCGCGAGGTAACGGAGCACAACCACGATCTGCGCGTCGAGCGAGACACTCGAGCTGATGTCGAGGTGATCGCCGGCCAACACCACCAGGTCGAAGTCGGCCGCGGACTCGACGACCCAGTCGAACTGCCGCAGCGAGTAGTGAAGGTCGGACACGAGGAGTATGCGCAAGGAGGCCGCCGCTCGAAGGAGAAGTTCGAGCGAGCCTACAACGCGCCCGACGCTCGGCTGCGTGGAGGTCGAGCTCGGGTCCGCTGGAGCACCACATGGGTGAACGCCTGTGCGGCACCCCACGGGGTGTGGTGGTCGCGCTCGAACGCCTCGACCATTTCGAACGCACCCGCAAACAGCGTTCGGAGCGACGTGAGGTCGTGGCGGGTGACGGGCAGCCCACTGCAATGTCGGGGACCGCGCTCGCTGAACGTGGCGAGGACGATGTATCCGCCGGGGCGAACCGCATCGGCGGCACGCGCTGCGTACGCCGCCTGGTCCTCGGCGGAGGTCAGGAAGTGCAGTGTCGCTCGGTCATGCCACACATCGATCGGACCGTCGAACCGCACATCGCGCACATCGGCGCACACCGACCGAACCCGATCGGCGGCGCCGACCAGCTGCTCGTTCAATCGGCCCAGCGCGGCGGGTGACACGTCGACGACGTCGAGTGAGGTGTAGCCGTACCGAATCAGGTCTGCCACCAACGCGGACATGCCGACGCCGATGATGGCCACCCGGCTCGTGGGCGCCGACACTCGGCGCACCAGCTCACTTCAAAGCCCGGCGTCGGTCTGCTGCCAGCTCAGCTCGTCGGACGACTTCTCGGTCCACACCTGCTGCCAGTGATCTCGTTCCGTGCTCACGACTTCGACAGTACCGAGCGATCTCCGGGCACTTCCGAAACAATCACGAAACTCCCGGCCACAGGTGCCTCGAACGCTCCGACTTCGATGAATGATGTGTCGATGTCCCGCGTAGAGCTCCTCGATGCATCGACCGCGCCGCTGTCCGCGCAACAGTTCTTCTCCGGCGGCGACCCCGGGCCGATCGTCGCCGCACTGGCGACGGTGCCGGAGCTGCTGGTGCCGGCGTTGGGGTTCGTCGGGTCCGCCCTCGGTGCCGGGGCGATCGGCGTGCGGGCGAAGGAGCTTGCGATCCTGCGCACGTCTGCCCTCCAGGGTTGCACCTATTGCATCCACGCCCACACCGCGGTGTCGCTCGACGTGGGTCTGTCGCCCGACGAAGTGCGAGCGCTGCGCGGAGAGTTGCCGCTGGAGGACGGCTTCCCGTCCGCGAGGGAACGCGCCCTCATCGGCTGGATCGACGCGCTGGCCGGCGCCACCGGACCCGTGCCGGACGACGTCTGGACGGAGGCTCGCGACCACTGGGCAGCACACGACCTGGTCGAGATCTCCGTCACCGTCGGCGCCACCATGTTCCTGAACCGCTTCGCAACCGGCTTCCAGCTCCCGACCGCGACGCACGTGCTGGAACGCCTGCAAGCGGAAGGAATGGCATGACCGACGTCGAGGAACGCATCGCGCACGGGCCCATCGCCGACGCGGTGCGCAGCGGCGTACTGCCCGGGAGGGTGTGGCTGTACTCGAACTATCACTGCAACCTGGCGTGCTCGTACTGCCTCACCGAGTCGTCGCCGCGCAGCGAACGGCGCGAGCTCACTGCCGAGCAGATGATCGCGATCGCCGAGCAGTCGAAGGACCTCGGCTTCACCGGCGTGGGCATCACCGGCGGCGAGCCGTTCCTGCTCCCCTGGCTCACCGACACGGTGCTCGACATGGTGGAGTTCCTGCCCGTGCTGCTGCTGAACAACGGCACGTTGTTCGCAGGCGACCGGCTGGAGCGTGCAGCCAGGCTCGCCCACCCCGACATCGCGCTGCAGATCTCCCTCGACTCGCACCTGGCGGACATCAACGACATGGCCCGCGGGCCGGAGAACTTTGCGAAGGTGGTCGCGTCGGTACCACGCCTCATCGAGCGCGGTGTCAGGGTTCGCATCGCCACCACCACGGGTGGTCCGCTCGACAGCTCGCACCTCGACCCGCTCCGGGCGTTGGTGGCCTCGTGGGGCGTGCCTCCCGACGACCACATCGTTCGCCCGATCGTGCGCAGAGGCCGCGCCGACGAGTTCGGCCTGGGCGTGCAGGCCATCGCCCGCGACATTCCCAGTGAGTTGTGCATCACTGCCGACGGCGCGTTCTGGGGCAGCTTCGGGCCCACCGTCAGCAACGGTCGACTCGACACCGACCTGCTGCTCACCCGAACCATCCTTCCGGTGTCGGTGCCGGCCAACGCCCTGTTGGCCGCGATCAGCGGGATGCCAGAAGGAGCCGACGCGACGCTCGGCATCCGTTGAGCATGACCTCGTCCGGGGCCGGTCGGCCCCACTCAGTCCCGCCGGTCGAGCACCAGCTCGGCTGCGGCAGCGAGCAGGCCACCACGCCCCGCCGCGGCGACGGCCCACAGGTCGTCGATCGTGTCGAGATCGCGGGCCATCGGCAGCAGTCGCACCTGTCGGCCGCACGCGTGCATCCGTCGCAGCTGCGCCAGCCCGGTGTCGGAACCGCTCATCGGGACCCCGTCGAACAACTCCGCTGCAAAGACCGCGCTGGCCGCGCACAGCCCGACCATCCAGTACCCGCCGTCCGTGGCCAAGCCGAGTGTGTCGACACCGCGACGTGCCGCCGCCACCGCCTCCACCAGCGAGGCAGCAACGTGCGGGGTCTCCATACCGATGATCACGCCGGCGCCGAGGTCGAGGAAGCCGTTGCGCAAGCGCTCCTCCAACCCGCCGCCGCGTTGCTCCACCACCTCGAACTGCTCGGGCATCCAGGGCTGGCGGTCGCCCTCGAGCAGCAGCACCCTGCGCGCGCCGGTGATGGCGGCAACCCGATCCACCGCCGTCAGCGTGTCGGCGAGGGCGGCGGCCGCAACGTGTGCAGCCTCCTCGAACGTGCAGGGTGGGCAGAGTCGCGTCTTGACCTGACCCGCCACCGGGGCTTTGGCGATGACCGTGACGTGCATCGTCACCTGCTCTCGCCGTCGCGCAGCAGTGCACCCATGTCGCGGACGGCGCCGATGGTGCCCTTCACCGTTCCGGTCACCTTCGAGCGCCCGACGCGCTGCGAGTACTCGACGGGAACGTTGCGCACCCGCCACCCGGCGCCATGTGCCCGCAACACCATCTCCAGCGGCCAGCCGGATCGCCGGTCGCGCAGGTCCAGGGCGAGCAGGGCCTCGCGACGAGCGGCGCGCATCGGACCGATGTCGCTCACCTGCAGGCCGGTCCTGCGGCGCACTTCCATCGCCACCACCCGGTTGGCGAACTTGGCGTGCATCGGCCACGCGCCTCTCCCGGCAATGCGCGCACCCATCACCAGGTCGGCCTCGTCGCGCTGCACGTATCCGGCGACCAGGGGCAACGCAATCGGATCCAAGGAGGCATCGCAATCCATGAAGCACACGAGGTCGTCGGTCGCTGCCTGCAGCCCGGCCCAGCACGCCGAGCCGAATCCACGGATCGGCTCATGCACCACGGTGGCACCGAGCTCGGCAGCGACGGCCGCCGTGCCATCGGTAGAACCGTTGTCCACGACGATGGCGTGGTAGCCAGCCGGCATACGAGTCAACACCCACGCCACCGCGGTCGCTTCGTTGAGCGCCGGTAGCACGACGTCAGGCATTGGAGACCCCCACGTGAAGGTATTGATCACCGGCGGCGCCGGCTTCATCGGTTCGCACATCGTCGACGAGTTGACCGCGGGCGGCCACGACGCACTCGTGGTCGACGACCTCGACCCGGCCGCACACGATGGCACACCCGCGGGGTTGAACCCGGCTGCAACCTACGAATGGCGCGACGTTCGCGACGCGGACGTGTGGCCGAGGCTGCTGCGTGGCGTCGATGCAGTGTGCCACCAGGCCGCGAAGGTCGGCCTCGGTGTCGACTTCGCCGACGTGCCCGAGTACGTGAGCCGCAACGACTACGCGACCGCGGTGCTGCTGCGAGCGCTGCACGCTGCGTCGTTCACCGGACGATTGGTGCTGGCGAGCAGCATGGTCGTGTACGGCGAGGGCCGCTACCGCTGCGCGACGCACGGTGTGGTCCGCCCAGGGCCGAGACGAGTCGACGACCTCGAAGCCGGTCGCTACGAGCCGCCGTGTCCGCTCTGCAGCGGCGAACTCGTGGCCGAGTCCGTGCCCGAGGATCACTGGCTCGATCCGCGCAACGTGTACGCAACCAGCAAGCTCGCGCAGGAGGGGCTGTGCAGCTCGTACGCCCGCGAGCATCCTGGCTGCACCGTCACCGCGCTGCGATACCACAACGTCTATGGGCCACGCATGCCCCGCGACACCCCCTACGCCGGCGTGGCCAGCCTGTTTCGCAGCGCATATGAACGCGGCGAGGCGCCGCGGGTGTTGGAGGACGGCGGCCAACTGCGCGACTTCGTCCACGTGACCGACGTGGCGCACGCCAACGTGCTGGCCCTGACCAACTCCGTGCCGGCGCCGGGGGCTTTCAACGTGTGCTCCGGCTCGCCGCGCGCCATCCTCGACATGGCTGATGCGCTGCGACCCGCCGGCGCACCCGCACCACAGGTGGTCGGCGGCTATCGCCTGGGCGACATCCGCCACGTGTTCGCGTCTCCTGAACGCGCGGCCGCACAGCTCGACTTCCGCGCCGCGGTGCCGTTCGAGGACGGCATGCGCGAGTTCTCCACCAGTCCACTGCGCAGCATCGTCGAGCGGTAGCACGCGGCTCACCACTTCGACAGCAGCGCTGCCTGCACCGCAATCGCGCAGGTCGCCTGCAGGCACACCACCGTGGCACCGGACCACCGGCGCGACCGGACGACGAGAGCTGCACCGGCGAGTGCGATCCACGGATAGAAGAGCAACCAGATCCGCTCCACCTCGGCCTTGGTGTACTGCGAGAAGTGGGAGACGAGCAGTGCGGCTGCCGCAGCGCCGACCAGCAACCACATCCGACGATTGCGCAGTGCGCCGAGACCGACCACCGTGGCGGGGCCGAGCGCGATCAACGCGGCGCCGATGTTGCCGATCGCGAAGTAGCCCCACGAACGAAACTGCGCCGACCCGAGGTGGTACTGCTCGTTCGTCGCGCGCACGCCGTCCCACCACCAGAAGCCCGCCAGGCCGAACGCAACAACCACCGCAAGGCCGGCCGCGACGCCTCCGAACACCACCGCCGGTGCTCCGCGATCGCGCCTCCGCACGGCGGTGAACAGC
The DNA here is from genome assembly GCA_030685215.1 of Actinomycetota bacterium. Lineage (GTDB taxonomy): Bacteria > Actinomycetota > Acidimicrobiia > Acidimicrobiales > Ilumatobacteraceae > UBA668. Next base: position 28,466 of record JAUXQB010000080.1, read on the forward strand.
AGCACCGCCGGCACGAGCAGCAGCGTGCCTCCCAGATAGGTGAGGTACAGCAGCAGGCCGAGCAACATGCCGGCTGCGACTCCGAACCACAGCGCGACCGGCGGCCGGCACGACACCCCCTGAGCGACGGCGGCGACACCGAGCGCGCCGACCGCGGTGAACACCGCGTCGCCAGAGGTCACCATCCAGATGCCGTACGGCGCAACGATCAACAGCGGAGCGGCATGGCGCAACCACTCGTCGCCGGCCAGTGCTCGAACGCACAGCAGCACCGCCATCACCGTCACACCGGTGCCGAGGACCGACAGTGCGACCACCGGCCACACGCCATCGAGCCCCACCGCGTCGAGCACCTTGAGCAGCACCACGAACCCCGGAGGATGACCACGTACGTGCACCGAGTACCGACCGATCCTGTCGACGAACGTCCGCAGGAACTCCCCGACCGGCGGCGCATCGGCCAGATTCGCGAAGTACTCGGTCTCGTGTTCTGCGCCGTACCGGAGACCATCGACGCCGTCGTTCAGCGCCAGCAACGTGGCGAACGACATCGCACCCATCGACGCGGCGAGCACGACCCATCGTTGCCGCGCGAGCCACCACCAACCAGTTCGGCATGCGGCGACGACCAACAGTGCAACTCCACCGGCGCCGAGCAGGCTCCAGCCGAAGCGCCACACCCAACCATCCACCGCATCGCGGCCCACCAGTGGAGCGGCACCGAGGTTCAGGCCCGGGTGGAGGCGCTGTTCGGCGCGCCCGTTGACAACGCTCCACCAGACCACGACCGACGCCAGGAGCACGAGCGCGAAGGGAACGGCTCGGCGACGCCAGACACTCATTCGGTCGACTGGACGCTCGCACTCGCCCTTCGCGCCAGCAACGCCGACGACAGTGCGAGGCCGCCCCAGACGGCGACGTTCGACCCGGTGGAGATCTTCTGCACCGCGCCGTCGTCGCGCACGTACTCGAAGGTGAGTTGGATGAACACGACGAGGGTCATCAGCGCGAGGCCACCAGCGGCCGCGTACGCGAGAACGAGCCGACGACTCCCGACGATCAGCAGCACTCCGCACACAACCGTGAGCACAGCCCACATCGGGTTGAAGAAGAGCAGCTTCAGCTCCCAACGTCGCGTGACCCCTCCGTCAGCGTTCGTGAAGCCGGCATCGCTGCCGAGCAGCGCGACCGCTTTCCCGCTGAAGTCCAGCGATCGCGCCACGAAGAGGCCGAGCGTCCCCACGACCGCCGTGACGATCCCCGACACACGCAGCGCGCGACGCGAGCGTTCCGGCGGTCCGGCCAGCACACCGTCGACACCGAGATGCTCCCCCGACGGAACTGCCCACAGCAGCAGGTGCAGGCCGACCATCATCAGGTACGACCACGACCACTCGTCGGCGTTCGGGTAGTACAGCACGGAGAGCCCGATGGGAACTGCGAGTGCGGCTCCCACCAACGCGGTCCACCGCGCTCGATACCCGATCAGCAGCAGGGCGGCGACGACGGTTTCGCTGATCAGCGTGAACCAACCGAACGCCTGGAAGTTGGGGAGGATCACGTCACGAAGGAGCCAGCGGAAGGGAGCAAGTGGCGCGTTCTCGGCTCCTGCCGCGACGTACTTGTACAGGCCACCGCCGTTCGCCTCACCGAAGTCGGTCGGCACCTTCCAGTGCAGGTTCGCCAACCACATCAGGCCGACGAGGATGCGGACGCCACCGATCGTCCAGCCCTGCGCGCGATCCTGCATCGATGCCCGACTGGTCATGCGGCAAGCATGTCAGTCACCTCCCGAGTCGCCGCCCAGTTTCGGGAAAGTTTCGTGGATGGCAACCGTTGACGTCACGCACGGCGCCTACCATCCGCCGGCATGGGGGGTCTCACCGTCGCCGAGCACACCACACTGCGCCGAGCGGTCGACGGGCTCCCGCGTGCGTCGATCCTGCACCTCGGCGACCATGGCGGAGCGCTCGTCGCCGCCCTCGCCGACGAGGCGGAACACGTCGTCACGTGCGCAGGGAGTGACGTGCTCGCAGCACAGCTCGACCGGCGCTTCGATCTGGTCGTCGCCGGCATCGATCCGCTCGTCGAGATCGACGGTGGCCGACGGCGAGCCGTGATGCACATCGCGATGCAGCACCTCGAGCGCGCGGGTCATCTCGTCGTCATCCACCGAGACTCGCACACCTCGCTGTGCGATGAGTTCTGGGCCGGTGATCTGCTGCTCGTCGGGTCGTACCCGATGCCCGACGCGAACGCGTCGCTCTTTCGTCGCGGCGAGCGGACGACGGTGCACGACCTGTTGTTCGAGGCACGCGCCACCATCGGCAGGGTGAGTCCCGGCCAACTCGCGCAGCGCGTGCACGACGCCGACGGAACGCTGATCCTCGACACTCGCACGCACACCGATCGGGAGCGCTTCGGCGTCATTCCAGGGGCGGTCCATGTTCCCCGAACCGTCGTCGAGTGGCACTGCGACCCCGCCAACGGGTACCTGCATCCCCGCGTGACGTCGTTCGATCAACCGCTGGTGCTGGTCTGCAACAGCGGCTACAGCTCGTCACTCGCCGCAGCCAACCTCGTGCGTGTGGGCTTCACCGACGTCGCCGATCTGATCGGTGGACACACTGCGTGGGCGGCCGCCGGTCTGCCGGTGAACGCGCCCGACCACTCGCACCTCGACATGCCGGGGTTCGACGACCCAGCCGTCAGTTCGGGGCGGTGAGCGACGGGTACGCGTGTTCCACCGCGTCGACGATCAGGTCGCGAACTCGAGACACGTTCGCCCGCATCATCGCGAACACGGCGTCCATGGTGACCGGCTCGTGGCCGTCGACGCCGGCGTCGTAGTCGGTGACCAGCGCGACGGATGCGTATCGAATGCCGAGCTCGGCGGCCAACACCGCCTCGGGATAGCCGGTCATGTTCACCACGTGCCAGCCCATCGAACGGAACCACGTGCTCTCCGCTCGTGTGGAGAAGCGCGGCCCGTTGATGACGACCATCGTTCCGCCGTCCAGCACCTCGGCGTCGACGCGACCGCCCGCCGCAACCAGTTGTCGTCGCAGCCCGGCGTCGTAGGGGTCTGCGAACGACTGATGGTGCACCGGCCCATCGGTGCCCGGTTCGCCGGCAGGACCACCGATGTCGTGAAACGTGTCGGGCCGACCCCACGTTCGATCGACCACCTGATCGATGACCATCAGTTGGCCGGGGTGGATGTCGGGCTGCAGGGAGCCGACGGAGCAGGGTGCCACGATCGATCGCACACCCACCGACCGCATCGCCCACAGGTTCGCCCGGTAGGGCACTCGGTGCGCGGCGAACTCGTGATTGCGACCGTGCCTCGGCATGAAGGCCACAGGGTTGCCGGCGACCGCACCGATGACCACCGGACCCGCCGGCGGACCGTACGGGGTCTCGACCGTGATCTCCCGGGCGTCGTCCAAGAACTCGTAGAACCCGGAGCCTCCGAAGACACCCAACGGCACCTGGTGGTCGATCGTCATTCCGTGTTCATACCATGCCGGTGCTGGTCGACGCCGGTGGCCGTTCAGTTCAGGAGGTCGCTGCGGTCGAAGGGCCCGCTGTGGTCACACCCGTCGCCGGCAGGCAGACTGGGACGGTGAGAGCCCCACGCGAAGCCGGCGAATCCAGATGACTCGTCGCGGCGTGATTCGATGCTCGCTGGCGGCAGTGCTGTTCGGGATCTCCGCGCCCGCGGCGTCGCGCCTGGCCGGCGACATGGGTGCGTTCACCTTGGCCGGCTTGCTGTACCTCGGCGCCGCGATCGCCGTACTCCCCGTCGTCGGACGCGTGCGACCCACACGACGGGCAGTCGTGCGCGGCGCGCCCCGACTGGCGACCGCCGTCGTGCTCGGCGGAGCGGTCGGCCCGGTGCTCCTCGCCGCCGGCCTCGGCCACGCGCCCGCCGCGACCGCCTCGTTGCTGTTGAACCTCGAGCTCGTGTTCACGACGGTGCTCGCCTACTTCTTGTTCCGCGAGCACATCGGCCCGCGCGTCGCGGCCGGCACCGTGCTGGTCGTGATCGCCGGGATCGTGCTCGGATGGTCGGGCAACGCCGACCTTCGATGGGGAGCGTTGCTCATCGCGGGAGCATGCCTGTGCTGGGGTGTCGACAACTGCGTCACCGCCAACCTCGACGAACTCGCTCCCTCACACATCACCTTCGTCAAGGGTGTCATCGCCGGCGGGGCGAACCTCACGATCGGACTCATCCTGGGTGGCGCGCCGGCCGGGTGGCCGATCCTGGGTGCGCTGGTGGTCGGCGGCTTCGGCTACGGGATGTCGATCACGCTCTGGGTGGCCGGGGCCCGAGACCTGGGAGCGGCACGCGGTCAACTGGTGTTCGCGACAGCACCGTTCGTGGGCGCGATCGTCGCATGGACCGTCTTCACCGACCCCGTCACCACCCGCGAGGTCGTCTCGCTGCTCATCGCCGCAGTCGGTGTCAGCTTCGTGCTGCGCAGCGACCACGACCACGACCACACGCACGAGCCCATCGAACACGATCACGAACACGTGCACGACGACGGGCACCACGACCACACCCATCCCGACGCCGAACTGGTGCGCCACCAACACTCCCATCGCCACGAAGCACTCGTGCACTCCCATCCCCACGTGCCCGACCTTCACCACCGCCACGACCACACCCGCGCCTGACGCGCGGACGCTGGCCCGACGGTGGGCGATGAGTCAGTCCGATCCGACCAGCGCGATCTCTTGCGATGTCGCCGCGGCACGTTCGCGACGACGTTCGTGCCGGTGGGCGAGCCAGATCACCGCAACCATGGCGACGCCGACCTCGCCGAACCCGATCATCGACGCCCACGGCAGATCGATGTCACCCGAATCGAGGTTGTTGAAGAAGGCGCCCAACGGCGTCAGCAACGGCCACACCACCAGGACGTTTCGCACCAGCCGAAAGGCGATCGCGTACACCACACCCAGCCCGAACAGGAACACCATCTCGTCGGCGCCCATGCCGTACCCGACGTGGTAGAGGGCGTACAGCGCCGCGGCCCCCGCCACTGAACGGGAGTAGGGCCGAACGGCCGAAGAGGCGGTCAACGGTCGGCGGTGAGCACGCCCGGCCGCGGCGGACAGTCGAGGTTCCTTGGACGTCCGTGTCACCCGTCCGATCGCCTCGGTCGTCTGTTCAGTCAGCGCTCTGCACGACGCACAGTGCTGGACCAGAGAAGGAGAATCAGA
>JAUXQB010000044.1 GCA_030685215.1 Actinomycetota bacterium
TCACCATCAACCCCGAACGCCGCTACCACGGCACCGGCAAACCCGTCGGCGGACCACGCCGCCCCTACGGACCCCGAAAAAACAAGAAATCCGAACCCCGTTGAGGGTTCGGATCCTTGCGGATGTCTCGCGACATCACATACGTCGGGCTGACAGGATTTGAACCTGCGACCCCTTGTCCCCCAGACAAGTGCGCTACCAAGCTGCGCTACAGCCCGTATGTCGACGATCGACTCTACCGACTCGTCGCCGGTTCGGCTCACAGAAACAGGTAGATGACTCGCCAGCCGAGGTACGCGACGAGCATCACCATCAGCAGCTTGAAGTGCCACGGCGCCTTCACGTCGTCCTCGTCGCCGCCGCCGGCCGCCAGCTTGCGCACGTCGACGTTCTTCGCCGTGATCGGCTGCTGCGCGGCCACCGAACGCCCGCACGTGGGGCAGGTGCCGTCCTCGTTCATCGCCGAAGGCGCCCAGTACTTGGCGCACTCCTCACACCACGGCATGCCGAAAGCCTTACTCGCTGCGCTTGCGCACACGCAACTTGATGGGAGTGGACCCGAACTCGAACGCCTCGCGGATGGAGCGCTCGAGGTAGCGGAGGTACGTGTGCGGCAGTTCGCGGTTCACGAACAGCGTGAACGTCGGCGGATCGGTGGCGCCCTGGAGCGCGTACATCACCTTCACACCGTGGCCGGCCGGCTGACGCGACTGGGCGTCGGCGATGACCCGGTTGACGTCGCGGGTGGGCACCCGACGGTGGTACTGCTCGATGGCGTCCTGCAGCACCGGACGCAGCTTGTGCACGCCCTTGCCGGTGAGCGCGGAGATCTTCAGGATGGGCGAGTCGCCGACGAAGTACAGCTTGCGCTTCACCTCGGCGAGGATCTCGAGGCGCTGGTCGGCGTCGTCGATGAGCTCCCACTTGTTGAGCATCACCACGATCGGGCACCCGGCCGCGTCGACGCGCTCGGCGAGGCGTTGGTCCTGGCTGGTGACGCCTTCGGTGGCGTCGATGATGAGCAGCGCGATGTCGCTGCCGTCGATGGCACGCAACGCGCGCACCATGCTGTAGTACTCGGCCGAGTCGTCGATGCGACTGCGGCGGCGCATGCCGGCAGTGTCGACGAAGACGATGGGGCCGTCGGGCGTGTCGACCATCGTGTCGATGGCGTCGCGGGTGGTGCCGGCCATGTCGTGCACCACCGAACGGTCTTCACCGACGAGGCGGTTGAACAGCGTGCTCTTGCCCACGTTGGGGCGACCGACGATGGCTACGCGCGGCGGCGCCACGTCGTTGGGGTTCCACAGCGTCTCGCCCTCGTCGTCGAGCGGGATCTCGCTGACCGGCTGGCGGGCTTCCTCGGGCAGCGCCTCGAGCATCACGTCGAGCAGGTCGCCGGCGCGACGGCCGTGCAGCGCGCTGACGGCCTGCGGCTCGCCGAGCCCCAGCGCGAGGAACTCCCAACGCTCGTTCTCGCGGCGATCGTTGTCGGCCTTGTTGGCCACCAGGATGACCGGGGCCTTGAGGTGACGCAACCAGTGCGCCACCGACTCGTCGTCCTCGGTGAGACCCACCGACGCGTCGACCACGAACAGCACGACATCGGCCTGCTCCACCGCGGCTTCCACCTGCCGGCTCACCTTCTCGTCGAGCTCGTTGCCGCCGGGCAGCCAACCACCGGTGTCGACCAGCAGGAAGGGCACGCCCAACCACTCGGCCTCCACCTCCTTGCGGTCGCGCGTGACCCCGGGGCGGTCTTCGACGATGGCCACCTGGCCTCCCACGATGCGGTTGAACAAGGTGCTCTTGCCCACGTTGGGACGACCGACGACGACGACTGTGGGCAAACTCACGACACGTTCTCCAGGACTTCTGACTTGACGGCACTCAACGCCCGCCGCAGGGCGATGCCGTCGGTGGGGACCACTTCGACGACACGGGGCAGTTCGGCGACGGTGGTGCCGTCGAGGAAGCGGCCTTCGCTGAGGCACACGTCGGGCAACAGGTAGCGATGGCCGGCCGGCTGCTCGGCGAGCACGCGTGACAGGTCGGCGCCCACCATCAGGCCGGTGACGGCGGTGTTGCCGCCGAAGAACTCGTTGGCGACGGGGATGATGCGGACGTCGGCGCGATCGAGCGAACGGACGAGCGGTTCGAGCACCTGCGCGCCGAACTCACCGGTGAGGATGCCCACGGGAGCGCCGGGCCGCGCGCCGAGGCGCACCGAGGTGGCGCCGCTGTCGTCGCCGGTGGGGGCGTCGGTGTTGCAGCCGCGCAGACCGGTGTCGCCGGCGGGGTTGCGCGGCGCGCGGTAGCCCTGCGCG
>JAUXQB010000092.1 GCA_030685215.1 Actinomycetota bacterium
GGCGAACGCGCCTACGACATCTACTCGCGGTTGCTCGTCAACCGCATCGTGTTCCTGGGCAGCGCCATCGACGATCAGGTCACCAACCTGATCGTCGCCCAGCTGCTGCACCTGGAGAGCGAGGACGCCGACAAGGACATCTCGATCTACATCAACAGTCCCGGCGGCGACATGACGGGCCTGTTCGCGATCTACGACACGATGCAGTTCATCCGCCCCGACGTGTCGACCATCTGCGTCGGGCAGGCGGCCTCGGCAGCCGCGGTGCTGCTCGCCGCAGGCACACCGGGCAAGCGCTACGCACTCCCCAACGCACGCGTGCTCATCCATCAGCCGCACGGCGGCGCGCAGGGTCAGTCGACCGACATGGAGCTCGCGGTGGCGGAGATGGTGGAGATGCGCCGGCGCATGGTCGACATCCTCGAGCAGGGCACCGGTCAATCGCGAAAGCGGATCCTGGCCGACATCGACCGCGACTACATCGTGCGTGGCGAGCAGGCGGTGGCGTACGGCCTCGTCGACAGCATCATCGAACGACGCGAGCTGCCCGACGCCACCACGGCGGTCGCTGCCGCCTGAAGCTGACCAGGTCGGATGCCGGCGGCTTCCCACCGCCGCGCAGCGACCACTACGGTCGCACGACATGACCGCTGGTTGGAACCTCGCCGACATCTGGGAGCGCAACGCCGACCGCTTCCCCGACTCGATCGCGCAGGTGCAGGGCGATCGCAGCTACACATGGGCGGAGTTCGACCGGCGCGCCGACGGCATCGCGCACGCGCTGCTGCACGGTGGCGCCCAGCAGCAGGACAAGGTGGCGCACTACCTCTACAACTGCCCCGAGTACCTGGAGAGCATGTTCGGCATGTACAAGGCCGCGCTCGTGCCGGTGAACACCAACTACCGCTACACCGACGACGAGCTCGTCTACCTGTGGGACAACTCCGACGCGGTCGCGGTGGTCTTCCACGGCACCTTCACCGCACGCTGCGACCGCCTTCGTCAGCGCGTCCCGAAGGTGCACACCTGGATCTGGGTCGACGACCGCAGCGAGCCGTGCCCCGACTGGGCCATCGACTACGAGACCGCGGCGGCGAGTGCCACCGACACCGGGCGCGTCTCCGCGCCGTGGGGCCGCAGCGCCGACGACCTCTACATCCTCTACACCGGTGGCACCACCGGTATGCCGAAGGGCGTGATGTGGCGCCAGGACGACATGGTCGGCAGCCTCGACGCGCCGTCGAAGCAGCCGCTGCCCACACTGCCCGGATGGGACGCGTTCGACGCGCGCATGGGCAAGCCCGGCCCGCGCAACCTGCCTGCTGCGCCGCTGATGCACGGCACCGGGGCGTTCAACGCGATGTGGAACCTGGTGCTCGCGGGCTCGGTGGTCACGCTCACCGGCCGCCACTTCGATCCTGTCGAACTGCTCGACACCATCCAGCACCACCGGGTGAACAGCATCTCCATCGTCGGCGACGCGTTCGCCAAGCCGATCCTGAAGGCGCTCGACGCCGAGCCGGACCGGTGGGACATCTCGTCGCTGCGCGTCGTCGTCAGCAGCGGTGTCATCTGGGCGGCCGAGACCAAGGCCGGCCTGCTGCGTCACAACGCGCGGCTCATCATGATCGACAGCCTCGGCAGCAGCGAGGCGATCGGCATGGCCAGCAACACCACCACCGCTGACAGCGTGGGTGGCGGCGGCACCGCGAAGTTCTCGCTCGGGCCCAACACGAAGGTGCTCACCGAGGACGGTCGCGAGGTGATGGCCGGCACCGGCGAACGCGGCCGGGTCGCCCTGCGTGGCCGTACGCCGGTCGGCTACTACAAGGACGAAGCGAAGTCGGCGTCGACGTTCATCCTGCACGACGGCGTGCGCTGGAGCATCCCCGGCGACTGGGCCGAGGTGGAGGCCGACGGCACCCTGAAGCTGTACGGCCGCGGCAGCCAGTGCATCAACACCGGCGGCGAGAAGGTGTACCCGGAGGAGGTGGAGGAGGCGCTGAAGACGCACCCCACCGTGAACGACGCGGCAGTCGTGGGCGTGCCCGACGACCGGTTCGGTGAAGCGATCACCGCGCTGGTCGAGCCGCACCCCGGCGACACCATCGACGAAGCCGCGCTCATCGCGCACGTGCGCCTGCACCTCGCCGCGTTCAAGTCGCCCAAGCGGGTGTTCGCCATCGACACCATCGGCCGCGCCGCCAACGGCAAGCTCAACTACGCCGCCCTCAAGGAAGAAGCCCTCCGCCGCCTCACCGCCACCTGAGCCGCGTTACGTCAAGGCTGTCGAGCGCTGACCTGGGCCGGGACGTTCTGAACTTTTACGTAAAGCGTGGGGAGCTGGATAGGTTCGCGGGCATGAGCACTGATCAACTCGGTTACGACGGCAAGGTAGTCATCATCACGGGCGCCGGCGGCGGCCTCGGCCGGCAGCACGCGCTGCTGCTCGCCAGTCGCGGTGCACTGGTTGTCATCAACGACCTCGGTGGTTCCATCGACGGCAGCGGCAGCGACAAGGGTGCCGCCGAGCACGTGGTCGACGAGATCAAGGCTGCCGGCGGCGAGGCCGTCGCCGACACCAACTCGGTGGCCACGCCGGAGGGCGGCGCCGCCATCGTCCAGACCGCGCTCGACGCGTACGGCAAGGTCGACGTGGTCATCAACAACGCGGGCATCCTGCGCGACAAGTCGTTCCACAACATGACCCCCGAGCTGCTCAACCCGGTGCTCGACGTGCACCTCAAGGGCGCGTTCTACGTCACGCAGCCGGCATGGGTGGTCATGCGCGAACAGGGCTACGGCCGCATCATCAGCACCTCCAGCGCGGCGGGCGTGTTCGGCAACTTCGGCCAGACCAACTACGGCGCAGCGAAGATGGGCCTGGTCGGGTTCACCCGCGTGCTCGCTGCGGAAGGCGCGAAGTACAACATCAAGGCCAACGCCATCGCACCGCTCGCACTCACCCGCATGACCGAGAACCTGATGGGCGGCGCCTTCGGCGACAAGCTCGCCCCCGGCCTCGTCTCCCCGCTGGTCGCGTACCTCGCTCACGAAGACTGCCCGGTGAGCGGTCAGCTGTTCAGCGTGGGTGGCGGCCGCGTGGCGCACGTGTTCATCGCCGAGACGCAGGGCTACTTCAAGGAAGACCTCGCACTGGAAGACGTGCGCGACAACTGGGGCACCATCACCGACCAGGAGGGCTTCGCCGTGCCGGCCAACCTGCCGGAAGAGACGGCGATGTTCCTGCCGTTCTTCAAGTAGTTCCAACCCGCTCGTACCCGAGCCCAGCGGGCTACGGTCCGCCACGATGATCGATGTCGACGAGTTCCAGACCGGCGCGCGCGAGTGGCTGGCGGCCAACCGCGCCGATGCCCCGCGCGACTACGGGGCCATCTGCCCGCCCGACCTCGTCGACGAGGGACTCGCCTGGCAACGACGCATCCACGCCGCCGGCTACGCCGGCATCCACTGGCCCACCGAGCACGGCGGTCGGGGCCTCACTCCGGAGCACAACGCGGCGTGGATGCTGGAGTGCGCGATCGCGGGTGTTCCACCGGTGTTCAACATGGTGGGGCTGGTGCTCACCGGTGGCGCGCTGCTGCGCTACGGCACACCCGAACAGCAGTCGCAGCACCTCTCCCCCACCCTGTCTGGCACGCACGTGTGGTGCCAGCTGTTCAGTGAACCGGGCGCAGGCAGCGACCTCGGCGGCCTGTCCACCAAGGCCGAACGCGACGGCGACCACTTCGTGATCAACGGGCAGAAGGTGTGGTGCAGCGGCGGGCGCTACAGCAACTGGGGCATCCTGATGGCCCGCACCAACCCGGAGGCGAAGAAGCACGACGGCATCTCGTTCTTCCTGTTCCCGATGGATCTGCCGGGTGTCGAGATCCGTGCTCTCCAGCAGATGACCGGCGAGGCCGAGTTCGACGAGGTGTTCTTCACCGACGTGCACCTGCCCGCCGACCACCTCATCGGCCCGTTGCACGGCGGCTGGGGCGTCGGCATGTCGGTGCTCACCAACGAGCGCGGTCACATCGGCACCGCCGTCATCGGTCTCGAACGTCGTCTGGAGGCGATGGCGCGCATGGCCGAAGGCCGCGAGCTGCAGCCCGTCGAGCGACAGCGGCTGGCCACGCTGCTCGCCACCGGACAGGCGTACAAGGCGATGGCGCTGCGGCAGGGGCCGCAAGCCAGCACCGCCGCCAGCCTGATGAAGTTGGGCATCACCGAGATGATGTTCGAGTCGTCGATGCTGCGCGGCGACCTCAGCGGAGCCGACGCGATGCTCGACGGTCCGGAGGCATACGGCATGCTGGCGGCGCCGGGCGGTCGCATCGCAGGCGGCACCAGCCAGGTGCAGCGGAATATCATCGGAGAGCGACTGCTCGGACTCCCGAGAGAACCCAAGGCCTGAGGGACATCACGATGACGAACGACAACGATCTGCAGAGAGTCGGCGACAGCAACGCGGCGAGCGGGCGGAGCGGACCCAACGTGGCGCTCATCCTGGTGGCCATCGTGGCGGCCATCATCGTCGTGTTCGTGCTGCGCAACAGCAACGAGCTCGAGATCGACTTCATGTTCTTCAACTGGCAGACCACCGTCCGCTGGGCCATCTTCGTGGCACTCGTGCTCGGTGTGCTGCTCGACCGCGTGTTCTCCATCTGGTGGCGCCGGCGCGGGAAGAAGAACGACTGACCTCATGTTCGTGCCGTCCACCGACGGCGTCCAGATCGCGGTGCACGACCTCGGCGGCACCGGCTCGACGCTGCTCGTCTCACATGCCACCGGGTTCCACGGTCGCTGCTACCTCCCACTCGCCCAGCAACTCAGCTTGGTCGCGCACAGCATCGGCTTCGACTACCGCGGGCACGGCGACACGCCGCGCCCTGCCGGCCCGGTCGACTGGCAGTCGTACGGCGACGACGCCGAGGCGATGGCCACCTGGCTGGTCGAGCGCACCGGCGCGCCGATCGACGCGTTCGGCCACTCGATGGGTGGCGCCTGCCTGCTGATGGCAGCGCACCGCAACCCGGGTCTGTTCCGTCGCCTCGTCGTGTTCGAACCGATCGTGTTCCCACCCGACGGGCTCACCGGCGCGCCGTCCGATGGTGAGAGCCCGATGGTCGCAGGCGCCCGCCGGCGACGCGCATCGTTCCCGTCGTACGACGCCGCCATCGCCAACTACGCGGCGAAGCCACCGCTCAACGCGTTCACGCCCGACGCGCTCGACGCCTACGTGCGGTACGGCTTCGCGCAGGGCGACGGCGAGGTGCACCTGAAGTGCACGCCCGACACCGAGGCATCCACCTTCGCCACCGGTGGCGCACACCGCACGTGGGACGTCCTGCCCGAGATCCACACCGAGGTGCTCGTGGTGGCCGGAGTGGTGCAACCGATGCAGCCGTCGCGCATCGCCGAGGAGGTGGCGGCGCAGCTGCCCAACGGCCGCTACCTGCAACGTGACGAACTCGACCACTTCGGGCCGATGACCCACCCGCGAGAGATCGCGGCGATCGTGGCGGACGAGCTCAGCCGAACAGCGTGAGCGAACCGCCCACCGCGGCCGCGCCGATGCCGGCCAAGGTGGCGATGCCCATCAGCATGCCGACGGTGGCGACGACTCTCCCGCGCCGAGTGGGGTCGACAGCGCACACGCGACGCCCGACGAGGCCGAGGGCCACCGCCAGCAGCGATGCCAGGGGAGTGGCCCACAGCGGCGGAGCGAGACCCACGACGGCCAGCACCAGCGACGCCACCGACCACGCATCCACTCGCTGCGCAGGTGCCGGCGGCGCGGTGGCCGAGCCCGTGTAGCCGTCGGGTGCCGCGATCGCCATCGTCCGCCAGTCGTCGACGTGCGAGTCGTCCGGCCGCGACTCCGTCGGGCTCAGCACGGACGGCAGCTCCTCCGCCGGCGCGTGTGCCACGTGACGCAGCGACCTCGCCGCGCGAGTGACCGGCGGCGGGGTGGGCGGCCAGGCGACGCCGTCGGGCGGCAGCAGACCGGCGGACCGGTCCGGATCGGAGGTGCTGTCGACCGGATCCGATGCCATCGCCCTACTTTCGCGCACCCCTTCTCTACGATGAGGTCATGTACCCGGTGCCCACGAGCCTGTCGCCCAGTCGAGTCGAGGCGTTCACGTCGTGCCCCATGGCGTTCCGGTTCGCCAGCATCGAGAAGCTGCCGGAACCGCCCAGCATCCACGCCACCAAGGGTTCCATGGTGCACCGCGTGCTCGAGCTGCTGTTCCTGAACCCCGGCACGCAGCGCACCATCGCCACCGCCGAGCCCGCGTTCCAGCAGGCCAGAGCCGAGTACCTGCTGGATCCGGAGTTCACCGAGCTGCAGCTCTCACCAGAGCAACAGCAGGCGTTCTTCGACGATGCGTGGACGTTGGTGGAGGCCTACTTCGCGATGGAAGACCCCACGTCGGTGCGCGAGATCGGCCTCGAGATCCGCCTCGAGGCGCAGGTCGGCGACCTGGGGCTGCGCGGCATCATCGATCGGCTCGAGCTCGACGAGGAGGGCCGGCTGGTGGTCACCGACTACAAGACCGGTCGTGCCCCCGGCCCCATGTACCAGCAGAAGAGCTTGGGCGGCGTGCACTTCTACTCGTTCCTGTGCGAGGAGGTGCTCGGCCAGCGCCCGGCCGCCATCCGGCTGATGTACCTGCGCACCGGCGAGACCATCACGGCCACGCCCTCGGCCCAGTCGGTGCGGTTCATCACCACCCGAACCACGGCCGTGTGGAAGGCCGTCGAGCGCGCGTGCGTCACCGGCAACTTCCAGCCCCGCGAAGGCGCGCTGTGCAAGACCTGCGCGTTCCAGCCGTGGTGCCCGGCCTTCGGCGGCGACCCGACGCTCGCGGCCGTGGAAGCACCGGTGCGGTTCCGTCCGCTCGCCGTCGCATGAAGCTGCACGAGTCGGCGGCGGTCGAGTCGTTCGACGCCTGGGCCGATGCCCAGCTCGAGCGGTTGCGTGGCAACCCGGTGGCCGACCGCGTGTTCGCCGCGGCCAGCGAGCTCGGCGACTTCAGTCTCATCTGGCACCTCATCGGCGCCTCTCGCGGGCTGCTCAGCGACAGCAACGCGAACGAGGCGTTCGTGTTCTCCGCGCTCATCGGCGCCGAGAGCCTCATCGTCAACCAGGGCATCAAGCGCCTGTTCCGTCGCACTCGCCCCACCGAGACCGGCGACCCGCGCTTCCCGGTGCGCAAGCCGTCCACCAGCAGCTTCCCCAGCGGCCATGCGTCCGCCGGTTTCTTCGCCGCCACGGTGCTCACCTCGTTCGGCGGCCCCGCCACCGCGCCCGTGTGGTTCACGCTCGCGGGTGTGGTCGGCACCAGTCGCGCCTACGTGCGCATCCACCACCCCAGCGACGTGGTGGGTGGCGCGCTCGTCGGGCTCGCACTGGGCCAGGCCGCGCTGGCGCTGCTG
>JAUXQB010000094.1 GCA_030685215.1 Actinomycetota bacterium
GCGGTCGTGCTCGAACTCGGGGCCGGCGACGACCTCGCCGATGCCAGCGTGCTCACCGTCGGTAGCGGAGTCGACGGCGTCGAACACCTCGAACGAGTCGCGCACGTCCATCCCGACGAAGCAATCGGACTGCTCACCGCCAGAGCCCACGAAGTCACAAACCTCCTCGACGAACACGTATCGCTGTTCCACCGTCGCCTCGGCGAGAACCCGGTGCTCGGTCTCTCAACGGACGTAGTGGTGTGTGGCGACATCGAACTCGAGACACAGAGACAGATCGCGGCCTGCGTGGTGCCTCGTCACGGGGCAGCCGTCATCCTCAGCTCCGACATCGGACACGCCGGTGCCCGCCTCGTTCTCGACGGCTACGGCTCCGCGGTCCTCCACGGCATCGGCACCGACCCGATCCTCATCACGCCCGTCGGCGTCCCCCGAGACACTGCCGCCGAGATCGCCGTGCTCCTCGACCACGAACACGACGCGTCCGCGGACGAACCGCTCACCGACGAACTCGTACGGGAATCCGAGCAGCGGCCCACTGACGTAGCGCTGGCGCCAGCGAGCGAACCGAGCACCGCATTTGTCCAGAACAGCCTCCTCGATTCCGCGTGTTCCGACAACGGCGACGACGAGTGGTGCCGACCCGAACCCGCACTGCTCGTCCGCGTCCTCGGGCGGCCAGTCGTGCCCGACCGTCCCGAGATACAAGGCCTCAAACTTCGCCTGCTCGTCTACCTCGCCTGTCAGAACGGCCGAACAGTGTCGAGGTCGCGAATCCTCGACGCCGTCTGGGGCGGTGAGGCACGCGAGCGAAAGACGTTCTCGAACAAACTCTCCGACCTGCGCAACACCCTCGGCACGTCACCGACCGGAAGCCCTTTGCTGTCGACCGCAACCGACGCCGGCGTCCGACTCGACCCGAGCGTGATGACCGATGTCGCCGTGTTCATTGCCCTAGCCGCCCGTGCCCGCGACGCAGCGTCGAACGAAGCCATCGAACTCCTCAGCGACGCGCTGACGCTCGTGCACGGCGAACCATTCGATGACGGCGGATACGAATGGGCCGACGCCACCCAAGACAACGTCCAGACGCACGACCATGTCCTGAACGCCGCCCGCGACCTGTACCGACTTGCCTGCGACGCCGCCGACCTCACCACCGCCCGCTTCGCGCTCGTGCAAGGCCTCAAAGCCGTCCCCGGCCACGAGGACCTATACCGACTCCGCATGCAACTCGAACACCGCGCCGCCAACACCGCAGCCATCCACGCCACCTTCAACGAGCTCACCCACCAACTCAACGTCCTCGAATGCGAACCGTCCACCGAGACCGTGAACCTCTACCGCCAACTCGTCGGTCGTCGTTCCTGATCTGGCTCGTTCGTGTTCCCGTCTTGGCCGGGTGGATCACCGCTAGAGGTTCTGGACCAGCATCCCCTGCCGCCAGTACCGCACCAGCAGCAGGTTCTCGACGAACAGACGGGCTGGCCGATGGCGTAGGTCCAAGATCTCGTTCTCTTGCAGCATCTGAGTGAACTCGGCTTCGTGGACGCAGTCGACGGTCACCTCGACGCCCGCGGTCGCTACTTCATCTCGGATCCAACGGTTGACGTTCATGTTCGTCTTGTTCTTGTCAGGAGTTCGGTACGTCACGAAGCGAG
>JAUXQB010000098.1 GCA_030685215.1 Actinomycetota bacterium
GAGCAGCGCGTTGCCGAGTGCGCCTGGGTCGAGTGCCACGGGAAGCAGCAGCCAGCCGTGCTCACGCGCATGCCCGAGGAGTTGCTCGAGGGTGTCGCGCACGGGTGAGCGGCGCGCCGTCAGCTCGAAGAGCAATGCCCCATCGGCAACGATCACCAATGCGCGACGGTCGGCCGCCGGCCACGTCTGTGGCGCGAGTGTGGGCGAGGCGGCGGTGAGCCGGCGGAAGTGCACCGGCATTCCCATGCGTGTGGAGGTGCGTCCGTCGGGATCGCCGGTGAGGAGACGGAACACCGCTTCGGCCACCGGGTGCACCGTGTTGCCGTCGTGGTCCGCGAACCAGACCACGTCGACGACCAATGGTTGCGCGGGGTCGGTCATGTGCGTGTGGCCGGGGGGAAGCGCTTCCCCCACACGTAGTGCAGCTTCGGCGCACCGGCCGGGTCGAAGGGCGGGATGACCGCGCCCGCGGTGGTGAGCGCCTCGTACCAGCCGGCGCCGACGGGATCGAGGCCGACGGCGTAGACGGAGAGCGTGCCCTCGGGGTCGATGCACATGCGCAGGAAGTGCTTGTAGCGGGTGAGGTGGCTGGAGGAGAACGCCAGCGTGTCGTCGGCGCGGATGTGGCGGTTGGTCCAGCGGACCATCGCGACGAACAGCGCGGTCGACAACACCCCACCGATCAGCGGCACCAGCAGGAAGTGCCACCACCACTCCTGCGGCCCCACCCATCTTCCGAATGCGGCGACGGCCACGAACATCCCTACCTGCGCGATGCCGTGGATGAACCCGAACTTCTTCGCGCCCTGCTGCAGTTGCGACTCACCGCTGTTCGGCACCGTTGCCACCACCATCGCCGCCACGAGCAGCAGGAGGAGGGGCCAACCGGGCCACGCGCCGACGACCCAACGCGCGGCATCGGTTGCGCTCTCGGCGGGGTCGGTGACGTCGCCGAGCGACCCGGCGCGCACGGTGATCAATGCTCCGAACAGCGCGTGCACCGCGCCGATGATCACGAACAACCACCGGAACTGTCGGTCGCGAATGCCACCGAGGCTGGTCGCCAGCGAGCGACTGTCGACGGGACGCGGCCAACGGGTGGTGAGCTTGAAGTCGGGGGCACCACGCTCGTAGGGCACCTGCTCCGGCAGGTTGTGCGTCGGCTGCAGGAATGCGCCGCCGCCGCCGGCGGTGATGTGGTCCTCCGTGGCGACGCCGTCGACACGTCGGTAGTGCGCGAAGAAGTGCGAGTCGCCGGCGAGGAACAACGGGATGGTGGCTCCGCGTGCGATCACCAGTCGATGGAGCGTCTGGCGCAGAGCGGCGTACTCCCGCTCTCGTTTCTGGCGCAGCTGCCAGAGCGGCACCGGCGAGCACAGGATCACCCGGTCGCCGGGCGCGAGCATCGCCGACGCCTCCGTGAAGTAGTCGGCCTGCGCTGCTTCGAGCGTGTTGTCGAGCGCAGTGTCGAGACCCCACATCCACCAGCCGTGCGGCAGCCGCACCACCCACCATCGCTCGGTCTGCGCCGCGTTCCAATGGCCGGCGAACTCGTCGGCGTGCACGAACACCTCGTCGAAGGTCGAGATGCCGCCGTACCAGTCGTGGTTGCCGGGGATGGCCACCATTGCCGCGGTGCCGGGCGACACGGCGGAATCGCTGGTCTGCGCCTGCGCGGCGAGCAGGTAGGGCAGTTCGGTCTGCTGGCGGTACTTCTCGCGACTGGCGTACGGGTACACCTGGTCGCCGCCCATCACGAGCAGTTGCCCTCTGCGCAGATCGCCGCGCGGCGCGGGCAGCTCGTGGTGGGGGTCGTCGGGCAGCTCGATGCTGTCGCGTGTGAGCTGCCATGCCACCGCGAGGGTGGGGTCGATGCCGTCGCCGAGGTCGCTCACGTAGTCGAGCCACACGCAGCCGTCGTCACCCGGTGTCGGTTCGATGAGGTGCAGTGTGTTGTCGCCTGCCGGTGAGCGGCCGGCTCGAACGGGGTCGCCGCGCCGGTGCGCCATCATGCTGTGGAAGCCCTCGACGGGGTGGAACCAGCGGACCATCTGCGTGCGCGGCTGTGCGCCCGACGGTGGCGCGACGGGCTCCGACAGCACCACCGGAGTGAGCGGCCCGCTGGCAGGTGGTGGCACGATCAGGTCGGTGAGCGAAGGTGTGCCGGCGATGCGGGCGAGGCTGTCGATGTAGTTGCGCACCTGGGCGCGCAACGCATTGAGGTCCGCGCGGCATTCGGTCGCGTGCGGCCACTGGCGTTCCCATTCGATGCTGGTGGCGCCGTGGCCGTCGGCGGCGCGTTGCTCCTCCCACGAGGTGAGCTCTGGATGCCAGCGCGTGATGCACGGGCGGATCACTTCGTTGAGCACGCGCAGCGCGATGGCGGCCAGCGTGAGGTTGCCGTCGTTGCGACTCTTCGCGACGTCGCAGCCGTGTTCACGCAGGATGCCGCGAGTGATGCCGAAGAAGCCGTACAGGCTGTCGAGCGACTCGCGGATCACCCCGGTGTCGGGAGTCAGTGGCGTGGTCGTGGTGCGGCTGGCGAGTTCGACGAACAACTCGAACGCGGCCGTGCGTTCGGCGTCGCTCGGCGACACCAGGCCGCGGATCTGCCCGATGGCGACCTCAGTGACCTTTGCTTCCCACATCGCCGCCCCTTCCCGACCCCCGTCGAGCATGCGGTGCCTTCTCTATCACGATTGCGATGTGTCGCCGGTCAGCGAGTGGGCGCGAGGAACCGCTGACGAATGCGCTCGCGGATCGAGCCGTGCGAGCGGTCGTGCTCCGCGAGGCGGATGCCGCGTCGGCGGAGGCGGTCGTCCATCATCGCTGCCAGGTCGTCGAGCCACTCCGGATGCCGTTGCAGCAGCGGCTCGTACTGCTGCTTGCCGATCTCGAACAGCAGGGCAGTGTCGACGGCGCGGACGGTGGCGTTGCGTCGCTCGCCGGTGAGCAGCGCCATCTCACCGAACACGGCGCCGCGCCCCATGGTGTCGACGGAGGTGTCGACGCCGTCGCGGCGAAGCATCACTTCCACCACTCCGTCGGCGATCACGAACAGCGAGTCGCCCTCGGTGCCCTGGATGACGATGCGTTCCTCGGGCATCGCCAGCAGTGGTCGCGCGACGAGCGAGAGGGCGCGCAGGTCGTCGGCGGAGAGCATCTGCAGCATCGGCACCTCCGAGAGCAGCGCCTCGAAGTCGGCGGTGGAGGGTTCCTCGCGCGCTCGGCCGGATTGTGATGCGGATGCCTCGAGGTCGATGACATCGGCGTATCCGTCGCCTCGCTGGAGCACTGCGACGCGCGGCGGGTTGTTCATCAACGCATCGAGCACGCTCGCCCGCAGTGGCACGCACTCGTTGCCGGTGTGGTCCATCAACCCGCGTTGCTTCGCCCAGTCGGCCACCATGTTCATGGACTCGCGGTACTGCGTGACGGCAGTGGGGAACAGGCCTTGCTGGCCGGCGATGCCGTGCTGCTGCCACAGCACGACCTGTCGCATCTGGCTGGGCAGGAACGCGAGCTCGGGGAACACGGCGTCGGTCTTGCGCAGCACGGCCCGCTCCGCGTCGCGGAACACGCGCTGCCAGGTCTCCTGCGCGTTGTGGTGGTTGGGGCCGGCGAGCTCGATCGCGTGCTTCAGGTCGTCGTGGTGCACGTGCAGGAAGGCCAGCGTCGCGCGCTTCTTCTGCAGGAGGTTGAGCGCGGAGACCGGCCCGGCGCGGGGAACGCCGACTCGCTGGAACGCGATCTTGCGCATCTCCCAGATGGTCCGCCATCCGTCGACGTTCACGCGGTTGCGGATCTCCCGGTACGCGTCGCTCTCCTCGTAGGCGAGTCGCTCGTCGGCGGTCAGCACGTCGCCGAGGTCGGGTCGCACGGCTTCGAAGATGCCGATGCAGGTGAGCAGCTCGAGATACACGCCCACCCGCAGCAGCCACGCCGGATCGGAGAGATGCCGCTGCTTGGCGACGATGTCGTCGACGAGTGCGCTGGTGTACAGCGCGGCCTTGTCGCCGCCGATGGTGAGCACCGGGAACCACGGATGGTACGACGCGCCCGGATCGGCGACGCCGGCCGCCGCGGCCTGCCGAGCGGTGTCGACGACCACGATGCGCTCGACGACGCGGGTGTACAGCGATCCGAGGTTGCTGACGTCGCAGACGTCGAGCCACGCTTCGTCGCCGGCGACCGGAACGCCGTCGCGGGTGGCTCGCAGGCTCACCACCGCCGTGCGCAGGAACCCGTGGACGAACCCGCACTCCTCGGGTGCGATGTCGATCTCCGGGTGGAGTTCGATCTGCTGCCGTCGCTGCTGCCCGTCGTCGTCGAGCGGGACGACGCGCCGGTTCCAGTTGGGCAACGGTTCGCCCAGCACCGTACGACTGTCGTCGGTGAACCGGATCGTCGCGTCGACCTCGAGTGCGGAGGCCGCGTCGCCGATGTCGAACAGGACGATGGCCCGATTCGTCACCGTGCCGTCGCCCGTTCGGATCGCCGCGCAGTCGCTGGAACCGAGACCAGGGTGCGCGAGCTCGTCGGTGGGGCGCCGGCCGGGCGTGAAGGGGACGATGCGCAGTGCGGGCGGGTGCCCGAGCTGTTCGATGGTGTCGGCGGTGGACCTGAGGATGGCCGACTGCTGTGCCGCGGTGAGCGCCGTGGCGTCGAGCAGCGCGGTAAGCCGGCCGACGAACGCCGCTTCGTCGTCTCGGCGTCGCTCACCCGTGGTCATCGGGGCACCATAACCGGGCGGTTGCATTCCTGGCCGAACCGGCCCGGTCGGTCGGTGCCCTCGGCTTCGAGGCTACGCTCCGCCTGTGCAGGTCCACCTCTGTGGCGTCCGAGGGTCGTCTCCCACTCCCGGCCACGAGTTCGAACAGGTGGGCGGGCACACCTCGTGCGTTGCGATCGGGGTCGACGGGTTCGCACCGTCGCTGGTGCTCGATGCCGGCACTGGGCTCCGGAACCTCTCGACGCTGCTCGACGGTGCGGCCTTCGACGGCACGATCGTGCTCGGCCACGTCCACTGGGATCACGTGATGGGCATCCCGTTCTTCGCGGCCGGCGATCGGCCCGATGCACGCGTTCACGTGATGGTGCCCGACCAGGGCG
The DNA here is from genome assembly GCA_030685215.1 of Actinomycetota bacterium. Taxonomy (GTDB): domain Bacteria; phylum Actinomycetota; class Acidimicrobiia; order Acidimicrobiales; family Ilumatobacteraceae; genus UBA668. The sequence continues at coordinate 5,113 of JAUXQB010000098.1, forward strand.
TCGGCGCCGCGGAGCTGCTCGGTCGCCTGATGGCGCCTCCGCTGTTCCCCATCACACCTTCCGATCTCGGCGGTGCCTGGGAGTTCTCCACCTACGGGAGTGGAACGTTCGACGTCGGGCCGTTCACGGTGATGGCCCGCGACATCCCGCACAAGGGTGGTCGGACGATGGGGCTCCGGGTGAGCGACGGCCGCTCGTCGGTCGCATACCTGTCGGACCACTCCCCGCACGACCTCGGCCCGGGAGCCGACGGTCTCGGCGAGCTGCACCCGGCGGCGGTCGAGCTCGCCAGCGGCGTCGATCTGTTGATCCATGACGCGCAGTACACCACCAGCGAGCTGCCGGGTCGGGCCTCGTGGGGGCATGCCGCGGCGCAGTACTGCGTCACGCTCGCGGCGCACTGCGCCGTGGGTCGCGTGCTGCTGTTCCACCACGACCCGG
>JAUXQB010000107.1 GCA_030685215.1 Actinomycetota bacterium
ATCGCTGGCCAGTGTCAGATCGTCGTTGCCCAACCGTCCAGGAAGGTGCGGAGTGGTCATCAGTGCCTCGTTTCCCCGTGGCGGCCCCCGTGCCGCAGCACGACCCTAGTCACGTGGGGAGCTCGACGCGTCCGTGCCCTCGGCAGGATTCGAACCTGCGCATCCGGCTCCGGAGGCCGACGCTCTATCCCCTGAGCTACGAGGGCGGGGGTCCTGCGACGGCGACGCCGAGGACCGCGCCACGATAGCGACCAAAGCCGCGAGCGCAGCAGCGGGTTGCAGGTCGCCGGTGCGACACGACTGTGCCTGCTACACGTCGACGCCAGCGTCGGCGGGGGTGCGGCCCTTCAGGTACTGCGCGCCGTGACCCAAGGAGTACGCGATGTCGCTCGGGTTGTACACCGGGCAGGTCTCCATGCTGAGGCAGCCGCAGCCGATGCACGACTCGAGGTCGTCGCGCAGGCGTCCGATCAGCCTGATGCGTTCGTCGAGCTGCGCCTTCCAAGCGGTGGCCAGCGCCTGCCAGTCGTCGTGCGTGGGCGTGCGGCTGTTCGGAAGGCTGTCCATCGCCTTCCGGATCTCCTCCAGGCTCAACCCCACGGTCTGTGCCGCACGGATGAATGCCACACGGCGAAGCGTGTCGCGGTGGTAGCGGCGCTGGTTGTTCTCGGCGCGCGTCGACTCGAGCAATCCCTGCGACTCGTAGAACCGCAGCGCGCTCGCGGCGATGCCGCCGCGGGTGGCCAGCTGGCCGATCGTCAACAGCTTCGGCAACGGCTTGGGGGGTTGCTTCGAGAACGGTGTGGGGGACGCCATCGGTGTGCCTCCGAATTCGAGCTTGACTTCAACAGAACTTGAAGGTGGAGAGTACCGAGCATGTCGAACATCTCCACTCGCTCCACCACCTCCGCCCGCGAGCTCGTCGACCGCGCCGTCGCCCGCGTGTCGGTCGCCAAGGCGGCTCCGGCCGACTCGTTCGTGCTGCACGCTCCGTTGGAGCTGATGGCGCGAGTCCACCTGCTGCGGTACCTCCGCGCCGACGACCGCGAGGCCGCGTTGGGCATGATCGAGTGGCTGTCCGACGAGTACGAGCGAGCAGGCGACCCGGTGGAGCCGATGCCGACGCCGATGGAGGTGCTGATGGCGGACGGCCGGCCGGCCGCGCTGATCGACGCACTGGCCGCTGGCGATGCGGATCGCGTCGACGCACTCGCGTCTGCAGCACTCCCGACGATGAGCGCCGCCGAGGTGGTCGGCGCCTTCGGCGAAGCCATCGTGCCGTCACTCGCCGCCGCCGGGCACGCGCCCATCGGCCTCGCGCTCCTCCTGCGGGATCGCGCCGCGACGGGTCTGTCGCCCACGTTGTTGCGGGGACCGCTGCGCTCACTCGCCTCGCATCCGGATTGGCAGGTGTCGTGGTACCGGAACCACTCCGGCCGCGGCGATGCCACCGGGCTGTACGACGCGCTGCGCTCGGCGCCGTACCTGGGCCGACCGGGCAGCGACTTCATCCATCCACTGATGACGCAGGCGCAGCAGCCGGGCGTGGCCGACCGGCTGCTCGGGCCGTTGCTGGCGGACCGGTACCACGTGCCGGCCGCGCTGCACACCCTGACCCGCGTGGCCGCCTGGAGCATGCTGCACGACGACCCGGCCCACGCTCCGTACGGCTGGAGCCACGCGATGACGATGCCGCAGGGCGTGCTCGCACTCGCCGGGGCGGGCGTGCGAGCGCGGACCGCGCTCGCCGTGGCGAGCACGTACGCGCTCGGGTTCCGGCTGGCGTTCGGGCGAGCGCCGCTTCCCGAACGCATCGCTCCGTCCGACGGCGGCCGATCGCACATCGACGTGCACGAACTGGCGGCCGCGGCGTCGATGCACCACGACGCGCACCTGGTGAAGTACACGCTCGCGTGCCTGCACGCCGCGGCCGACGACCCCGAGTTCGCCGACCTCTACGCCGCCGCCGCTCAGTTCCTCCTCGACTGGTGGCGCGCGAACGGTTGAGCGCGCAACTGTGCTCCTCGTTCCACGGTTCGACAGCTGGAGGTGCGCACGCTTGGGCGGAGCGCCAGAGTGGGCACTCGGATCGGGTTGGATTCTGGGCAGGAATCGTCTCGTTCAACCTTCTGGACAGGAATCGTCCCGGATTCCGAGACGATTCCTGTCCAGACTCGTCGCTCGGAACGGCCGATAGGACGCTGGACATGTCTGCCCGCCCTCGGGCAATCGGCGCTGCCTCGGAGGAGCCGCCGTACGTCGTGTGCGCTCTGTCTCGCTGGACGGGCCACAGCGCACGCGACGCCTCGTCGTTCGCTCGGAAGTGCCGTTGTGGGCGGTTCAGCTGAACCGCCTGGTCAGGACCGCGCTGGCGCGTCGCTGTCGATGGGTCGGTGGACAACGCAGCGCGCTTCGGGCCACTCGGGTCGGGTCCTGAGGCCCCTTGTGATCACCGTTCACGTCATGCCCCGACTGCGAATCTTCCGGTACGGGCATGAGGTGATCGAGATGCCAGCCCATGCAGATCTGCCACTCGGCGTGCATGTCGTCCCGGCCGTCGATCTCGCGCCAACCGAACTCAGAGCGCTTGATGCACGAACAGTTCGTCGGTCGGCGGTGAGGCGGGTCGGTCGTGGCGCGACGGGCCGGTAGGATTGCGGGTCGGGCAGTGCGGTCGGGCAGTGAAGGAACGGCAACATCACATGCGCATGTCGACCACCGCCATCAGAACCATCTGCGTCGCCGCCGTCGTCGCCGCGGCCGTCGTGTCCGTGGCCGCGTCCGGCCCGGCACCCGATCGGGAGAGGGCGTTGCAGCCGCAGGCCATCGAGCGCGTGGGCGGTCCGGCGGCGGCCAACGTCGCCTCGCAGCGCACGAAGGGCCCGCAGCCCGCCACGGCCTGCCAGCAGATCGCGTTCAACATCGGCCTGCACCAGGGCGCGACGCAAGTGGTGGTGGTGCTCACCAACAGCGCCACGGCCACCACGGGCACCGTGCAGCTGGCCGAGCGTGGCGAGCAGGGCTGGGTGTGCGGCGCCGCAATGAGCGCGCGCGTGGGTCGCAACGGCGTGCGCCCGCTGCTGCAACGACGCAGCGGCGACGGCACCACGCCCGCCGGGGTGTTCCCGCTCGCCACCATGACCGCGTGGGACGGCCAGCGGTTCAGCTTCTTCGGCAACTCCGCCGATCCCGGCGTGAACGCCGGCGCCTACCGCCGTGTGCGCACCGGCGACTGCTTCGGTGCCACCCCCAATCACCCCGACTACGGACACCTCGTGCAACGATCCGCTGCCAACTGCGCGAACGGGAGCGACGAGTACCTGCCCAACATCACCGGCGCCTACCAGCACGCCGCGCTCATCGGCGCCAACATGGAACCGAACGTGAGTGGCGACGCGCCCGGCGAGATCCCGTACGCGTCGGCCATCTTCCTGCACCGGTTCAGCTACGACGGCAACAACAACACCAAGCCGACGGCAGGGTGTGTGTCGCTGAGCATCACCAACCTCACCACCGTGCTGCGCGCGATGCGGCCGGGTGTGCTGTTCGCCATCGGCGAGACCAACTGGTTGCTCGCCAACACGTAGCGAACTACTGGTGGGGGCGGTCGCAGAGGTGACCGGTACCATCGGTTCACCATGGCCGATCCGCTCTCCACCATTGCCGCCACGCTCCGCGACGCGTTCGCGTCGGTCACCGGCCTCGCGGCCGACACCATCGATCCGGTGGTGCGGCCCAGCGATCGCGCCGACGCGCAGGCCAACGGTGCGCTGGCCCTCGCCAAGCAGGTCGGCCGCAGCCCGCGCGAGCTCGCCGAAGCTGCGGTGGCCACCGGGTTGCTCGACGGCGCGTGCAGTCTCGTCGAGGTCGCCGGCCCCGGTTTCATCAACCTCACGTTCACGCCGCAGTTCCTGGCCGAGCAGCTCGTCGAGGCGGCCACCCTCCCGAACCTCGGTGTGCGCGCTGCCACACGCGAGATCGTCGTGGTCGACTACTCGGCGCCGAACGTGGCCAAGGAGATGCACGTCGGTCACCTGCGCACCACGGTCATCGGCGACGCGCTCGTTCGCATGCTCGAGTTCGTCGGCCACACCGTCGTCCGCGAGAACCACATCGGCGACTGGGGCACACCGTTCGGCATGCTCATCGAGCACATGGTCGACCTCGGGGGCGTCGATGCCGACCTCACCATCGACCTCTCCGACCCCAGTGCGTTCTATCGCCAGGCGCGGGCCAAGTTCGATGCCAGCGAAGAGTTCAAGGATCGCGCTCGCCGGCGCGTCACGCTGCTGCAGAGCCGCACCGACGCGCCCACCATGCTCATCTGGCAGAAGCTGGTCGACAAGTCGGCCGACTACTTCGACGTGGTGTACGGCAAGCTCGGCGTGCTGCTGCGGCGCGACGACATCGTGGGCGAGAGCTACTACCAGCCGATGATGCCCGCGATGCTCGAACGGCTCGACCAGGCGGGTCTGCTGGCCGAGAGCGAGGGTGCCAAGGTTGTGTGGGTGCCGGGGTTCACGAACCGCGAGGGCGAGCCGCTGCCGCTCATCGTGCAGGCGCGCACCGGCGGGTTCAACTACGCCACGAGCGACATCACCTGCGTGCTCGATCGCGTCGAGCGGCTGCACGCCACGCTGCTCGTGTACTGCATCGGCACACCGCAGAGCCAACACCTGCAGATGGTGTTCAAGGCGGCCGAGATGCTCGGCGTGCTGGTACCGCCGGCGCGTGCGGTGCACGTCAACAACGGGAACGTGCTGGGCGACGATCGCAAGATCCTGAAGAGCCGCAGCGGCGAACCGGCGATGTTGCTCGACCTCGTCGACGCTGCCATCGAACGCGGTCGCGCGATCGTCGCCGAGCGCAGCCCCGAGCTGCCGGCGGACGAACAGGCCCGGCTCGCCGACAGCATCGGCATCGGCTCGCTGAAGTACGCCGAGTTGAGCAGCGACCGCATCAAGGACTACGTCTTCGACTGGGATCGCATGCTCGCGTTCGACGGCAACACCGCGCCGTACCTGCAGTACGCGCATGCGCGGATCTGCAGCATCTTCCGCAGGGCCGGAGTCGAGCGGGCATCGGTGCGTCAGGTCGTGCCCGTCATCGGCGAGCCGCAGGAGCGTGCGCTCGCGCTGCAGCTGCTGCAGTTCGACTCGGCCGTGCACGACACGCTCGACAAGTTCAGCCCGCACCGGCTGTGCACCTACCTGTTCGACCTCGCGCAGGCGTTCACCGCGTTCTACGAGGCGTGCCCGGTGCTGAAGGAGGGCCACGAAGCCACTCGCGACAGCCGCCTCGCGCTGTGCGACCTCACCGCCCGCACGCTCGAGCAGGGTCTCGCGCTGCTCGGCATCGACGCCCCGGAGCGCATGTGAACCCGGTGCCGCTGTCACTGCTGCCCGACAGCGCATCGGTGCAGGCCGACGGTTCGCTCGCGATCGGCGGGTGCGACCTCTCCGAGCTCGCGGCGCAGTACGGCACACCGCTGTTCGTGTACGACGAGGCGCACCTGCGCGCACGCTGCGCCGAGACGGTGGCAGCGTTCGGTCCCGGGCGCGCCTACTACGCCACGAAGGCGTTCCTGTGCACCGCCATGGCCCGACTCGCGTACGAGGAAGGCATGCACCTCGACGTGGCCAGCGGCGGCGAGATGTACGTGGCGCTGCGGGCCGGCGTTCCGGCGAACGCAGTCGCGCTGCACGGCAACAACAAGACCGTCGCCGAACTGCGCATGGCCATCACCGAAGGCGTGCGCCACATCGTGGTCGACAGCTTCGACGAGCTCGACCGTCTCGACGCCCTCCACGCCGAAGGGCTGCCCGCGCCGAAGGTGCTCGCGCGCATCACGCCCGGAGTGCACGCGCACACCCACGAGTTCATCGCCACCGGTCAGGACGACAGCAAGTTCGGGTTCAACCTCGGCAACGGCGACGCGCACCGTGCCGTCGATCGCATGCGCCGCTCGCCGTCGGTGCAGCTGGACGGCGTGCACTGCCACATCGGCAGCAACGTGTTCGAGGCCTCCAACTTCGCGAAGGCAGCCGAGGTGATGGCGGGGTTCGCCATCCCGCTCGATCTGCCCGAGCTGGTGCTCGGTGGTGGCCTCGGTGTGCCGTACGTGGAAGGCGAGGAGGCACCCAGCATCACCCAGTGGGGCAACGTGCTGCTCGACGCGTGTCAGGCGCTCGGCGTGCGGAGCAACGTGTCGGTCGAGCCCGGTCGCAGCATCGTCGCAGGTGCTGCCGTCACGCTCTACACGGTGGGCACGGTGAAGCACATCCCTGGCGTGCGCACCTACGTCAGCGTCGACGGCGGCATGAGCGACAACCCGCGTCCGGTGCTCTACGGCAGCGGGTACGAGGCGTTCCTGCCGCGCGCCGTGACGGCACCGAGGCCGGCCCGCGCGCGTCTGGTGGGCAAGCACTGCGAGAGCGGCGACGTGCTCATCTTCGATGCCGGCCTGCCCGACGGAGTGGCCGTGGGCGACCTGCTCGCGACGCCCGTCACCGGTGCCTACGGCCACAGCATGGCCAGCAACTACAACAAGCTCACTCGGCCCCCGGTGGTGTTCGTCGGCAACGGCGCCGCGCGCCTGGTCGTGCGGCGCGAGACGTTCGAGGACCTGGTGCAGTGCGACGTGGGCTGATCGGTCAGATCGTCGACCGGCTGCGCCCGCGGTCGCGTCGGGCGGCCGCTCCCGAGGTGCCGGCGCGCGACCGGAGCGGGGCTGCGCCGGAGTTCGAGTACTCGCCGAACCTCGACGGCGACCCCGATCCCGGTGAAGTGGTGTGGACGTGGGTGCCCTACGAGGACGACCCGCGCCAGGGCAAGGACCGACCGGTCGCGGTGCTCGGCCGCCGCGGCAGCCACCTGCTGGCAGTGGCGCTCACGTCGAAGTCGCGTGCCGACGACTCGCAGGTGGCGGTGGGTACCGGCCAGTGGGATCGCGAGGGTCGTCCCAGCTACGCCAAGGTGGAACGGCTGCTCGACATCGACCCTGAGCAGGTGCGACGCGAGGGTGCGGTGCTGCCGCGCGCACGCTTCGATGCGGTGGTCGCCGCGGTGCGGCAACACCACTCGCGCTAGTCGCGCGAGGTCCACCGCGCAGAGTGCTCAAACTTCACAGATGGTGTTCATAGGTCATTCGACTCATTTCAGATCTGACGCTATGCGTGGGGTTTCTTGAGGATTACCGTACGGAATCGTGAAGCGAGCAATGGAACTCTCAGCGCCTCGTGCGCGGCGCGGTTCGACGGGAGTGTCGAGCGGGCAACGTGCCGGTGGTTTCGTCCTCGGTGCCGTCGCCGTCGGGTTGCTGTTCGCAGCGCCCACGGCGCTGGCAGCACCGGAGGGTGAGGCCTACGTGCTCACCGACGTGCAGTGCGATGCCAACCACAACGGCGTGCTCGATCTCACCCTCATCAACGAGCGTTCGTCGGCCGAAGCCGTCTTCGTGGTCACCGATGCGCGTACCGCCACGTCGTCCGAGTTCACCGTCGCTCCGCAGTCCGCTGCGGCGGTCACCTTCACCGATCTGTCCGACGGCCTGGTCGCCGTGCCGGTCGCGGTCGACGGCGTGCCCACCTCGGTGGCCGTCAGCGTCGTGTGCGATCCGCCCGAGGTCGCCGTGATGCCCACGTCGGTACGCAAGCCGTCCGGCCAGTCGGCACTGCCGGTCACCGGTTCGTCCAGTGGTGGCCTCATCACCGGTGCTGCGCTGGTCGCCGCCGGCATGGCCGTGTCGCTCATCGCACGACGCCGCTACTCCTGACCCAGCAGGGTCGACACCCGTCCTCCTCGCGCACAGAACTCTCGCGTTCGCGCGCTCGCGCCCGCATGCCGGGCGGAAGTGCACACACGCGGGCGCCCGAACCTCCGCGTTCGCGCGCTGGCGCCCGCATGCCGGGCGGAAGTGCACACACGCAGGGCGGGCAACGGGGAATGCGTTGCCGTTGCTCAGCGCTGAACTCGTAGCCTGCACGCCGTGAAGCTCATCAGGATCGGTGTTCTGGGTTGCGGCAACGTCGGCGCTCCTCTCGTCTCTCTCGTCAGCCAGCAGCAGGCGGCCATCGAGGCGCGCACCGGCGTGCGCCTGGAAGTCGTGTCGGTGGCGGTGCGCAACATCAGCAAGGAGCGCGAGGTCACGCTGCCCGAGGGCATGCTCACCCGCGATGCGATGGCCGTGGTCACGGATCCCTCCATCGACCTGGTGGTGGAGCTGATCGGCGGCATCGAGCCGGCCCGCGAGTTCATCACCACGGCCCTGGCGCACGGCAAGCCGGTGGTCACCGGCAACAAGGAGCTGCTCGCCAACGTGGGCACCGAGCTCTTCGCTGCGGCCGACGCGGCCGGTGTCGACCTGCTCTTCGAGGCGGCGGTGGCCGGCGGCATCCCCATCGTGCGCGCGCTGCGTGAGAGCCTCCGCGGCGAACCGATCACGCGGGTGATGGGCATCATCAACGGCACCACCAACTTCATCCTCACCAAGATGACCGAGGAGGGCGCCGACTACTCGGTCGCACTCGCCGAGGCGCAGGCGCTGGGCTTCGCCGAACGCGACCCCACCGCCGACGTGGAGGGCTTCGACGCAGGTGCGAAGGCGGCCATCATGGCCACCATCGCGTTCGGCGCGAAGGTGGTCGCCGGCGACGTGTACCACGAGGGCATCAGCCGCATCACGGCCGCCGACATCGCGATGGCCAAGCGGCTCGGCTACGTGGTGAAGTTGCTCGGCATCGCGGAGGCCGACGCCAGCGGGGCCATCGGCGTGCGCGTGCATCCGACGATGGTGCCGCTCACACACCCGTTGGCCAGCGTGCGCGAGAGCTACAACGCCGTCTTCGTGGAAGGCGCGGCCGTCGGTTCGCTCATGTTCTACGGCCGCGGTGCGGGCGGCCTGCCCACGGCCAGCGCAGTGCTCGGCGACGTCATCGACGCGGCGGTCAACCTCGCCAACGGCACCCACGGTGCGCTGGGCACGTTCAGCCGCGCGGCCATCCTGCCCATCGACGAGACCACCGCCGAATACCTGCTCAGCCTCGACGTGGCCGACCGGCCCGGCGTGCTGCACGCGGTCACCGGTGTGTTCGCCCGCCACGACGTCAGCATCCGCGCCGCCGAGCAGGAGGGCAACGCGCCCGACGCACGGCTGGTGTTCATCACCCACGAGGCCAAGGAAGCCGCGGTGCAGGCCACGGTGCGCGAGCTCCGCGAGCTCGACGTGGTGCGCAACATCGGCGGCCTGCTGCGCGTGATCGGCGCCTGAGCGTGCGCTACGTCTCCACACGCGGTGTCGCGCCGGCACTCGGCTTCACCGACGCGCTGCTTGCCGGCCTCGCCACCGACGGCGGGCTGTACGTGCCCGAGTCGTGGCCGCAACTGCCACCGCGCATGCCCGGCGCCACCTACGCGCAGCGCGCCGCGCAGATCATCCAGCTGTTCGTCGGCGACGATCTGCCGGCGGCCACCGTGCAGCGTTTGTGCGACGAGGCCTACGCCACGTTCGCGCATCCCGCCGTCGTGCCGCTGGTGCAGCTCGACGACGAGCACTTCGTGCAGGAGCTGTTCCACGGGCCCACACTCGCGTTCAAGGACGTCGCGCTGCAGCTGGTCGGTCGCATGTTCGACGAGGTGCTCCGCGCTCGGGGGCAGCGGGTCACCATCGTCGGCGCCACCAGCGGCGACACCGGTTCGGCGGCGATCGACGGCGTGAAGGCGTGCGCCAACGTCGACATCGTCATCCTCTACCCGAACGGTCGTACCAGCGACGTGCAGCGCCGGCAGATGACCACCGTGCAGGCACCCAACGTGCGCGTGGTGGCGGTCGACGGCACGTTCGACGACTGCCAGGACATGGTGAAGGCGATGTTCAACGACGCGCCGTTCCGTGAGCGCATGCAGCTGAGCGCGGTCAACAGCATCAACTGGGCACGGGTGATGGCGCAGGTCGTCTACTACGCGGTGCTCACCGACCTGCTGGCCGGCCCGGTCAACGTGTGCGTGCCCAGCGGCAACTTCGGCAACGTGTTCAGTGGCTGGATCGCGCGGCGGATGGGTGCACCCATCGACCAACTCGTCGTGGCAGCCAACGCCAACGACATCCTCGAGCGGTTCATCAACCACAACGACATGAGTGCGGTGCCGGTCGTGCCGTCGCTGAGCCCGAGCATGGACATCCAGGTCTCGAGCAACTTCGAGCGCCTGCTGTTCGAGATGAACGGCCGCGACGGTGGCATGACTGCCGAGCAGTTGCAGCGCTTCCGCACCAGTGGCCGGCTGTCGATCGAGGCCGACCAGCGCGACGAGTTCATCACCGGTCGGTTCCAGGCAGCACGGCTCGACGACACCGAGACGCTCGCCACCATCGCTCGAACGTACGCCGAGACAGGCATGCTGCTGGATCCGCACACCGCGGTGGGCGTGGGTGCGGTGGGCAAGCTCCGCGCCGCGGGCACGTTGCGCGGCACCACGGTCACCTTGGCCACCGCCCACCCGGCGAAGTTCCCCGACGCGGTCGAGCGGGCCACGGGTGTGCGCCCGCCGCTCCCGGCGCACCTCGCCGACCTGTTCGAGCTGCCCGAGCAGTTCACGGTGTTGCCCAACGACCTCGCCGCCGTGCAGCAGTACGTCGGTTCCACGTTCCTGTAGCCGCATCACGCTCGTCCGAGCTTTGGGCGTGGGACGCCCGATGTGGGCGTGCCAGCGCCAAAGCTCGCACGCGCGATCGAGCGGCGGGTGCTCATGGTGACCGCGCCCGCGTTGCGGGTCGCTGGCGGGCCTCGCTACAGTACGGATGTTCGGGTTCCCGAACGCCCCCGTTGCAACCGGCTCGCCTGCGTCTCGCAGATCAGCGGATGGCGCGGCAGGGTTTGTCGCATCTCCAGGCGGTGGGGCCGCCGGCGGTCGCAGCACAGTGCTGCACATCGACCGAGTCCCACTCCTCCCAGAAAGCAGGTGGCCAGTGGCCGCGGAAGCACTCGAGCAATCCATGCTCGAATCCAAGGACAAGGATCAACTCCTTGCCATTGCCCAGGCATTGGGCATCAAGACCACTGCTCGTGCCGCGAAGGCGACACTGATCAGCAAGATCCTCGAGACCACCGGCGTCGGGCCCGCTCCCGATGCCCCGGCCACCGCTCCGGCCGCGGAGCGCGCGGCGGTGCTCGGCGACGACGGCGAGCCGCTGCCCGACTGGGAGGCCGAGTTGGTCGATGCCGGCGACACCGCCGCTTCTCCGCCGCAAGGCCGCGCGGCCGCTGCTGCGCCGGCGGCGCGGGTCGACTCCGCCGACGATGGCGGCCACGACAGCGACGACAGTGACGACGACGGTGACGACGACGGCGACGACGACCGCCACGGCGACGGCGACGACGACCGCCACGGCGACGGCGATGCCGACGGACAGGGCGACGGCGAGAGCCGCAACGCGCGCCGCCGGCGGCGCCGCCGCAACAAGAACCGCACCGGCGACGGTCCGGCGGGCGAGCGTCCCGACCAGCCCGTGCAACAGCAACGCAACGACCGCCCGGAGCGCAACGACCGCAGCGAGCGCGGCGACCGCGGCGAGGGTGGCGGCGAGCACTTCAGCCTCGAGCCCGTCACCGTCTCGGGCTATCTCGACCTGCGCGACGAGGGCTACGGCTTCCTGCGCGTGAACGGGTACCTGCCCAGCCGCGACGACGCCTACATCCCGGTGAAGCTCACCCGCCAGTACGGCCTGCGCAAGGGCGACCACGTCACCGGCCTCAGCCGGCCGGCGGGGCGCAACGAGAAGAACCCGGCGATGCTCGAGATCCACACGGTGAACGACGCCGACCCCGAACTGGCCCGCGGCCGTCGCAAGTTCGAAGACCTCACCGCGCTGTTCCCCGACGAGAAGCTGGTGCTCTCCACGCCGAACGATCCGCACAACATGACCGTGCGCATCATCGATCTGGTGGCGCCCATCGGCAAGGGCCAGCGCGGCATCATCGTCTCGCCGCCGAAGGCCGGCAAGACCACCGTGATGAAGGAGATCGCCACCGCGATCGAGCGCCACAACCCGGAAGTGAAGCTCATCGTGCTGCTCATCGACGAGCGGCCGGAAGAGGTCACCGACATGCGCCGCACGGTGAAGGGCGAGGTCATCTCCAGCACGTTCGACCGCCCGAGCGAGGAGCACACGCAGGTGGCCGAGCTCGCGCTCGAGAAGGCCAAGCGCATGGTCGAGGCCGGTCTCGACGTCATCATCATCCTCGACGGCATCACCCGCCTCAGTCGCGCCTACAACCTGGCCGCGCCGCCGAGCGGTCGCATCCTGTCGGGTGGCATCGACGCCGGCGCGCTGTACCCGCCGAAGCGCTTCTTCGGCGCTGCGCGCAACGTGGAGGAGGGCGGCTCGCTCACCATCCTCGCCACCGCGCTGGTGGAGACCAACAGCCGCATGGACGAAGCCATCTTCGAGGAGTTCAAGGGCACCGGCAACATGGAGCTGCGCCTCGACCGTCGCCTCGCCGAGCGCCGCATCTACCCGGCCATCGACGTCGATGCCAGCAGCACCCGTCACGAGGAGCTGCTGTTCGACCGCAAGCAACTGCAGATGGTGTGGAAGCTGCGTCGGGTGCTCAGTGGCCTCGCGGCCGACGGCAACGCCGCCCCCGGACTCGAACTGCTGATTGATCGCCTGAAGACGTTCAAGACCAACGACGAGTTCCTCAACGAGATCTCCAAGACCCCGTCGATGTGATGTCGTTCATGTGATGCTGCCGGTCACGTCCCGCGAGCGCGCGGGGTGAGACCGAGCACCATCACGTACGGCTTCCTGCCGGTGGCGGGGCGGTCGCGGCGGAATGTCTCCACCAGACCTTCCAGGGTGCTGCGCAGTTCGGCGGCTTCGTCGTCGGTGAGCGCGATGGCGCCCCACCACTCGGTGACCGAGATCGGTGCGTCGTCGTCAGGTTCCACGTCGACCGCGATGCCACCGTCGGGGTCGGCGGTGAGCCGCAGGCTGCCGCGGAAGTGGCCTCCCGCCGCTCTCTCCGCCGACTCGATGAAGCGGGTGAACACCTTCTTGCGCCCGCCGTGCAGGAACTCCTCGCGCGCGCCGGCCGGCATCGCGTCGAGCGGCACGTGGAACTCGGCGGCGACGGCTCGATAGACGGGCGCCGCCTTGCCGGCTCGTGGCTGCAGACGCGTGACCTCGATGATGCCAGCGCGCACGAACCGGTTCACCCAGTAGGCGAGCGAGCTGGCGGGCACGGCGAGCGCGGAGGCCGCGGAGCCCAGCGTGTGCTCGCCGCGCATGAACGGGGCCAGCAGCCGAGTGGCGTTGAGGTTCATCAGCAGGTCGACCGCGCCGTGGTCGCGGACGACCTTCGGCGCCGCCGGCGGTGGCTCATTCGAAAGAACATCTTTCATTCGAATGAGAGTACCCCCACGATGATCGGCATGCAGCAACACAAGGACTTCCTCCGTCTCTGGGCCGGTCAGGCGATGTCGAGCGTGGGCGACGGCGTCCATCGCATCGCCGTGCTCTGGTGGGCTCGCCAGGCCACCGGCTCCGACGCCGTCGTGGTGCTGGTGGCACTGGCCACGGTGTTGCCGACGCTGGCCGCCGCACCGGTGGCCGGCTGGTTGGTTGACCGCTACTCGCGACGCGGTCTGATGTTGGCCGCCGACGTCGTTCGCTGCGGCACGAGCGTGGCACTCGCAATGGCGGTGTGGGCCGGCTCGCTGTCGGTGGGAATGGTCGTCGCGGTGAGCATCGTCGCTGCCGCCGCCGCGGCGGTGTTCGATCCGGCGCTGATGTCGTCGGTCACACTGCTCGTCGCTCCCGAACGACGTGTGCAGGCCAACTCGATGCTCGGCGTCAGTGGTGCGCTGGCGGGCATCGTCGGCCCTGCACTGGGAGGGGTGCTGATCGGGGTGGCCGGCACCGGCGCCGCGCTGTGGTTCGACGCCGGCACGTTCCTGCTCTCGTTCCTGATGGTGGTCGTCAGCCGCATCCCGATGCCGGTGGTCGATGCCGACGCCGCCGACCACACCGGCATGGGTGGCGGGTGGCGACTGGTGCGTGCGAACCGTGAGGTGCGCGACCTGGTGGTGGTGGGCGCCGGCCTCAACCTGTGCGTGGCGCCGGTGGGTGTGCTGATCGTCGGTCTCGCGGCGGGGCCGCTGGGGCTGGGGGGCAGCGGCTTCGGGTTGCTGGAGGCTGCCGTTCCCGCGGGTCTGGTGTGCGGCTTCATCGCCGCACCGAAGCTGGTGGGCCGGTCGGCCACGGCGCTGACGGCGCTGCTGGTCACGGCAGCCGGCATCGCGGTTGCCGGCGTGCTGCCGATCGCCTGGTGGGCGGGCCTGTCGTTCCTGGCGGCCGGCCTGGGGGCCGGTGTGGTCAATGCGATCCTGCCCACCCGGTTCCAGGAGAGCGTGGATCCGGCGGTGCAGGGCAGGGTGTTCGCACTCGTCGGCGCGCTGTCGCAGGCCGGGCGGCCGGTGGGGTTGCTGCTCACCGCACCGCTGGTGGCGCTGGTCGGGCTGCGTGCCGGGTTCGCCGTCTGCGGGCTGGGCATCGCCATCGTGGCCATCGCCGGCCGCCGCGGGCTGGCACGGGCGGCGGAACCGCTGGTCAGCGACGCCGCGGAATTCGACGAGTGCCTCAGCTGAACCGCCGATACACTCAGCCGCCTACTTCTTTCGGAGAATGCCATGAAGACCGAGATCCATCCCAAGTACACCGACGCCACCGTGCGCTGCTCTTGCGGCAACACGTTCACCACGCGGTCCACCCGCGGCGGCGACCTGCAGCTCGAGCTCTGCAACGAGTGCCACCCGTTCTTCACCGGCAAGCAGAAGCTGGTCGACACCGGTGGCCGCGTCGAGCGCTTCAACAAGCGCTACGGCGAGCGCAAGGGCAAGTGACCCGCGGGTGCTCCGGCACCCAGCAGCACACTCCGACAATCGCACCGACACCCGGCCTCCGTGGCCGGGTGTCGCCGTTTTCGCGCACGTGAGGTCGGGCGCGCCGCCGGTCTCGCCAGTTGTTGTGGACGCAAGTTCATGGGAAGTCGTCCCGGATCCCGGGACGAACCAGCCCGGGAACCGATCGTGCGGACGCGAGCGGGAGCTCGCGGTGCTTCGTGTCGCGGCGCCACAAGGAGCGATGGCGGTCCGGCCGCGACACGAAAGGCTCGCCGGCCGACCGCAGGGTGGTCGAGTTGACGGTTCCCTGAGGCACGCCAGTGGAAGGTCTGACGGTCGAATCAGCGCCGCGGCCTTCAGTCGGTGGAGGTCGCGGGCGATAACTGACATGGACACCCGAACCGCCTTCTGAGGAGTCGCATCAGTGGATCTCGCGCAACTGCAGCACCTGCTGCGCCGCACGGAGTACGTCGCCAAGCCCGCCCGCATCGCCGCGCTGTCGCCGGTGGGTGTCACGCGCGAGAACGCCGTCGACGACATCCTCAACTTCTCCGGTCCGGTGGCCATCCCCACCTACATCGATCACGACATCGAGGGCGAGGGCTATCAGCAGTGGGTCTACGCGGTGCAGTGGTGGACGAACCGGATGATCGACGCACCCAAGCCGATGCAGGAGAAGATGACGTGGTTCTGGCACGGCCACTTCTGCACCAGCTGGGACAAGGTGAACAGCGCGTGGGCGATGTTGAACCAGAACAAGCTGTTCCGCGACTCGGCGCTGGGCAACTTCCGCACGATGACCCAGACGATGTCGGTGCAGCCGGCGATGCTGTTCTACCTCGACAACCTGGAGAACGTGAAGAGCTCGCCGAACCAGAACTTCGCCCGCGAGCTGATGGAGCTGTTCACGATCGGCGTGGTCGACGAGAACGGCGACCCCACTTACACCGAGGACGACGTGACCGCGGCCGCACGCGCGTGGACGGGGCACGGCATCGACTGGAACACCTACCAGTACAAGTTCTGGAGCGGCGACCACGACACCCTGCAGAAGACCTTCATGGGTCAGACCCGCAACTGGAACGGGCCCGACATCATCAACTACCTGCTGCAGGAGAACCTGGCCAAGAAGATGGTGGCCTGCAAGTTCCTCACCAAGAAGCTGTGGGAGTTCTTCGCCTACCAGGACCCCGCGCAGGAGCTGATCGACGAGCTCGCGCAGGTGCTGTTCGACAATGACCTGCTGATCAAGCCGTGGGTGAAGGCGATGTTGATGCACGACGAGTTCTACAGCCAGGCTGCGGTGCAGGGCCTGGTCAAGTCGCCCGTCGACTACGTCGTCAGCCTGTACCACTACACCGGGTTCCGCGGCGCGCAGCTCAACCCGCAGTGGTACCTGGAGGACATGGGCCAGGAGCCGTTCGGCCCGCCGAACGTGGCCGGATGGAAGACCAACGGCTACTGGGTGAACACCAGCGTGTTCGGCTCACGCGCGGAGTTCGCCCGCGGCGTCACGTGGCGGCTGCGGCAGAACAACGCCAACGAGGTGGGCAACGACCGCACCCCAGAGGAGGCCGTCGACTTCGTCGACCAGATGTTCGGGCTCGGCCTCAGCACCGTGACCCGCGACGCTCTCATCGACTTCGTCGAAGTGCAGCGAGTGCACGAGCCCTGGTCGGGCTGGTGGGAGAGCAGCAACCTGCTGACGATGGCAATGATGACCCCCGAATTCCACGTGGCCTGAAGGACGACGACGACATGCTCGACCCCGACATCTCCACAGCCGACGCACTCCGGTTGCTCACTGATCCCGACAACGACCCCAAGGGCCTCGACCGCCGCCGCTTCCTGCAGCTGATGGGCTGGGGCGTCGGCGCCGGCGCGATGGTCGGCGGACTCGGCGAAGTGCTGCTGCCGAGCATGCTGCCCGGCAGACTCCGCGAGGCGAACGCGTCGACCCCCATTGGTCCCACCGACGGCATCCTGGTGCTCGTCGGCCAGTTCGGCGGCTCCGACGGACTCAACACCGTCGTGCCCTACACCAACAGCGCCTACTACCAGCAGCACGGGTCCTTGGCCGTGCCGGCCAACCAGGTGCTGCAACTCAACTCGTCGGTCGGGCTCAACCCGCGGCTCAGCTACCTGAAGACGATGTACGACCGCAACGAGGTCGCCGTCATCCAGGGCGTCGGCTACCCGAACCCCGACCTCAGCCACTTCACGTCGATGGCGCTGTGGATGTACGGGCGTGCCGGCAACGGCATGCCCACCACCGGCTGGATCGGCCGCTGGCTCGACGGCCTCGGCGGCAGCGAGCTGCTCCGCGCGGCGACCGTCGGCTCCGGCCTGCCGCTGCACCTGATCGGCCAGAACACGCGTGGCACGGCGATCCCGCAGTGGGGCCTGGGCTTCGGTGGCGGCGACGACGAGCACGACATGTGGATGTACGACGCGATGCGATCGTTCTCGGCCACCCCGGCCGGCCGCGGGCCGTGGCACGACACGATCGCGTCGACGGTGCGCGGGGTCATCGACGTCGGGCAGGAGGTGGGCCCGGTCTTCTCCCGCCCGCTGCCGGAGAGCGACCTGCAGAAGAAGCTCACCGTCGTGGCCCGCCTCATCAACGCCGACCTCGGGTTGCGCGTCATCGACACCGGCCAGGACGGCTACGACACGCACTCCAGCCAGCCCGGCATGTTCAACGATCTGCTCACCGACTTCGATGCTGCGATCAAGGCGTTCTTCACGACGCTCGACGACCGCTTCCGCTCGCGGGTCACGATCATGACCTACAGCGAGTTCGGCCGCACCAGCTACTCCAACGACTCCGACGGCACCGACCATGGCACGGTGAACAACCACTTCGTCATCGGCGCCGGTGTGAAGGGCGGCCTCTACGGCGCGCAGAGCAGCATGGCCGGCCTGGACCGCTGGGACCGAATGGGCCACAGCGTCGACTTCCGCTCGATGTACGCCTCGGTGCTCGACGGCTGGATGGGCGGCGGCGCGTCGACGGTGCTCGGCGGCAGCTTCCCCGACCTCGGCCTGTTCAAGCAGGGTCCCGGCCAGGGGGTGGGCGGCGGCTCGGTGCCCACCAGCGTGCTCGGCGACTTCGTCGGCGTCACGCCGGCTCGCCTGTACGACTCGCGCTCCAACGCTCGCAAGTTGCCACTCGGTGCCGGCACCACCGGCGAGGTGCAGGTGCTCGGCGCCGGTGGTGTGCCGGCCAGCGGCGTGACCGCAGTGGCGCTCAACGTCACCGCCACCGGGGCCACCGGCGCCAGCAACTTCACGGTGTGGCCGGCGGGCGACGTGAAGCCCGCCGACGCCAACCTGCTGATGCCCGCCACCCGATCGGTGCCCAACCTGGTCATCGTCAAGGTCGGCGCGGCCGGTCGGGTGAACGTCACCAACGACCTCGGCTCCGCGCACTGCATCGTCGACGTGGTCGGCTACTTCCGCACCACCGCCGGCAACCGGCTGCAGCCGGTGTCGCCGTACCGTGCGCTCGACACCCGCAACGGCACCGGTGGGCGCACGGGACCCATCGGTCCGAACAGCAGCTACGACGTCATGGTCCGCGGCGTCGGCGGCGTGCCCGCGGGTGCCGACTCGGTGGTGGTGAACGTCACCGCGGTGGGGCCGTCGGCGAACAGCTGGGCCACGGTGTGGCCCACCGGCGCGGCCCGCCCCAACGCGTCGAGCCTCAACTACGTGGCCGGTCAGACCGTGCCCAACCTCGTCATCGCGAAGGTGGGCGGCAACGGCAAGATCAGCATCTACAACTACCTCGGCGCGTCGAACTTCATCGTCGACATCCTCGGGTACATGTCGTCCACCGCGCCCGGTCGCCACTTCCCGCTGCCGGCGGCCAAGCTGCTCGACACTCGCCCCGACTTCGGGGGCAGCGGCCCGGTGGGTGCCAACAGCATCCGCACCATCCAGGTCACCGGTGTCGCCGGCGTGCCGGCGAGTGGTGTGTCGGCGGTCGCCATCAACATCGCGGCCTTCGGACCCACCGCTGCCACGTTCGTCACTGCGTGGCCGAACGGCGAGACGCGACCGAACGCGTCGAGCCTGAACCCACGGCCGGGTGGCGATGTCGCCAACCTGTGCATCCTGAAGGTGGGTACCGGCGGCAAGGTGCAGCTGTACAACTACGTCGGCACCGTCAACCTGCTCGTCGACGTGGTGGGCTACTTCACCAGCTGACCTTGCCGAGAGGTCGGTCGGTAGCGTTGGCGGCATGACCGACGCCGCCGCCGCACAACGCTCCTCGCTGCTGTCGATGAAGCTCGTCGCGCTGGTGCGCGACCACACCGGCACGGCCGACGTGCGGCCGGCCGAGGGCTTCGGAGGGGGCGCCGCCGCGCTCGTCGACGGCGCGGCGTGGGTGCTGCTCGATGCGCAACCCGAGCGCGGGCTCGGCGCGGCACTCGCGTGGGCGCTGCGCCGCGACGCCACGTCGCTGCACGTGCTGGCCGAGCGCGCCACCGGGCACCTCGCTCGGCGAGCGGTGGGCTTCGCGTTCCCCATCTCGGTCTGGCACGTGGAAGGACGCACGCTGCTGCCGGCGATCGCCGAGCCGGTGCCGACGGCGCCGTCGCTGGCGCCCGCGCATCGGGAGTGGTGGCACACCATCGTCGAGGCGGGCGCACTGCCGGTGGTGGAGCACGGCGTGCTGGCCGGCGAGGTGGAGGGCCTGGAGGTGTGCCGCGTGGTCGACGACGCCGACACGGGTGCCGTGCGCCTCGAGGTGGGCGTCGGTGCGCACGATCGCGAGACGTTCCAGTTGCTGCACGGCGACCGGCCCACCGCGGAGTCGCTCGCCGACGTGGTTCGCTCCGTCGCCGCGCATCGTCAGCCGGGTGCCGCGCGGCACCCACTCAACCTGCTGGCGCAGGAGCGTGCGCTGCGCGCGCAGCTGGTCGCGAACCCGAGCCTCATCGGCGCCAGTGACGTGCGGCCGGCCGAACCGCCCACCGCCCGTCAGAACCTGAAGGATGCCGTGCCGTGCGTCGCCACAGCGGTCGTCGACGGCGCGCCCGTCGTCGTCGTGTGCTCCAGCGGCGTCGACATCGACGTGGTGCCGTTCGCCGTGGATGCGCGCGCGGTGCTCGGCATCGCCGAATGCCGCGTGGTGGTGCCGTCGCGCGATGCGCTCGACATCCAGGTGCGGCTGGGTGCGGTGGCGCAACCACCCATCACCATCGTCGCGCTCAACCCGTAGCCTGCGATACCGGTGTTCGATCGACTGAAGTCCGTGGAAGACGAGTTCGTCTCGCTGGAGGCGAGCTTGTCCGACCCCGAGCTCGCCAGCGACCAGCCGCGCATGCGCGAGATCACGCGCCGCTACAAGGACCTGACGCCGGTGGTCGACTGCGTTCGGCGGTACCACGCACGCAGCGCCGACGCCCAGGCTGCCCGGGAACTGCTCGCGGTGGCCACGGCCGACGAACGGCAGGCACTCGACCTGGAGCTGTCCGAGACAGAGGCCGAGCTGTCGGCGCTGGAGGAGGAGCTGCGCCTGCTGATGCTGCCCAAGGATCCGAACGACGGCCGCGCGGTCATCATCGAGATCCGCGGCGCGGAGGGCGGCGAGGAAGCGAACCTGTTCGCCCGCGACCTCTACGACATGTACCGCTCGTACGCGTCGGCCAAGGGCTGGACCGTCGAGGTGCTCGACCACGACGACAGCGACCTCGGTGGCATCAACCAGGTCACGATGCTCGTCAACGGCGACACCGCGTGGAGCCGGCTGAAGTTCGAGGGTGGCACGCATCGTGTGCAGCGCGTGCCGGTTACCGAGAGCCAGGGCCGCATCCACACCTCGTCGGCCACCGTGCTGGTGCTGCCGGAGGCGGAGGAAGTGGAGGTGGAGATCGACGACAAGGATCTCGACGTCGACGTCTACCGCAGCAGCGGCGCCGGCGGCCAGAGCGTCAACACCACCGACTCGGCGGTGCGCATCACGCACAAGCCCACCGGTGTGGTGGTCACGATGCAGGACGAGCGCAGCCAGATCCAGAACCGGGCGCGGGCGATGGTGGTGCTGCGGTCGCGGTTGCTCAAGTTGGCGCAGGACGAGCAGCAGGAGGCGGCGTCGGTGGAGCGGCGCTCGCAGGTCGGTGGTGGCGGTCGCGGCGAGAAGATCCGCACGTACAACTTCAAGGAGAACCGGCTCACCGACCACCGCATCGGCTTCACCATCTACCGGTTGCAGGACGTGCTGGCCGGCGACCTCGACGAGGTGGTCGACGCGCTCACCACCGACCAGCGTGCGCGGCAGCTGGCCGGCCAGGACTGACCGGTGACCGGCCCTGCGTCGGGTGGCGACGGCACCATCTCGTGGCGGCGGCTGCTCGACGAGACGGCTGCCATCACCGGTCGCCCGCAGGCGCGCTGGCTGTGCGAGGAAGCCAGCGGCGCGTTCGGCGACGAGTTCCTCGAGGTGCAGTCGCACGCCGTCACCGAGCGGTGCATCGCCCACCTCGACGCGATGCTCGCGCGGCTGCGCGACGGTGAACCCCTGCAGTACGTGCTCGGGCACTGGTCGTTCCGCCGGCTCGACCTGTTGGTCGACCCGCGCGTGCTGATCCCGCGGCCCGAGACCGAGCTGGTCGCGGAACTCGCCATCGATCTCGCCCGATCGCTGGCGGCACAGCGGCCGGGCCGCCCGCTGCCCGTCGCCGACCTCGGCACCGGCAGCGGCGCCATCGGGTTGTCGCTGGCCGCCGAGTTGCCGCGTGGGCTCGTCGACGTGTGGCTCACCGACGTGTCGCCCGACGCGCTCGACGTGGCCCGTGCGAACCTGGCGGGTCTCGGCATGGCCGGCGCGGGCGTGCAGTTCGGGCACGGCGAGTGGTTCGAGGCGCTCCCGTCATCGCTGCACGGCGAACTGGCCGTGGTGGTGTCGAACCCGCCGTACATCGCACCGGACGATCCTGAGGTCGCACCCGACGTGCGCCGCTGGGAACCGGCGCTCGCGCTGTTCGCCGACGACCACGGGCTCGCGCACGTGCGCACCATCGCCGCCGGAGCGTCGTCGTGGTTGCGGCCCGGCGGTTGGTTGGTGCTCGAGATCGGTGCGGGGCAGGGGAGCGCGGTGGCCGATGTGTTGCGCGACGCCGGGCTGTGCGAGGTCGCGGTGCGCCGCGACCTGAGCGGGCGCGACCGAATCGCCTCGGCGCGTCGGGATCCCGGAGAAAACTGACAGACGCACCCGGTGCCCCGCTCTGGACGAGCAACTACGTTGTTCCTCAGAAGGAGTCAGTCATGTCAACTTCCCCGCAGCGCCCGGGTGCCCGTCCGTCCGCCACTCGCCGGCCGATCGCCGCCCGCACGTCGCTGGCCGCCGTCTCGCTCGCCGCATTCGGCCTGCTCGCCGGCGCGTGCAGCGATTCGAAGACGATCACCGGTGCCGACACGGTCGCGCCGTCGAGCACCGTGATCGACACCATCACGTCGACCGTGCCCGAGACCACCACCACGGTGCCCGCGCCCACCACGGTCGCGCCCACCGTGCCCGAGACGGTGGCGCCGACGGTGCCGCCCACCGCGCCGCCGGCGGCGTGCGCCGACACCACGGCGCCCAGTGAGAGCGCGATCGCCGTCACCGCCGTCAGCGGTGACTGGAACGGCGACGGCGCGGCCGACGACGCCGTGTCGTGGGGCGAGGAGACCGGCAGCGGCGCGAACTGGTTCGTGCGCACCGAGCTCGCGGGCGGCGAGTCGTCCACCATCGCGCTCGGCGACCTGGGCGTCGGGTTCGCCCAGGCACTCGACGCCGTCGACGTCGACTTCTCGCTCGGTGCACCTCAGGGCACGAACCGCGACGAGTTGCTCGCCATCGTCGGTAGCAACGCGGCCGGCCACAACCTCGGTGTCTTCGGGGTCGGCGCCGATGGTTGCGTCTTCCAGTTCGACGACGGTGCCGGCGCCTTCTACGAGATCCCCGTCCACGCCGCGGTGTCGGTCATGTCCGGCATGTGGTGCGACGGTGGTGCCGGCAGCCAGTTCCTCGTGCGCCTCGAGGCGGAGACCGCCGACGGCACCACATGGACCACGCACGACACGAAGATCGAGCGCACCGGCGACACCTCGCTGGAAGACGGCATCACCATCGACGGCGTGCTCGCCGACGGCGACGCTGCTCTGCTGCGCTACGGCCGAGCCGAGTGCTTCGGCGAGCCGTACTTCGGCGGCTGAGGGCGCTGCAACAGTCGTTCAGTCGAAGCGGGCGGCGATCTGGCCCAGCAGCGTCTCTTCGTCGGCGTCGACCGAATGGTCGGCGCCGGCGACGTCGCGTGCGGCACTGAACAGGGCGGCGCGCAGCACGGTGCTCGCGACGCGCTGATCGATGTCGTCGAGCAGCTCGTCGACCGCGTGCTCCGCGAGCGCGTGGCGCACCTTCGCCGATGCGGCGCCGATGTACTGGTCGAACGAGAACGTCTCGGTCTCCCATCCGGAGTCGTCGCTGATGTGGCGGATCTCGTCGATCTCCTGCGTGGAGATGTGCCGGTCGGCCATCATGACCAGCAACAGCAGCTCGAGCGCGGCTTCGTGCTCGCGGTCGGCCGTCGCGTGCACCGACACGTGCGTGTACAGGTCCCTCAAGCGCTGGTTCATGGTGCACGCAACCTAGTGGTCGGTGGTGATCCCGAGCGAACGAGTGAGGAACTCGAGCTGGTGCAGCAGCAGGTTTTCGGCGACCACCTCCTGCGGGGTCATGTGCGTGACCCCGACGAGTGGCAGCACCTCGTGCGGCTTGCCCGCGGCCAGCAGTGCGCTCGACAGCTGCAGCGTGTGCGCCGCCACCACGTTGTCGTCGGCCAGGCCGTGCACCAGCAGCAGTGGTCGGGTGAGGTCGCCGGCGAGCGGCAGCAACGAGTTTGCCGCGTAGGGCGCGGCGTCGACGCTCGGGTTGCCCAGGTAGCGCTCGGTGTAGTGCGTGTCGTACAGCCGCCACTCGGTGACGGGAGCGCCGGCGACCGCGACGTGGAAGACGTCGGGCCGGCGGAGCACGGCGAGGGCGGCGAGGTAGCCGCCGAAGCTCCAGCCGCGGATGGCCACCCGCCCCAGATCGAGCGGGTACTCGAGCGCTGCGGCCTGCAGCGCGGTCACCTGGTCGGCGAGCGGCAAGGTGGCGAGGTCGTGGTGCACCGCGCGCTCCCAGTCGCTGCCGCGGCCCGGGGTTCCTCGGCCGTCGGCCACCACGACTGCGAAGCCCTGATCGGCGAACCACTGCGAGGTGAGGTAGGCGTTGTGCGCGTGGAGCACGCGCTGCGCGTGTGGGCCGCCGTACGGGTCGAGCAGCACCGGCAGCAGCGGGCCGCCGTCGCCGGCCGAGCGACCGTGGGGCAGCAGCACTGCGGTGGCGAGACGGTCGGGTCCGTAGTGGTGCAGGGAGATGTTGGGGCGCACCAACGGCTCGGCAACGAGCGATGCGATGGTGGGCCCGTCGAGCACCTGTGTGATGGCGCCGGGCTCGTCGAGCACTGCGCTGCGCAGCACCACCGTCGGGCCGCCGATGACGGCGGTGTGGATGCCGGGCTCGTCGGTGAGTGCCACCAGCGTGCCGTCGGTGCGCCAGCGCCACACGTGTTGCACGGTGGCATCGTCGATCGGGTTGGCCAGGAAGTGCACCTCGTCGCCCTTCGCGGCGAGCACGGCTCGCACCTGCAGGTCGTCGGGTGTCGCCTCCACGCCGTCGATCATCAGCCGGCGCGCGCCGCCGCGGTCGGCAGTCATCACCAGCTGACCGTCGGAGAGGGTGGCGGGCGTTCCGGGCACCAGCTCCACCCAGGTGGGGTCGCCGTCGGCGAACACCGGGCCGGTGGCGCCGTCGCGGGAGTCGCCCTCGAGCACCATCAACGAACGCTGGTCGCGCGATTGCACCGTGAGCAGCAGTCGGGTGGGCGAGGTCCACTCCACGTCGGCGAGGTACGGGTAGGTGTCGCGGTCCCACACCACTTCCGTGCTGCCGCCGTCGAGCGCGAGCACGTGGAGCGTGACCTCCGCGTTGGGCGTGCCCGCGGCCGGATAGGCGACCTCGTGGGCGGGATGATCGGGATTGGCCGGGTCGCTGATGTACCACCGCTGCACGGATCGGGTGTCGACGCGAGCGGCCGCGATCGCAGCGCCGTCGGGGCTCCACCAGTAACCGCGGTGGCGGCCCATCTCCTCGGCCGCGATGAAGTCGGCGCTGCCCCAGCTGACCTCGGGCCGTTCGTCGCCGGCGAGCTCCCAGCTGCTGCCGTCGAGCTCGGCGATGCGCAGGCTGCGTCCACTGACGTACGCGACCCGAGTGGCCAACGGGTCGGGGCGCGGGTCGAAGACGGGGCCGTCGACGACCAGCTCGCGGGCGTGCCCGCTGAGCAG
Source organism: Actinomycetota bacterium (assembly GCA_030685215.1). GTDB lineage: Bacteria > Actinomycetota > Acidimicrobiia > Acidimicrobiales > Ilumatobacteraceae > UBA668. The sequence goes on from JAUXQB010000107.1 coordinate 25,279, forward strand.
GCCGGCGACGAACAGCCTTCCGGCGAGCGCGAAGGCCGTGACCGTGGCGGCGACATCGGTGGCGTAGGCCGTGACACCGCTGGCGCCCTCACGCATGCGCTCGCGCCGCAGCCGCTCCTCGGCGGGGAGGTTCTCTTCGTCGTGCGCGCCGAGCAGCGCGATCGGGTCGCCGACCAGTCGCTCCTCGCCCGTGGCGATGTCGAGCACCCACAGGCAGTTCACCGGATCGTCACCCGCGCGGCTGCGCGCGAACACCACGCGCTGCCCGTCGTCGCTCACCGTGAGCGTGCGCGG
>JAUXQB010000111.1 GCA_030685215.1 Actinomycetota bacterium
CGACGAAAGCGGCACCGACCGGGCGGCGAACGTCGGTGAGGGTGGTGAACACCGTGCCGATCGCGCCGAACAGCGCAGTGAGGGCCGCCCCGAGCGCGGGCAGCCGCCGGGCTTGATCGAGGAACCACTCGATGCAGCGGATGCCGACGAACCACGAGGCCACGAACAGCACGCTCTGGCGCAGCGAGTGGCCACGCGTCACGCCGTGACCGCCGGACGCGAGCGCGAGTCCGGCGCCGGGCACGCCGAGCAGGTTGACGACGCTCAGGTCCTCGAGGCCGGAGGCCACGCGGTGGAAGCGGCGGTGCCGAGCCGACGAGGTGGCTCGTTCGAGCGACCGGCCGACGCGCTCGCCGATCACCTTGATCAGGTCGAACGGGTTGAGACGAGAGACGACCCTCCGGGCGAATCGGAGGATCGGCTGCCGGGTGCGGTCGATCCGCTCGCCACGTTGCCGGTCGACTGCCGACATCGCGTCGAGGATCCGCGGTGCCGATGCGATCGAGACCACGAATCGGGATGCCGCGAAGTTGTAGCCGACCATCGCGGTCGCGAGGGCCAGGTCCGTCATCAGGCGAGCGTTCGGCGATCCGTCGACGCCGGCGCGCACCGCGATGACCCCGGGGTCCTCGGCGACGAAGAGACCGCAGACGACCAGCGACGCCATCCACAAACGCGAGCTCACACCAGCAGCCTCATGGTCCGACTCTGCACGTGGGCGATAGTCCGGCAACACCGTAGGACTACGCAAACGGATGACGAGAGCGCGCTCCGTGGGGACTCCACTACCGTTCGGGCTGTGACTCCTTCGCCGCTGGTCGGACGTAGTGCGCAGCTCGAGACGATCGATGCAGCGCTCGCTGACCTCCAGAATGGGCGCGGCGCCGCCATCCACCTGGTCGGCGAGCCGGGCATCGGGAAGTCGGCGTTGCTCGGCCACGCGCTCCGACAGGCGGGTGACTCCTGCGACGTCAGAGTTGCGTCGGCGGACGACAGCGACCAGCGCCGCCGGTTCGTGTGTGTCACTCAATTCTTCCCCGGGGTGGCGCTCGACCGGAGTACCGATCCGATCGGCGCGGTGCTGACGTCGATCGACGAGCGGTCCGACGGCGCGCCGCTGGTGCTGCTCGCGGACGACGTGCAGTGGGCCGACGGGGCGAGCCTCGAGGTACTTGCCGCGATCGCTCGGCGCGCCGAGGAGATGTCCGTGGTGTTGATCACGACGGCGCGCACCCATCCGCGAGCGGCCGACATGGGCCGGTTCGAGGCAGCGATCGATCGTCACGGGCGGCGAGTGACGCTCGAACCGCTCGCGGCCGACGAGATCGCCGACCTCGTCGAGGCGACGCTGGGGGCTCCGCCCGGCCCGGCGCTCGTCGAGTTCCTCGCCACCACATCGGGCAACCCGTTCCTCACGGTCGAGTTGCTGCGCGAGCTCGACCACGACCACGCACTCGACGTGGTCGACGGATCGCTGCGACTGACATCGGGTCCTTCCCTGCCGCGTGGCCTGGGTGGCCGGCTGGCTCGCGAAGCGATCGCCGCGTCGGGTAACGACAGCCTGCTCGTGCGTGCCGCCGCGGTGATCTCTGGCGGATTCATGGCCGAAGAGCTCGCCGAGATCATCGACCGCCCTCTCGTGGACGTGGTGATCGACCTGCTCAACCTGACCGAGGCCGAGGTGCTGCGCGAGCGTCACGGGCGACTCGCGTTCCGTCACGACCTCATTCGTCAGGCGATCATCGACGACACTCCGTCTCCGGTGGTGCGCTCGCTGAACCGTCGCGCCGCCACCGTGCTCGCCGCGAGCAACGCAGAGCCTGCGCGTGTGGCCAGTTGTCTCCTGGTCGCCGCCGATCCGGCCGATCCGAGCGACCTGACCTCGTTGATCGACCTCGGGTTCCAGCTGCGCGGCGACAGTCCCTTTGCCGCTGCCGACGTGCTGCAGACCGCGGTTGCGGCGATGGATCGTTCCGATCCGCGTCTCGTCGACGTGGTCGTCTCGCTCGGGTGGACGCTGGCAGACCTCGGCCGGCTGAGCGACGTGATTGACCTGCTCGACCGGCACGCCGATCTCGGTGCCGGCCGTCTCGATGTGCGTCGCCTGCGTGGCCACACGCTGAACCTGCGTGGCGAACTGCGTGCCGGGCTGGAGCCACTCCCCGACGACTTCGACATCGGTGCGTCGTTCGAGCGGCTCGACGGCGACGCGCTCGCGGTGGTCGCCGAGCTCGCCATCTTCGAGTTGCTCGCCGGGCGCGTCGACCGGTCCGCGTCGCTGGTCGAGTGGATGGAGACGAGTGGGGTCGCCATCGAACCCGACGCAGAGCTGTACCTGTGCGAGGCGCGGGCGATGCTCCACGGCCGCGACGGCTCGTACGAGCCGGGCCTCGAGTGCGCGTTGCGCGGCCTTGCGATCGCGCGCACGTCCCCCGACCGGGCATCGTCGCGCTCACGGCCGGCGATGATGGCCGCGACGATGCTCGACGCGATGGGACGCGGCGAGGAAGCGCTGCAGGTGATCCGTGAGGCCCATCGTGAGCCGGGTCCGCGGTGGAACGTGCCCCTCCTCCAGTTCGGTGCGGCCACCACCCTGTACCGCCGCGGCGAGTGGGACGACGCGCTGGCCGAGATCGCCGCCGCGCTGACGTCGGCCGACGAGTTCGGCGTTCGCCTCGGCACGGCGTGGCCGCACGCGATCTGCAGCTTGATCCACGCCGCTCGCGGCGAGCCGACCCTCGCCGCCGAATGGTTGCGACGAGCTCGGCGCGACGTGCCCGGCAACTCGGTCGGCATGGAGTGGCTGTTGTACTCGGCCGCGATCCATGCGGAGGGTCAGGGCGATCAGCAGCGGGCGCTCGACACGCTGCGGCCCGTCGTCCACGCCTGCATCGCCGCGGGTGCACCGGCGATGTTGATCAACCTCAGCCCCGACACCGCGCGACTCGCCGTGGCGCTCGGCGACGACCGGTTGCTGCACACCGTCTCCGCCAACCTCGCGGTCATCGCCAACAACACCGAGTCGCCGATGGCGCACGCGTACAGCGACTGGGTGGGCGCTTGGTTCACCGGCGACCACACGAGTGCGGCGCGGGCCGCCGACTCGGTGCGGACCTGCGGGCGGTACGCGGAGTTCGCCCGCGCCACTCACGATGCCGCGGTTCTGGCGGCGCGCGCCGGGGCGATCGTCGAGGCGCGCCGGCTCGCGACTGAAGCGTTCGCCGCCTACGATTCGCTTCGTGCGAACCATCTTCACGCGCGCCTGCGAGCCGAGATGCGGACGGCGGGCGTTGCGATGCGTCCGCGGCGTGTGCCCCAGCGGCCGACGACGGGCTGGGACGCCCTGACGACCACCGAGCGTCAGGTCGTCGAGTTCGTCGGCGATGGCATGGCGAACGGCCAGATCGCGGACCAGCTGTTCGTCTCGCGCCGAACGGTCGAGTCACATCTCGTGCGCGTGTACCAGAAGCTCGGCTTCGCGAGACGCGCGGATCTCGTGATCGCCGAACGCCAACGACGCGAGGTGCAGGCCCCGCTGGAGTAGGGCTCGGTCTCGGGTAACTCTGTCACACCCTTTTGGGATGATGCGTACATGAGTTCGGTGGTGGATCTCGAGGTTGATGTGGCGGCGATGTCGCCTGCCGAGTTGGAGGTGTTTACGCGCGGGTTGAATCGTGAGCGCTGCCGGCAGGAAGCGATCATGGCTACTCATGTGCATCAGGTGTGGCTTGCGGGTGCGTATCTGGCCGATGGGCATCGCACGCCGAAGGCGTGGGGGCGGGCGACGTGCAACTGGTCGGGGCCGGAAGCCGCGAGGTTGGTGCGCTTGGGGGCGATGCTGCATCGGTTCCCTACGGCCGCAGGGTTGGCAGCCGAGGGCCGGCTGGGGGTGGCGCAGATGCACGCGTTGGCGTCGGTGGTCGCGAACCCGAGAGTCCGCGACCACCTCGACGCGAGCGAGGAACTGCTGGTCGGCCAGGCGACCCTGCTCGACTTCGACGACTACGTCGCGTTCCTCGCCCAGTGGGAAGCACTCGCCGACCAAGACGGTGCACACGACTCACACGAGCGTGCCCATTCGCATCGGCGGGCGACGGCTGCGGTGGTCGGCAATCAGTTCCTGCTCGACGCGTTCGGTGGCGCAGCCAACGGCGCGGTCATGCTCGAGATCCTGAACGCGTTCGCCCGGTCCGAGTGGTACGCCGATTGGGAGGCCGGGCGTGGGGAGCACGGCGACGGCATGTGTCCGGCGTTGATGGCCCGCACCGAGGCGCAACGCAGGTTCGACGCGTTGTACGCGATCTTCCTGAAGGCCTCCGCGATGGACGGCGACGCCACCGGCGTGGCTCCGACGGTCAACATCATCGTCAGCGAAGAACTGTTCCACCATCACCTGGAGAAGATGCTGGGTGGGCAACCGGATCCTGTCGATCCGAACAATCCGAACAACCGTTGCGAGACCGACACCGGTGTGCGCATCGACCCGTCCGACATGCTCATCGCCGCGGCGATCGGCCACGTGCGGCGGGTGGTGCTCGATTCGGCGAGTGTGGTCATCGACATGGGCCGCAAGCAGCGGCTGTTCACCGGAGCGTTGCGCGACGCGGTCATGCTGG
>JAUXQB010000112.1 GCA_030685215.1 Actinomycetota bacterium
GAGCAGCAACTCGAGTCGCCCTCCGGAACGGGGCGTGACGAACCCCGAAGTAACCATCAGCCTGACAGCCCCCGTCCGCAACGAACGGGATACCAACCGGCAGATTCCATTCTCACTGGCAGCTATGCACTCGCGAGCAGAGACCGCACCTCGCGTGCAAAGTCGGCCATGTCTTCTCCGGCGTCGAGTTTGGCTGTGGCCGACGCCGCCCACGAATCAGCGCGGTAGCTCTCACGAAGCGTGAATCGGAGAAGTACGTGACCGAGCGGATCACGCGAGCAAGCAATGGAGAGATCGTGCTCGATCGACTCGAAGTCGCGACACGGAAGCTCCCCTCGCCAGTCGTCGGCCAACTCGGACACGAACTGACTGAGGCAGAGGGGACCGGTGCCAGCTTCGATCGTTCGCACGATTGTTCTCACCTTCAAGCCGGACCCCTCGATGCTCGCCCAAAAGTCGATGAACTCGTACCCGTCAACCGTCCTGGGCAGTGCCGGCCCGAGCGTGATCAAAGCCACATTCGGATGCCCAATCGACACCGTGCGCGGCAGGTCCTCGTCGGATTCAGGCATGGCGAGCATGTAAGCACGTTCGGGCGCGGGGATCCACCTCGTGGTCGGGCTCCAGGGGGTTGCATTGTGCGGCCCGGCTGGTTCGGGTGGTGACGTTGGGAACCGAGCTGAGGGGAGCTCTTGGAGTTCTGCCTCGTCAATCTGATTGTCACTCCTGACCCGGCCACGGACGTCCCGGATAAGGGAAGTGGGTCGACTCGGAGGAGGTCGGACCCGTTTGCAGCACGTGAATGGGAGCCGCGGTGCGGGTCTCCTTGGGGTCGTGGCCATCGGTGAGCGTCGCTGCCGGACGGCCGGGCGAATCGGACACGACACGAGAGGAGCATGTGATGAGCGACAGACGGTTGGTGGGGATCGATCTAGGGATCGCGTCCGCGCACGCGGTGCGGATCTTGAACGGGGAGGGGGTCACGTTGGCCAAACGCAAGGCGGTGCCGACGGTGGCGAGCCTGTCCGAGATCGAGTCAGTGGCCCTGGCCGGCACCTCGGCTGGGACGCGGTTGGAGGTCGTGATCGAGCCGCCGGGGCCGGCGTGGTTGCCGATCGCTGTGTTCTTCATCGGTCGCGGTCATCTGGTGTTTCGGGTCAGCTCGGCGGAATCGGCGGACCTGCGCCGCTATCTGTCGCGGCACGCGAGGACCAATGGCATTGACGCGGACACGTTGGCGCGGATCCCGCTGGTCAACCCGTCAGGGGTGCGTCCGCTGGTGCTGCCCGAAGCCGACGCGGCTGCGTTGGATCGCCGGGTGCGGGCCACGGACCGGTTGACGCGGGCGATCGCTGAGCACAAGACAAGGATCAAGGCGTTGGTCCGTCAGGTGATGCCGATGAGTCCGTTGACCGGCAAGATGACCCGCGCCGACATGGCGGTGCTGGAACGGTGGGCTGACCCGAACCTGCTGGTCAAGGCCGGTCCGAAGCGGGTCGGCGCGGTGATCGTGGCCGCGTCGAAAGGCCACACCAGCGGCGACCGGGCGCTCGAGTGGATCGACGCCGCCAGCGCGGCACTCGATCTCTATGGCGGCAACCCGGCTGTCGCGTTCGCGGAGATCGCCGCCGAGATCGCCAGCGAGGTCCGTCTGATGCGCGTCACCATGGACGAACTCGACCTGCACGCCACCGCCCGCGAGCTCGCGTACGCGCATGTCGATCCGGCCGGTTTGGCACGCAGCCTGCCCGGCCTGTCCGACATCGGTGGACCCGCGCTGGTCGCGACGATGGGCGACCCGACACGGTTCAAGACCGGCAAGCACTTCCGTTCGTTCACCGGGCTCACCCCGCGAGCGTCTGAGACCGGTGACAGCGACCGCAAAGGCCAACCGATCTCCAAATCCGGGTCCTCGCTGCTACGCACCACCCTCGTTCGCGCGGCGGACACCGCCCGCAAACAAGACCCGCAACTGGCTCGGATCTACTACGTCCAGATGGTCGAACGCGGCAAGAACCACCTCGGCGCCCTGTGCGTTGTCGCTGCCGCGCTCGCCGAGCGCGCCTGGACCGTGATCAACCGCCAGAGCGCCTACATCATCTGCGACATCGACGGCAGCGAAGTCACCACCGAGCAAGCGGCCACGATCATCGCTGAACGCTGGTCGGTGCCCGACGACGTGCGCGGCCGGAGGCGCAGCAAGAAGGGGAAGGCCCCCCAAACCGGCGCGAAACGACGGCATCAACGGGGCGACCTTCCCCGACCAGAATCGTCAACCACACACGCCAGCGGCGTCAACCCCAACCGAGAACGCACCCAGCGAACACACCGCTTGACACCGCAACCGGCATAGGGAATCAGAATGCCCGAAGCGTGTGCCATTGTCCAGAGTGCAGAGCGGCAGCTAGGTCTCAATCGAAATCGCACGCCGATACGACACCCAAAGGCGAGCCGCGTTGAGGAGGCCAACCAGGGCGAACACGACTCGCAGCGACCACGGCAGCCCGAATGCCGTCGCCATAGCCACGATCACCACGGGTATCCGCACGATGGCGATGGCAAGACCGATCCTCACGAACCTGGGTTCTAGCCGCGGTCGGAGACGACGCAGCAGACGACGCCGCCAGCTGAACCTCCACCGCAACCCTCGACTCAGGCTGCGTCGTCTCCGAACACCCGTCGCAGGGTCGACACCCCGCTGGCGGCGCGTCCTCCGGGACGATTCCGACCCAGATGATGAAGTGGGACGATTCCGACCCAGAATCCGGTCAGCCGGCCGCGGCGGCGATGGCTTGCCAGACGCGTTCGGCGGTGCAGGGCATGTCGATGTGGCGTACGCCGAGGTGGCTGACGGCATCGATGACGGCCGACTGCACGGCGGGCGTGCTGCCGATGGTGCCGCTCTCGCCGATGCCCTTGGCGCCCAGTGGGTTGAGGTGCGTGGGCGTCTCCATGTGGACGACTTCGAAGCTGGGCAGCTCGGCCGCGGAGATGAACGCGTAGTCGGCAAGGTTGCTGGTGACCGGGTTGCCGTCGCTGTCGTAGCGCACCTCCTCGAGCAACGCCTGCGCCGCGCCCTGGGCGATGCCGCCGTGGATCTGGCCCTCGAGCAGCATCGGGTTGAGCACGCGGCCGGCGTCGTCGCAGGCGATCTGGCGCAGGTGCCGCACCTTGCCGGTCTCGGTGTCGACCTCGACGACCGCGACGTGCGAACCGAACGGGAAGCTGGCCGCACCCTGGAAGAACAGTGCGTGCTGCAGACCCTCCGGCAGATCGGCCTCGGCGTGCGCGGCCACCGCGAGATCGGCCCAGCCCTTGCTGATGGACGGCGTGCCCGACACGTGGAACGCGCCTGCATCCTTGTCGAGCACGACGTCGGCCTCGTCGGCCTCGAGCAGCTTGGCGGCGAGCTTGCGCGCCTTCTCGACCAGCTCGATGGCGGCGTTCCACACCGCCGCGCCGCCGTGCTGCAGCGAGCGCGAACCCATCGTGCCGCCGCCTTCGGGCACCAGGTCGGTGTCGCCCCAGACCACGTCGATCTGGTCCATCGGGATGCCGGTCTGCTCGTGGGCGAGCATGCTCCACGACGTGACATGGCCCTGCCCGTGCGGTGAGGTGCCGGTGTAGACGACGGCGCGACCGTCGTCGAGCACCTCGATCTTGGCGTGCTCGCCGAACGGTGCCACGCCACCGGTGATCTCCACGTAGGTGCTGACACCGATGCCCAGCTGCAGCACGTCGCCGGCCTCGCGACGGCGTGCCTGCTCGGCGCGCAGCGCGGGGTAGTCGGCGGCGGCGAGCGCCTTGTCGAGCGCGGTCTCGTAGTCGCCGACGTCGTAGGTCTGCCCGATGACCGTGGTGTGCGAGTCGAGGAACTTGGGGATCAGGTTGATCCGACGCACGTCGACGGGGTCCATGCCGATCTCGAGCGCGAACAGATCCATCGCCCGCTCGGCCGCAGCGGTGGCCTCAGGCCGGCCGGCACCTCGGTACGCAGTGGTGACCGCAGTGTTGGTGACGACGCTGGTGGTGCGCACCTCGATGTTGGGAATGTCGTAGACGGCGCTCGCCATCGGACGCGTCATGAACGGCGCCAGGATGCTGCCCATCTCGGCGAAGTACCCCGCGTCTTGAATGGCGTGCAACTGGTAGTGGGTGACCTTGCCGTCGCGCCTGCCGCCGACGGTGACGTACTGCAGCTGTGCGCGGCCGTGACCGAGCACCATCATCGACTCGCTGCGGGTCTCCTGCCAGCGCAGGGGTCGACCGACCTTGGCGGCGAGCACACCCAGCAGACTCTCCTCGGGGTCGCACGAGATCTTTGCGCCGAAGCCGCCACCGACGTCGGGCGTGATGACCTTCACCTGCGAGACCTCGACGCCGTTGATCTTGGCGATGGTGCCCTGCGCGCCCTGTGCACCCTGCGTGCTGAGCCACTGGTGCAACCGGCGACCACCCTCGGAATCGGTGACCCACGCCACCGCGGAGCCGCGCACCTCCAGCGGGCAGGGTGCGACGCGCTGGTTCAGGAAGCGACCCTTCACCACGACCTCGCAGCCATCGAAGAACGCGTCGCCGGTGTTGTCGGGCATGCCCAGCACCATCGTGTCGAACACGACGTTGCTGCCGGTGGCCTCGTACAGCAGCGAGCCGCCGGCGAGCGACTCCTCGACGTCGACCACTGCGGGCAGCACGTCGTAGTCGATGATGACCTGCTCGGCCGCGTCTTCGCCCTGCTGGCGCTCCTCGGTGATGACCGCGGCCACCGGCTCGCCGACGAAGCGCACCTTGTCGCTGGCCAGCATGCCGCGCGCGATGGTGGGGTTGAAGTCGCTGGGCACGGCCTCGAGGCCGAGGTCGGCGGCGGTGTAGATGGCGAGCACACCCGGCATCGCGAGCGCGTCGGACGTATCGATGCCGAGGATGGTGCCGTGCGCGACCGTGGAGCGCACGTAGGTGACGTGCGCGGCGCCCTGCAACAGCGGCTCGTCGAGCAGGTCGTCGACGTAGACGCCGCCGGTGGTGAGGAACTTCGGGTCTTCCTTGCGAAGAACCCGATTACCCAGAATGCTGCCAGCCACGCGCGATACCCCCAGATGGTCCGTTACGACGAAGTGCCGCCGACACTAGACGGCAGTCGGCGGACTGCCGAATGCAGAGCGCGATCTGCTCAGGGGTCGACGGACTCGGCGGTGCGCACCGACACGATCTGTGCGACCACGTCGTACGGCCACCCGCTGGGCATGGTGACGGGGGCGGGCGGCGCGGGCAGCACGGTGAGGCGGATCTCGCCGCGCTGCACGTAGCCGATCTCCTCGCGGGCTGCTTCCTCGATGCCTTCCGGTGTCTGCAGGCGGCTGACCTCGTTGGTGAGCTCGGCGTTGGCCTGCTCGAGCGCGGCCAGTTCCTTCTGCTTGCGATCGATGTCGTCCTGCTGGCGCAGCCATGCCTTCACCGGCAGCACGAACAGCGCGGCGACCAGCGCGGCGGTGATGACCGTGGCCGCGAGTGCGATGACGCCGCGCTTGGCGCGACCTCGGACCAACTGCTTCTCGCGGGCGATCGGACGGGTGAAGTCGGCGAACTTGGTGTCGTCGGGACGCTCGGTGGCACGCGTGGCGGCGCGGGTGGGGTCCTTGGGCCGCGGGATCGCGGACGTCTTGTGGCCACCGGCGCTCATCGGCTCAGTCTCGCAGCCGAGCCACGCGGAACGGCGTCACCACCGGCAGGGCTCGAGTGTGCCGTGGTGGGACGACACGTCAGCGAGGGTTGAGCGCGCCGCGACCGCGGAAGGCTGCCGACTCGCCGAGCTGCTCCTCGATGCGCAGCAGCTGGTTGTACTTCGCGACGCGATCGCTGCGCGCCGGTGCGCCGGTCTTGATCTGGCCGCAGTTGGTGGCGACCGCGAGGTCGGCGATGGTGGAGTCCTCGGTCTCGCCGCTGCGGTGGCTCATCACGCTCGTGTAGCCGTGGCGAGTGGCGAGGTCGACGGTGTCGAGGGTCTCGGACAGGGTGCCGATCTGGTTGACCTTGATGAGGATGCTGTTCGCGATCTTGCGCTCGATGCCGGTGCGCAGCCGAGTGACGTTGGTGACGAACAGGTCGTCGCCGACGAGTTGCACCTTGCTGCCGACGGCCTCGGTGAGCGCAGCCCAGCCGTTCCAGTCGTTCTCGGCCATGCCGTCTTCCAGGCTGACGATGGGGTAGGTGTCGACGAGACGGGCGAAGTAGGCGACCATCTCGTCGGGCGTCAGCACCTTGCCCTCGCCGGCCAGGTGGTAGGTGCCGTCGTTGTAGAGCTCGCTCATCGCAGGGTCCATGGCGATGGCGATGTCGGTGCCGGGTGTGTAGCCGGCCTTCTCGATGGCCTCGACCAGGATGCGCAGCGCGTCTTCGTTGCTGGCGAGGTTGGGAGCGAACCCGCCTTCGTCGCCGACGGCGGTGCTGAGGCCGCGATCGTGCAGCACCTTCTTCAGCGTGTGGTACGTCTCGGTGCCCCAGCGCAAGGCCTCGTGGAAGCTCGGCGCACCGACGGGCATGATCATGAACTCCTGCATGTCGATGCTGTTGTCGGCGTGCACGCCGCCGTTGACGACGTTCATCATCGGCACCGGCAGCACGTGCGCGTTCGGCCCGCCCAGGTAGCGGTAGAGCGGGATCTGCAGGTCGTCGGCGGCGGCCTTCGCCACCGCGAGGCTGGTGCCGAGGATGGCGTTGGCGCCGAGGCGACCCTTGTTGTCGGTGCCGTCGAGCGCGACCAGTTCGCTGTCGATGTAGCGCTGCTCGAACACCTCGATGCTCTCCAGCATGTCGGCGATCTCGCCGTTGACGAAGTTGACGGCGGTGGCCACACCCTTGCCCATGTAGCGGTGACCGCCGTCGCGCAGCTCGACGGCCTCGTGCTCGCCGGTGGACGCGCCGGACGGGACTGCGGCACGACCGCTGGCCCCGCTGTCGAGGATGACCTCGACCTCCACGGTGGGGTTCCCTCGGGAGTCGAGGATCTCACGGCCGATCACGCTGACGATGTCACTCATGCACACCACGGTACCGACTGCCGCAGCGGTGCGAAGACTCAACATTCGGTCAAGCCCGGTGGCGATCTTGCCGAAACCTGGAACATGGCGGAACCGAGACCCAACGAGGAGTACTACCCACTCCACACCACGACACCGCGGCTGCTGGCGTCGTTCTCGCCGCTGCTGTTCATGGTGCTCGGCATCGCCGCCTTCGTCCTCCAGGACCGCGGGCTCCTCGTCGGTCCCGAGGGCGACGCAGACGGGTTGTACCAGATCGACCCGGAGGTGACCGCAGGTCTCGTGCTGCTGTTGACCGCTGCGCTCCTGCTGCCGGTGTTCTCGTGGGGTTGGTGGTACATCGCCGCGATGAGCAACGCTCGTGCGCGCTCGATGCACGCCGGTTCGCCGTGGATGCTCCCTGTCTCGGTGCTGGTGATGATCGGGGCGGTCACGGTGTCGGTCCTGCTCGGGGAGCAGCAACGGATTGCGAGCTCGCTGCTCCTCGGTGTCGCCGTGCTGGCCTACTTCATGGCCGCGTACGGCGTGCTGTTCAGCGTGCGGAAGTCGGCACTCGCGGTGAAGGGTGAGACCCGCCACTGGAACCGGTTGCTCTGGCTTCCGTGGCTGTCGATGCTCCTCTCGGTGGTGCTGTACTCGGTGGCCATCGCCACCGAGTCGGCTCCCGTCGCAGTGCTCGCGATGCTCACGCCCTCGATGCTGAGCATCTGGGGCTGGGCGAACTGGTGCATGGGCATGGCGTCGTTCGACCGCGCGTGCCGCGGCTACCAGGTGGCGCGCGACATGAACACCGACATGCCGGCGTTCATGATGGGCCAGAAGGCGTTGCGCTGATCGCGACAGATTCTTCGGTTTCGGTCTCAACCCGGTCCGGCAACGGCCGATAGAACCATCGTGGAAGACACCGTCGCCGAGGAGTCGTACCAGTTGCTCGCTGCAGCCGTGGTCGAGCGCCAACGCGCTGCCGAGCCACCGCCGCCAGGCCCACCGCAGTTGTCCGAGCGCGCGGTCGATGTGAGCATCGACCCATCGGCGCCCGACGCCGAGTCGCCCTCCGTCGGCGACGAGCACTCGCCGCGCAAGTCGATCGTCCAGCTGCGCCCGCCGAGAGGCCCCGACGGGCACTCCCGGCATCACACGATGGTGCCGCGCATGATGGTGACCGCGGGACTGCTGGCCGCGCTCGGCTCACCGCTGTTCTTCCTCGTCCTCTATCAGCAGGACCACTTCGACATCGTCGGCAACGACTGGTACTTCGACGAGCGGGGACGCAAACTGGCCAAGGCCGCGGTCACCGCGATCGTCGCCTGCACCACGCTCGGGTGGTTGTGGTGGACGACGGCCGCTGCGCTCAATGCTCGTCACCGCGCCCGTTACGGAGTGTCGCCGTTCTTCGCCTCCATCGCTGCGTTGGTGATCATCGGGTCCGGCGCCCTGTTGCCACAGATCGTCGACTCGTTGGACGAACGCCCTGGCGACCGCGGCCTGATCGCCCTGTTCGTCGTGCTGCTGCTCGCGTCGGTCGTCGCCTTCTTCGGCACGCTCACCGCATACCGGCGTTCGGCAGGTGCCATCGGGGCCAGTCAGCGCCCCTGGAACGTGATCATCATCGTCCCGTGGGTGATGGTGGCCCTGAATCTGTTCGCACAGTTCTTCACCAAGGCGGTGGGCGACAACTTCCTCACCGTCATCGGCGTGGTCAACCTCACCTTCCTCGGTGTGATGGTGCTCGCGCTCTACCAGGGGATGTCGTCGTTCGACCGTGCCTGCATCGGCCGCCAGATGTCGCACTCAGACCGCGCCGACGTGCCCGACTTCCTGCGCCGCAGCAAGTAGCACGCGGCAGCACGTCGCGCGTCACTCGCCCGACTTCACCTGGTCCCACAGCTCGTCGAGCACGGAGAGCCCTGCCGTGCGCAGTTCGATGCCGCGCTCGCCGGCGAGGCGTTCGACCTGCTCGAACCGGCCGCGGAACTTGAGCGTGGCGGCCCGCAGCGCGGACTCGGGTTCCACGCCGAGGTGGCGCGCGACGTTGACCACCGCGAACAGCAGATCGCCGAGCTCGTCGTGCACCTGTTGGGTGTCGCCGCCGTCGACGGCCGCACGGACCTCGGCGGCTTCCTCGGCGATCTTGGGGAGCGCACCGTCGACATCGGGCCAGTCGAAGCCCACCTTGGCGGCCTTGCGCTGCACGGCGTCGGCGTAGCTCAGCGACGGCAACGAGTGCGGCACGCCGTCGAAGACGGAGGTGCGCGCCTTCTCGGCCTGCTTGATGGCGTCCCAGTTGCGCAGCACGGTGGCGGTGTCGTCGGCCACCACCCGATCGCCGCCATTGGGGCCGAACACGTGTGGGTGCCGCCGCACGAGCTTGTCATGCACGCCCTGGGCGACGTCGGCCATCGTGAACCGACCCTCTTGCTCGGCGATGGTGGCGTGGAACTCGATCTGGTAGAGCAGGTCGCCCAGCTCTTCGACGAGGTGGTCGTCGGTGGCGGGGTCGTCGGGGTCGAGCGCCTGGAGTGCGTCGACCACCTCGTACGTCTCTTCCAGCAGGTAGCGCACCAGCGACTGGTGTGTCTGCTCCTGGTCCCACGGGCACTGCTCGCGCAGCGTGCGGGCCAGGGCATGGAACCGCACGAGTTCGGCGCCGACCGGCGCGGCGAGGTGGGGCACGTAGATGCTCGTCAGGTGGTCGGCCTCGACGGTGCGATCGAGCTCGGCCCAGGTGGTGTGCGTGATGCATTCGTCGGGCGAACCGAGTCGCTGCAGGATGACCACCGGCTCGTCGCCGCTCGCGTTCTCCACCGCGAGCTTGATGTCGCTGAGCACCCAGTTGGCATGCGTGTGCGCCACCAGCAGTGGGCCGGAAAGACCGGCAGCGGCGACCGCGAATCGGTGACCGTCGACCAATGTGACTCCGGCCTCGACGGGGTCGATGCCGAGGCGGGCGTAGATGAGGTCGAGGAACGACATCGCAGGGTTCACCTGGCACTCGATACGTGCGTCGGCCAGCAGCGAACGCACCGTGCGCTCGAGCACCATCGGCGACCCCGGCACCGCATAGAGCACTTCACCGTGGAGCTGCGCGGCGGCGACCAGTTGGTCGGTGATCTCGGTGTACACGTCGTCGAACGTGTCGGCGGCCTCGTACACGTGGTCGAAGGTGTGGGCGTCGGGCACCAGGTGCGCCGACGGGTGCCGTGCCGTGCGCACGAAGCGGTGCGCGGAACCGGCGATGAGCGCCAGGGTGTGCTCGGTGACGTAGTCGGCTCCGGCAGGACCGAGGCCGACGATGACGACGCGCGGCGTGGTCACCCTTCGCTCGTGGCGACCACGGCTCGCGCCTCGCGGTCCCACAGGCCGTAGCGCGGGTGGATGCTCACGTCGGCCTCGTCGATGTGCACGGTGAGCGCTTCGCCCAGTTCGAGCTGCGACAGCACCCGCTGCTCGTCGATCGTCAGTTCGTCCCAGCCGCGCAGCAGCAGCACCAGTTCGCCGCTGGCGTCGGAGACGACGACGGGTGAACCGACGGTTGCCTGCGCGTCGTTGAGCACCGTGATGATGCCGGGGAACGACTGCTCGAAGGTGGCGGTGTCGAGGCAGGTGGCGCCACTGGAGTTGGCGAGCACGCCGCCCGACGACGCGAGCACTTCGGTGGTGGAGTACTTCTCCGCTGCCTCGGCGAAGGTGGTGCCCGCCTGCAGCTCGGCCACGACGTCGGCGCCGAGCGTCTCGGTGCCGAGGGTGATGGCCGCGAGGCACAGGTAGGGGCTGCCCGCCAGGCCCTGTTCGTAGTCGGCGCGGCCCTTGTCGCCCACCTCCTCGAGCAGCTCGGTGAGCGCCCGGTCGCGGGCGGCGTCGAGGTCGGCGGCGCTGTTGACCTCGCCGATGTCGTCGCTCACGGCGGCAATCTGTGTCCACGCGGTGAGCGCCGAACGCACGTCGGTGCCGGTGGTGGAGTCGGCGAGCGCTTCGAGCTGGTCGACCGTGAGCTCGTGACCGTCGACCGTGGCCACCACGTCGTTGCTGCCCGTGGACCCGCAGGAGGAGAGGGTGGTGGCGACCAGGAGTGCGCCGATCGAGAGAGTGAGACGTCGCTTCACGGGCGAGACCCTACCGGTCGCACCGCCCGAGATCGGCATCGCCTCGCCGTCGGCAACGCGGTCCGCGCGGCCTCAGCGATCCTCCCAGTCGACCCAGTCGGTGGGGTGGTCGAGCAGGTACTGCTTCACGGCTTCGCCGGTGGTGCGCGCCGAGTGGTCGGGCGCCGCGACGTCGAACGCGCGGTACGTGTCGAGGCGCTCGCGGACGCTGCCCTTCAGCTCACAGAACCGCAGCTCGACCCCCGCCTCGGTGAGATCGTCGACCAGCTGATGGAGCACGTCGGCCGCGGTGACGTCGATGTCGGTGATCGGCTCCGCGGTCACGATGATCCGCTTGACCGGCGTCGCCTGTGCCGCGACGCGTTGCTCGAGGTCGTCGCTGAAGTAGCGCGCGTTGGCGAAGATGAGCGGCGCGTCGAAGCGGTAGAGCAGCAGCCCGGGCACCACCCGGCCCTCGGGGTGCCGTGCGCGGTCGTGGTAGCCCTTCAGCCCGTCGACGCGCACGAGCTCCGCCGTGTGTGGCTTCCACACCAGGCGGAGGAAGTTGAGGATCGACATCCCGACGGCCACCACCACGCCGTTCACCGGACCGAGCACGGCGACCGACAGCCATGCCGCCATCGCCAGCGCGAACTCGCTGCGCCGCACGCGGAACAGGCGAGCGAGCGCCGGCAGGTCGATGAGCGAGATCGCCGCCGCGACCACGATCGCGGCCAGCGACGCGTCGGGCAGGTACCGAAACGCACCGGGCACGGCGACCGTGACGATGATGAGCGCGACGGCCGCCACCACACCCGTCAGCTGCGTGCGCGCACCGGCGGTCTCCGCGACCGGGGTTCGGGAGTTGCTGGCGCTGATGGGGAAGCCGGAGAAGACGCCGGCGGCCACGTTGGCGGCGCCGAGCGCGATGAGTTCGTGGTTGGCGTCGACGGTCTCGTGGCGGCGCAGCGCCATCGTCCGCGACAGCACGCTCGTGTCGGCGAACGCGACGAAGGCGACACCCACGGCGGCGGCGAACAGCGTGCGGGCGGAATCCCAGGTGATGTCGGGGACGGACGGTGACGGCAGGCCCTGCGGGAGATCGCCGACCAGGGGCACACCCTTGCGGTCGAGGTGCAGGAACACGCCGCAGGCGATGCCGACGACGACCACCACCAGCGTCGCCGGGATCTTGCGCGACACGGCGCGCAGCACCACCAGCAGCGCGACCGAGCCGAGGCCGACGGCGAGTGCCCAGCCGTTGAGCAGTCCGTCGTCGAGACTCTCGACGAGCTGGCGCATCTGGCTGAACAGCGAGTCGCCGCTCACGGAGAAGCCGGCGAGCTGCGCGGCCTGGGCGACGATGATGGTGACCGCGATGCCGGCGAGGTAGCCGTAGCGCACCGGTGCCGACAGCAGTTCGGCGATGAACCCGAAGCGGGCGAGGCCGGCCGCCATGCACATCACCCCGGTGATGACGGCCAGAGCGCCGGCGACCGCGACCGCCTCCGCGGTGTTTCCGGCCGCCAACGGCACGATGGCCGCGACGAGCAGTGGCGTGAGTGACGAGTCGGGACCCAGCACCATGATGCGCGACGGCCCGAACACCGCGTAGACGAGCAGCGGCACGATCGTCGCGTAGAGGCCGGTGACGGGCGGCAGCCCGGCCGCGGCTGCGTACGCCATGCCGGCCGGGGCCAGCAGCCCGGTGATCACCAGGCCTGCCGCGACATCGCTGCCGAGCCACTCGCGTCGATAGGTGCGGGCCTGCGCGATGCCCGGTACCAGGGTGGAGATGCTCACGCCGCACAGATTGCCATGCGGCGGCGGTGATCAGCCTCGTTGCTGGATGGGGAGCTCGCCGACGGCGGTCACGTCGGCCATCAGCGTCTCCAGGTTGGCGAAGAACGGGTTCGCCGGGTCGAAGTTGGTGACGGTGCTGTCGAGGGCGACCGGGCCGCCGTCGAGACCGATGGTGAGCTTCACGTCGATGCCGTCGACGCACGCGTTGCACGTACCCGGGCCCACCTCGGCGGTGAGCGCCTCGACGTCGAGGTCGGCGACGCTCTCCAGCCATGCCGAGATCTCGGCCTCGGGAATGCTGCCGGTGACCTCGGCAGGCGCGCTCTCGCCGGTGCGGAAGATCTCGACCGTGCCATCGGTGTACACGACGTAGGTGGCGCAGTTCGGTCCCATCATCTGGCAGCCGCCGTTCGCCTCGTAGCGGAGCGCCTCGACCGGTGCCGGCGGTGCGGTGGTGGTGTCGGCGGACGAGCCGTCGGAGTCGCTGCCACAGGCGGCGAGGAGGCTGACGCCGATGACGGCGAGGGCGGCGCGGAAGGTGGGACGTCGGATCATGATGCGTTCGACGTCGCCGGGGTCCCGACGGTTCCGCCGACCTCGTCGCGGTACACTCTGCGCTCCCGCACACTTTGCAGGAGGTGCCCGCCCACGTGTCGGCTTCGTCAACGCAAGCCAGTCCGTGGGTGTTCGCCCGCGAGCCCTCCAGCCTGGGCGATCCCGTCGACGTGGTCACGCTGGTCGACGGGCAGACCTTCAGCCTCAGCGCACGATCCGGCGACTACGGCAACAGCGCCACCAACGGCGTGTTCTTCGCCGACATGCGCGTGCTCAGCAGGGCCCGCCTCCTCGTCGGTGGCTCCACCATCGAGTCGCTCGCGGTGAGCTACGGCGACTCGAGCAGCGCCACCTTCGTCGGGCGTTCGGCGGCTGCGGGCATGGCCGAGTCGCGACTGCTGGTCATCCGCCGCCGCAGCCTGGGGTCCATCCTCCACGAGGAGATCGAGCTGCGCAACACCAGCGCACATTCGGTGGCGGTGTCGGTGGAGCTGGAGGTGGCCGCCGACTTCGCCAGCGTGTTCGCCATCAAGGAAGGCCATGTGGTCCCCCTCGGTGAGCACTCCGTCGAGGTGCGCGAACAGAGCCTGCTGTTCGGGTGGCGCCTCGCCGACATCCACCGCCAGGCCGAGCTCATCGTGGTCGGCGGCCCGCCGCCCATCGTCACCGCACGCGGTTTCGCATGGTCGTTCCAGCTCGACCCGCACTCCATCGTGTCGCTCGGCCTCCACCTCGCGGTCGCCCTGGGCGACGAGTGGGTGGAACGCGAACAGCACCACCCACGGTTGCCCAACGCGGCCACGCGCAACAAGACTTGGCTCGCTGCCGCGCCACGGCTGCGCACCGTCAACCGCTCGTTGAGCACGGCGTTCGATCGCTCCATCGACGACATCGCCGCGCTCCGGCTGCACGACCCGTCCGGCACGCGCCGCCCGGTCATCGCCGCGGGAGCGCCGTGGTACATGGCCCTGTTCGGGCGCGATGCGCTCATCAGTTCGTACATGTCGCTGCCGATCGACCCCACGCTCGCCCTCGGCGTGCTGGAAGCGCTCGCCGAACTGCAGGGCAGCCAGATCGACGTGATGACCGAGGAGCAGCCGGGCCGCATCCTGCACGAGACCCGCTACCTGGGTGTCGCCGCGCCCACGCTCACCGGCGGCAGCACCTACTTCGGCAGCGCCGACTCGACGCCGTTGTTCGTGATGCTGCTCGGCGAGCTCTCCCGATGGGGTCTCGACGAGGAGACGCTGCGCCGGTTGCTGCCCCACGCCGATCGGGCGCTCGCCTGGATGGCCGACTACGGCGACCGCGACGGCGACGGCTACATCGAGTACGAACGCAGCTCGGAGCGCGGCCTGGTGAACCAAGGCTGGAAGGACTCCGTCGACGCCATCCGGTTCCGTAGCGGCGAGCTCGCCGAGGCACCCATCGCGCTGTGCGAGGTGCAGGCCTACGCGTACGGCGCGCACCGCGCGCGGGCGGCCATCGCCACTCGTCTCGGCGAGCGCGACGTGGCCGAGCGTCACGAGCAACTGGCGGCGGCGCTGAAGGCACAGTTCGCCCGCGACTTCTGGATGCCCGAGCTCGGCTGGTTCGCTGTCGGGCTCGACGCGGAGAAGCGCCAGATCGACTCGCTCACGTCGAACATCGGTCACTGCCTGTGGACGGGCATCGCCAGCCCGGAACACGCGGCCAAGGTCACCGAACGGTTGATGTCGCCGGAGATGTGGACCGGATGGGGCATCCGCACCATGTCGTCCGAAGAAGTCGGGTACGACCCGATGAGCTACCACTGCGGCACGGTGTGGCCGCACGACGGCGCCCTGTGCGCAGCCGGCATGCGTGAGTACGGCTTCCACGAGGAGGCGCTCACCGTCGCCAACGGGCTGCTCGACGCGGCCCGGGTGTGGGACGGTCGGCTGCCCGAGTTGTTCAGCGGCCTCGACCGCCTCGACGTCGGCACGCCCATCCCCGTGCCCACCTCGTGCTCGCCGCAGGCGTGGGCGGCGGCCACACCGTTCCTGTTGCTGCGGGTGATGCTCGGACTCGAACCGGATCAGGAGCGCGGTCTCGTCGCCACACCGATGGCGGGTGCGATCGAGGAAGACCTCGTGCTGCGCGGCGCGTACACGGTGGGGCAGCGATTCGACGTGCGCGTCGACGACGGCCTGGTCGCGGTCACCCGCCTGGAGTAGCGGTCACTGCTGCTGCTGCTGCTGCTGCGCACCGAGCAACAGCTCGTGGAGCACTTCCGCGACGCCCAGGCCGGCGGCACCGGTGGTGAGCGGGAAGCCGGAGGCGCGCACGGCGTCGTCGGCGTTGGCGACGGCGCGGGGGTACGTGGCCATCGCGAACATCGGCAGGTCGTTGCCGGCATCGCCGATTGCGATGATGGGCGCGCCGGTGAGCCCGAACGCGGCGAGCGCTGCGCGCAGCCCCGTGGCCTTGTCGCAACCGGGCGGCAGCAGCATCACTGAGTCCTTGTTCTGCACCACCACCTCGTCGCCGCCCACTTCGGCGAGCACTCGGCCGACGAGGGCGCCCTGCGCGGTGGGCGCTCCCAACGCCACCTGACCCACGTCGAGCGGCGCGACCCCGACCTGCAGCAATCGCTCGACGAGCACGCGATCGGCCGGTCGGTGCAGCAGGCTCGCGCGCCCGGCAGCGATCTCGACCAGCACGCCACCGTTCTCGCACACCGCGCCGAGACAGTGGGGCAGCACGTCGGGGATGACGACGGCGAGCGACTCCCAGGTACGGCCGGTGACGATGACGACGTGGTGCCCGAGCCGCGTGGCCGCGGCCAACGCGGCGACGGCTTCCGGCGCAACCTGTGAGTGTTCGTACAGCGTGCCGTCGACATCGACGGCGATGACCATGGGCGTCATGTGGGGCTCCCTGAGCCAGCGAGCCTACCGGCGCGGTGAGGGTGGTGCCGATGGGTCCACCTGTGACACACTCGATGTTTGATACCAACTCGAAGCGGGCACGCCTTCATGGTCGCAGTCACCAGCGGCGTTGGTCACACGACGGACGAGCTGGGGTTTCGCCCAGAAAGGTTTCGTTCTCGTCATGGATCTCGTCATCGTTGCCAATCGACTGCCGGTGGAGTTCACCGCCGACGGCCAGATGGTGGTCAGCCCCGGAGGCCTGGTCTCGGCGGTGCGTTCGGTGGCGGCGGTCGGTACGCACTGGGTGGGTTGGGGAGGCGAGCACGCGCCGCGCGGTACGAAGTCGCGTGTGGTCGACAACCTCGTGCTGCACCCCGTGGACCTGGCCGCATCCGAGGTCGCGGGCTTCTACAAGGGGTTCGCGAACTCGTTGCTGTGGCCGCTGTTCCACGGCCGCGTGCGGCACGTCGAGCTCCGTCGATCGTGGTGGCGGTCGTACCGCCAGGTGAACGAGCGTTTCGCCGCGGAAGTCGCGCGAGTCGCGCCGCTCGGCGGCACCGTGTGGGTGCACGACTACCACCTGCTGCTCGCCCCGGCGGCCATTCGTGCCCGCCGCCCCGATCTGCGCATCGGCCTGTTCCTGCACATCCCGTTCCCCAACGCACAGCTGATGGCCACGCTGCCATGGCGGCGCGAGGTGCTCGAGGGGATGCTCGGCGCCGACCTGATCGGCTTCCAGGCCGACGACGACGTGGCCAACTTCGCTGCGAGCACCGAGCGACTGCTGCGCAATCCGCTGCGCGGGCACTGGACCACCCGCCGCGGGCATCCGGTGCACGTGGACGCGTTCCCCATCTCCATCGACGTCGGCCACTGGGACGACCTCGGCAACGCGGCCGCCGACAGGGCGCTCGCACTGCGTGAGCAGCTCGGCGCGACCGCGTTGTTCTTCGGCGTCGACCGGCTCGACTACACCAAGGGCATCACGCAGCGCCTGCGAGCGTTCGGTGAACTGCTCGACCAGGGACGCCTCGACCCGCGCACGACCAGTTTCGTGCAGGTGGCGCCACCCAGTCGTGGTGACGTGCCCGGCTACGGCGAGGAGAAGGAAGAGGTGGAGGCGATGATCGCCTCCATCAACGACATGCACCGACGCGACGACGGCAGCGGCCCGGTGCTCTACATCGACGAGAACTGCGACGAGGCACAGCTGGCCGCGTGGTACCGCGCCGCCGACGCCGTGGTGGTCACACCACTGGCCGACGGCATGAACCTGGTCGCGAAGGAGTTCGTGGCCACGCGCAGCGACAACAACGGCGTGCTCATCCTCAGCGAGTTCGCCGGCGCGGCCAACGAGCTCGACGGCGCGCTGCTGGTGAACCCGTACGACCTCGACGCGATGAAGTCGGCGTTCCTGGCCGCGGTCGAGATGCCGTCCGACGAGCGCGCCCGACGGATGAGCACGATGCGCACCGCCATCCGTGACAACGACGTGCATCGCTGGGCACGACGGTTCCTCACCCGCCTCGACACCGTCTCGCGGGTTCGCTCGGTCGACACTCGCCGGCGCGGCGCCCCGCTCGCGATGCCCGACCAGAGCACCGCGGTGGGGGAGCGGCAGTGACCGCCGCCGACGAACCGCTGCGCATCGGCATCGTTGCACCGTGCTGGCTGCCCGTGCCCGCGCCCGGGTACGGGGGCACCGAGGCGGTGGTCGACCAGCTCGCGCGCGGGTTGGCGCGGGCGGGCCACGACGTGCTGATGGTGTGCCACCCCGACTCCACCTGTCCGGTGCCCACCGCCTCGGTGGTGCCCGCGGAGGACACGGTGCGCATGGGCCGCGCGAGCATCGAGCTCGAGCATGCGATCGGTGCCTACGAGTTGGTGAAGGACCGGATGATCGTGCACGACCACACGCTCGCCGGGCCGATCTACTCGAACCGCTTCCCCGGCCTGCCCGTGGTCACGACCAACCACAACCCGTTCACGCGCACGATGAGTGCGCTGTACGGCGCCGTGCCCGAGGTGGCACTGGTGGCCATCTCGCGGTCTCACGCAGAGTCGACCAAATTGCCGATCGCCGCAGTGGTGCACCACGGCATCGACGTGGCCGACTACCCCGATGGCGCCGGCCGCGGTGGCTATGCCGCCGTGCTCAGCCGCATGGCCGCCGACAAGGGCATCCACCGCGCCATCCTGGTGGCTCGCGCCGCCGGAGTGCCGCTGAAGATCGCCGCCAAGATGCGCGAACCGCGCGAGCAGGAGTACTTCGACGAGTACGTCCGCCCCTTCCTCGGCGCCGACGTGGAGTACCTCGGCGAGCTCGACGCGGTGGCCAAGCTGGAGCTGCTCGCCGACGCCGTCGCGCTGGTGAACCCGATCGCGTGGCGGGAACCGTTCGGCATGGCCACGCTCGAGTCGCTCGCCTGCGGCACGCCTGTGGTCGGCTGTGGTCTCGGCGCGATGCCGGAGATCGTCACGCACGGGGTCACCGGTTTCCTCGGCGACACCGACGAACAGCTCGTCGACGGTCTCCGCAACGTGGGTGGACTGGATCGTGCGGCATGCCGCGCGAGAGTCCGCGACCACTTCTCGGTGGAGAAGATGGTCGACGGCTACGTGGCGCTCTACCGCCGGCTCATCGGGTGACCGACACAGCGAACCCCGCGATGTCGCGGATGGTCGCCTGGAACACGTCGGGCATCGCGGCCTCGAAGATGCAGTCGCCGGCGTGGCAGGTGCCGTTCACCGTGCGCGAGACCGCCGACACTCCGGCGCCGGCGAGCTTGCGGTAGTACGCGAGCCCCTCGTCGCGCAGCGGATCGAGCTCGTTGACGGAGATGACGTGCGGCGGCAGTCCAGCGAGATCGTCGACCGACGCGTGGTACGGCCACGCGAGCGGATCGGTGGCGCTCGCACGAGTGGGGTCGTACAGCATCGCCATCACACCCATCTGCTCGCAGCTCAGGAAGTAGCCGTCGTTCTCGAACAGCGAGGTGAGCTCGGGCACCGGCGACTCGTACGCGTTCGAGATGTAGGGGCACTGAGCGTAGACGCCCGCGATGAGGTCGAGGTGCCCGTCGCGCTTCGCCTTCAGCGTGGTGGCCAGCGTGAGGTTGCCGCCGCCGGACTCGCCGGAGACGACGATGCCCGTGACACCGAGGCGCTCGCGCTGCTCGCCGAACCAGCGCAGCGCCGACGTGCAGTCGTTCAACCCGGCCGGGTACGGGTACGGCCCGAGCTTGCCGCTCGCGTTGCGGAACTCGACACCGCAGACCACCAGGCCCTGGGCCGCGAGGTGGTCGCGCCACCGGTTGTACGACGCGCTCGATGCTTCCAGGATGGTCATGCCGCCGCCGTGGAGGTGCAGCAGACCGGGCAGCGGCCCGTGAGCGCCCGCCGGCCGGTGGAGGTAGAGGGTGATGTCGTTGCCATCGATGCCACGGATGACTTCGATGCTGCGCTCCACTCCTTCGACTGGCGGGAGCGATGCCGAGAAGCTGGAGAACGCGGTGTCGAACATCATCTCGGCCATCGTGTTGAACTCGTGCAGCGACTCGAGTGGCGTGTCGACCGTGACGGGCTGCGGAGGCGTCCGGTCGGCGAGGCCGATCGGCAGCATCGCGGCGACCATGCGCGGGTCGGCGCGCGGATCGCTGGCCAGTGTCAGTTCGTCGTTGCCCAACCGTCCAGGAAGGTGCGGAGGGGTCATCCGTGCCGCGTTTCCCCGTGGCGGCCCCCGTGCCGCAGCACGACCCT
>JAUXQB010000114.1 GCA_030685215.1 Actinomycetota bacterium
CGGTGAGCCGGCGCAAGTGCTCGAACACCGGCACCGGCAGCGGCGCGCTGCCCGACACGAGCAGGCGCGCGCGGGCGAGTGATCGAGCGGCATCCGGGTCCGCGCACACTCGGCCCCACACCGTGGGCACGCCGAAGTACAGGGTCCCCTCGGCTGCCGCGTAGGCCGCCGGAGTCGGCCGCCCGGTGTGCACGAGTCCGCTCCCGACGCGCAGCGGGCCGAGCACGCCCAGCACCAGACCGTGCACGTGGAACAGCGGCAGACCGTGCACCAGGGTGTCGTCGGGTGTCCATCGCCACGCGTCGGCCAACCCGTCGAGATCGGCGGCGACGGCCCGCCGCGAGAGCACCACACCCTTCGGGGAACCAGTGGTGCCGGAGGTGTACACGATGAGTGCCGGCGCCGCCATCGGTGGTTCGTCGAGCGCGGCACCGCCGAGGGCCGTCAGCGGCACCCGCGGCAGCGTGACCTCGGGCCAGTCGGGATCCTCGAGCAGCAGGCTCGCTCGCGAGTCGCGGAGCATGTGTGCACGCTCGGCCGGGCCCGAGTCGGGTGGGATCGGCACCGCCGGGACACCGGCCGCGAGGCAGGCGGCGACCGCGACGACGGTGTGCATCGTGGGCGTCGCCTCGAACGCGACGGCGGTGGCCCCCTGCAGGCGCGCGCCCGTCGCGTGCGCGCATGCGGCGAGGTCGGCCCACGGCATCGTCCCGCCGGCGACCGACACGCTGTCGGCGCGATCGACGAAGGCGCCGTGCAGCGCGGGCAGCAGGGTCTCGGCGACCGACACGGGACTACGCCTGGTTGGCGTCGATGGTGAGCTGCAGCCGAGCCAGGAAGTCGTCGAGTGCGTTGGTCAGCCGCCGGCGGTCGCCGGTGGCGAACAGGTCCATGATCAGACCGGTGAAGGTGGCCTTCACCAGCGACGCCTCACGAGCGGCCACTTCCGGCTTCATGCCCTCGGCCACCAACCGCTGCTCCACATCGTGGCGCCACACGCCGATCTGATCGGCACGCACGGCACCCGCCAGCCCGGTGACGCTGGGCTCGAGCGTGGCAGCCTCGTAGTTGAGGCGCACGAGCGCGAGGTTGCACTTCGCCGCGTTCATCCAGCGCCACCACTTGCGGTAGAGCTCGACCTGGGTGACCTTCGGTGTGCGGAGCAACCACGCGTGCTGCACCGCGATCTGCTGCTCGAGGGCACGAGCCAGCGCGGCGGTGAGCAGTTCGTCCTTGGAGCCGAAGTGGTGCACCAGCCGGTTGATGCTGACATCGAGGGCGGACGCCATCG
Organism: Actinomycetota bacterium; assembly: GCA_030685215.1. Lineage (GTDB taxonomy): Bacteria > Actinomycetota > Acidimicrobiia > Acidimicrobiales > Ilumatobacteraceae > UBA668. Next base: position 1,292 of record JAUXQB010000114.1, read on the forward strand.
GGCGCAGCGTCGCCTGCGCGAGACCGTTCTCGGCCAGGTACTCGACGATGCGGTCGAGCAGCTCCTGGCGGCGCTCGAGATCAGGGGTCCGGGCCACGGGCGGCACCCTACCGTGTCGTTCGGAGGGACGGCGTCGTTCGGCGGCGCGTGTCCGCTAGAGACCCGACACCTTCACCGCGGCCAGCGACACCACGGCCACCAGCGCCCAGCTCCCGAGGCCGAGCGCCAACGGCTTGCCGCCGACGGCGCGCAGCGTGCGCAGATCGACGTTGCTGCCGAGACCGACGAGGCCCATGCCGAGGAGGATCGTCTCGACGTCCTTCAGGCCCGTCAACACGTTCGCGGACAGCACGTCGGTGGAGCGGATGGCGACCGCGACGAGGAACAGCACGATGAACAGCGGCAGCACCGGCGGCCGACGGACCCCCTCGAGTGCGTCGGCGTCCACGCCGCGTGATCGCCGGCGAGCTGCGATCGCGACGCCGGCCAGCAGCGGTGCGAGCAGCGCGACGCGTGTGAGCTTCACGAGAGTCGCCACCTTCAGCGACTCGTCGCCCTTCGTCGACGCTGCTGCCACCACCTGCCCCACGTCGTGCACCGATGCACCCACCCATGCGCCGAACTCGGTGAGGGTGAGTTCCAGCAGCGATCCGAGACCAGGCAGCACCGCGATCGCGAGCGTGCCGCACAGGGTCACGAGCGCGATGGAGTAGGCCACCTCTTCTTCGGTGGCGTCGGCGAACGGTTCGACGGCCGCGATGGCCGAGGCACCGCAGATGCTGTAGCCGGTGGCCATCAGCAGTCCCAGCGACGGGGTGAGACCCAACCGCTTCGCCAGCCACTGCGTGCCGAAGAACGTGGCCACCACCACGACCACCACGGCCGACAGCGCACGCGGACCCAGTGCTCCCAGTTCGGACAACGACAGCCGGAACCCGAGCACCACGATGCCCACCCGCAACACCTTCTTCGCCGCGAACCGCAGGCCCGGCCGGAACACGGTCTCGATGCGCCCGAAGGTGGCGCCGAGCATGCCGAACGTGACGGCCACGATGTGCGGCGACACGACGGGGATGTACTCGTGCACGACGAAGCCGACGAGCGCGACGACCAACGCCACGAGCAGTCCCGGGAGCAGCGGGCGCGTCGCTGCCCACAGGCGCCCAGGCAGGGTCACGAGATCCGGCCGGCTTCGACGACGGCACGCACGAGCGGCACGCCCGGCCGGTACACCAGGTGGGTGTACGACGGCGCGTCGAGCACCACCATGTCGGCCCGACACCCGGGCGCGATGCGCCCGACGTCGGTGCGGCGCAACGCCCGCGCGCCGCCGACGGTGGCTGCCAACAGCGCTTCCTCCATGGTCATGTGCAGGTCGCGCACGGCGAGCGCCATGCAGAACGACATCGACGTGGTGTAGCTGCTGCCCGGGTTGCAGTTCGTGGCGAGCGCCACGGCGACCCCCGCGTCGATGGCGCGGCGCGCATCGGGGTATGGCTGGCGAGTGCTGAAGTCGGTGGCGGGCAGGAACGTGGCCACGGTGTCGCTCGCGGCGAGCGCGGCGATGTCGTCGTCGCTGAGGTAGGTGCAGTGGTCGGCCGACGCGCAGCCCATCTCCACTGCCAGCTGCACTCCCGGTCCGTGACCGAGCTGGTTCGCGTGCAGCCGGCCACCGAGCCCGACCGCGGCGCCGGCGAGGAGCACGGCGCGCGACTGATCCGCATCGAACGCACCGACCTCGCAGAAGGCATCGACCCAGCGCGCATGCGGTGCGGCCGCACGCAGCATGTCGGTGCACACGTGATGCACGTAGTCGTCGGTGCGGCCCTCGAACTCGGGAGGCACCACGTGCGCGCCGAGGAACGTGGTGTCGCCGGTGAACTCCTCGGCCACCTGCAGGCAGCGCGCTTCGTTCGCCACGTCGAGCCCGTAGCCCGACTTGATCTCGAGGGTGGTGATGCCGGCGCGGCGGGCCTCCGCACGCCGCAGCGCGGTGAGGCGCACCAGCTCGGCGGTGGACGCAGCGCGCGTGGCCGACACCGAGGTGCGGATGCCGCCGGCCGCGTACGGCTGCCCGGCCATGCGCGCGGAGAACTCGTCGGCGCGGTCGCCGGCGAAGACGAGGTGCGTGTGACTGTCGACGAAGCCGGGCACCACGCACGCGCCGAGTGCATCGATGCGTTCGTCGGCCGCCTGGCCAGCGGGCCCGACCGACACGATGCGGCCGCCGCGGTACACGACCGACGCGTTGCGCACCAGGCCGAGCGGACCGTCGCCGGCGCTCTCGTCGTGCGTGGCCAGCAGGCCGATGTTGTCGAGGACGGTTGTGACATCGACCTCGTGACTCGTGTCGCTCATCGGTCGCTCATCACGTCGAGGATCGCCTCGTGCAGTTCGTGAGCCACGTCGATCGAGCGGTGCGCGCCGTCGGACACCACGACCCGGCCGTCGACCACCACGTGGTGCACGTCGGCCGCCGACGCAGCGAACACCATCGTCTCCAGCATCGATGCGTCGGTGGCACCGGCGGTGCGCACCGAGTCGAGCCGCACCGTCACCAGGTCGGCCAGGCTGCCCACGCTGATCGCACCGGCATCCGGCCAACCGAGACTTGCGTGGCCGTCGACGGTGGCGGCTCGGAGCAGCGACGGGGCGTCGTGGCTGCCGCGCACGAGCGATCCCAGTCGCTCATCGAGTTCGAGTGCACGCGCCTCCTCGAACAAGTCGATCACCGCGTGCGAGTCGGAGCCCAGCGAGAGGCGGGCGCCCATGTCGCGCAGTGCCATCGCAGGCCCGATGCCGTCGGCCAGGTCGCGTTCGGTCGTGGGGCACATGCAGATCGTGCAGTGGGCGGTGCCGAGCAGCTCGATGTCGATGCCCGACAGGTGAGTGGCATGAACGGCCGTGAAGCGCGGGCTGAGCACGCCGCGTTCGGCGAGCAGCGCCACCGGGGTGAGCCCGTAGGCATCGACGCACCGCTCGTTCTCCACCTGCTGCTCGGAGACGTGTGCATGCACAGGCGCGTCGTGTGCTTCGGCCCACGTGGCCACCACCTGCATGCTGGCCGGGTCGACGGCTCGCACCGAGTGCACCGCGGCGCCGACACGGCACATCGGCGACTCGAGCGCGAGCGACGACGTGGCGCGCGTGGCCCACGAGAGCGCGTCGCCGTCGCTGAACCGCTGCTGCACCTCGTTGGGCGGCACGTGGCGACGGTCGGCGCTGATGCCACCGTGCAGATAGCAGGCGTCGAGCAGCGTGAGCCTGATGCCGGCGTCGGCTGCGGCCGCGGCCAGGGCCTCACCCATCGCGTTGAGCTCGTCGTAGGGCGTGCCGCCGGGACCGTGGTGCAGGTAGTGGAACTCACCCACGCACGTGATGCCGGCCATCGCCATCTCGCCGTACACCGCACGTGCCAGCCGGTGGTACGAGTCGGGGTCGAGGCGCGCGGCGGCGAGGTACATCTGCTCGCGCCAGGTCCAGAACGAACCGACGCCCACCTGCGTGCGACCGCGCAGCACGCGGTGGAACGCATGGCTGTGCGCGTTCGCCAGGCCGGGCAGGGTGACTCCCGTCAACCGGACTGCATCGGCCGGGCACGCGACGCCGGGCAGGACGCCGACGATCAGCCCGCCGCTGGTCTGCAGCAGCACGTCGGCCGTGGCGGTGTCGCCGCCGAGCCATGCCCACTGGCACCAGTACGACGACACGTCAGGAGCCCACGCGTTCCACGAACTCGGTGATGCGCTCGATGAACGCGGCGCGGTGGAACCGTTCGAACTCGTCCCACGTGGTGAGGCTGCGGGTGTCGTGCACGCGGTCGAGGAACAGCACACCGTCGAGGTGATCGCACTCGTGCTGGAACGTGCCGGCGGTGAGGCCGCGCCGCACCTCGTCGTGCTCGACACCGTGGCGGTCCCACCAGCGCACGCGCACGTTGACGTGACGCATCACGTTGCCGCGCATGTTCGGCACAGACAGGCAGCCTTCGTTCACCTCGACCAGTTCGTCGTCGAGGGGTTCGATCACCGGGTTGACCACCACGGTCAAGGGGATGCGCGGCTTGTACGGGTAGCGAGGGTTGGCGTTCACCTCGATGGTGGCGATGCGCAGCAGCTCGCCCACCTGCGGCGCGGCGATGCCCGCACCGTTGGCAGCGTGCATCGTGTCGACCAGATCGTCGATCAGTTGCTGCACCTCGACGCTTGCCAGTTCGGCGCGCGTGACCTGGCGTGATCGCTCACGCAGCAGCGGGTTGCCCACGTGCAGGATCTCGCGGACGGCCATGGGTCAACTCTCGCGCATGGGGATGCGCACGCCGCGCTGATCGGCCACCTCGATGGCCCGTTCGTAGCCAGCATCGGCGTGGCGGATGACGCCCATGCCGGGGTCCGTGGTGAGCACCCGCGCCAGCTTCTCGTCGGCGAGCGCGGTGCCGTCGGCCAGCGCCACCATGCCGGCATGGATGCTGCGGCCGATGCCCACTCCCCCGCCGTGGTGGATGCTCACCCAGGTGGCGCCGCTCGACGTGTTGACGAGTGCGTTCAGCAACGGCCAGTCGGCGATGGCGTCGCTGCCGTCGAGCATCGACTCGGTCTCGCGATAGGGCGACGCGACCGAGCCGCTGTCGAGGTGGTCGCGGCCGATCACGCTGGGGGCCTTCATCTCGCCGCGGCGCACCATCTCGTTGAAGCGCAGCCCGAGCCGTTGCCGTTCGCCGTAACCGAGCCAGCAGATCCGCGCCGGCAGGCCCTGGAACGCGACGCGCTCGCCCGCCATCTGGATCCAGCGGGCCAGGCCCTCGTCGTCGGGGAACTCCTCGAGCACCGCGCGGTCGGTGGCCGCGATGTCGGCCGGGTCGCCGCTGAGGGCCACCCACCGGAAGGGACCCTTTCCCTCGCAGAACAGCGGGCGGATGTACGCCGGCAGGAAGCCCGGATAGTCGAAGGCACGCTCGAAGCCGCCGAGCTTGGCCTCCGTGCGCAGGCTGTTGCCGTAGTCGAACACCTCGCTGCCCTTGTCCATGAAGCCGACCATCGCGCGGCAGTGCATGGCCATGCTCTCCCGGCTGCGACGGATGAGCTCCTGCGGGTTGCTGCGCGCCATCTCCGCAGTCGCCTCCGGCGTGAGGTCGACCGGCACGTAGCTGAGCGGGTCGTGTGCGCTCGTCTGGTCGGTGACGATGTCGGCGGCGAAGTCGAGGTCGAGCAGTTGCTGCACCACTTCCGCGGCGTTGCCGACGAGGCCCACCGACAGCGGACGCCGCTCGTCGCGGGCACGGGTGCAGCGGGCGACCGCGTCGGCGAGCGAGTCGGCGATCTCGTCGAGGTAGCGGTGTTCGAGCCGGCGCTGCACCCGCCACGGGTCGACGTCGATGCACAGCGCGACACCGTCGTTCATGGTGACGGCGAGCGGCTGCGCGCCTCCCATGCCACCGAGGCCGGCCGTGAGCGTGATGGTGCCCGCCAGCGTGCCGTTGAACTTGCGGCGACCGATCTCGGCGAAGCACTCGTACGTGCCCTGCAGGATGCCCTGTGTGCCGATGTAGATCCACGAGCCGGCCGTCATCTGGCCGTACATCGTGAGGCCCATGTCCTCCAGCCGGCGGAACTCGTCCCAGTTGCCCCACTCGGGCACCAGGTTGCTGTTGGCCAGCAGCACACGCGGCGCCCACTCGTGCGTGCGGAACACGCCCACCGGCTTGCCCGACTGCACCAGCATCGTCTCGTCGGCCTTCAGCGTGGTGAGGGTGCGCGCCATCGCATCGAACGCGTCCCAGCTGCGCGCGGCGCGGCCAGTGCCCCCGTAGACCACCAGGTCGTCGGGGCGCTCTGCCACCTCCGGGTCGAGGTTGTTGTGCATCATCCGGTACGCCGCTTCCTGCGGCCAACCCAGGCAGTTCAGGTCGGTACCGCGAGCGGCACGTACGGGTCGGGGACCTGACATCACAGCACCTCCAGTGCACCGACGGCGGACTCGACCGCGGTGAGAACGCTGCCGTCGGCGAGCAGCTGTTCGGCGGTTCGAAGATCTGGTGAGAGCCACCGGTCGGGGCCGGGACCACTCACTCGCTCACGCAGCACGTGCACCGCCGCGCCCGTCCCCGCCGCGGGCTGCAGCGGGCCGCGCAGGTCGATGGCGGCCGCAGCGCACACCAGCTCCACGGCGAGCACGCGGCGCAGGTTGGCGACCGTCCGGCGCAGCTTGCGTGCCGCGGCCCAACCGTTCGACACGTGGTCCTCCTGCATCGCGCTGGTGGGCATGCTCTGCGTGCTGGCGGGTACTGCGAGCCGCTGGTTCTCGAGCGCCATGGCCACCTGCGTGTAGTGCGCGATCATCATGCCGCTGTTCACCCCGGCGTCGGGCGAGAGGAACGGCGGCAGCCCGTGCGACCGTGCGACGTCGAGCATGCGGTCGGTGCGTCGCTCGGCGATAGCTGCCAGCTCGCTCGTCGCGATGGCGAGGAAGTCGCAGACGAAGCCGACCGGCGCGCCGTGGAAGTTCCCACAGCTCTCCACTCGTCCGTCGGGCAGGATCATCGGGTTGTCGATGGCCGACACCAACTCGCGCGCGGCGATCGTGCGGGCATGCGCGACGGTGTCGAGTGCGGCCCCGTGCACCTGCGGCGTGCACCGCAGCGAGTACGCGTCCTGCACGCGCGAGTCGCCCTCGCGATGGCTGGCGACGATGGCGGAACCGGCGAGCAGACGCGTGATGTTGCGGGCACTGGCCGCTTGCCCCACCTGCGGGCGCAAGGCTTGAAGGTCGGACGCAAACGCACGGTCGGTTCCGAGCAGCCCTTCGACGGTCATCGCTGCCGTGAGGTCGGCCAGGCGGAGCAGCTCGCCGAGGTCGTGTAGTGCCAGGCACAGCATGCCGAGGATGCCGTCGGTGCCGTTGATGAGCGCGAGCCCCTCCTTGGCGCGCAGGGTGACCGGTGTCAGCCCGGCGCGGGCGAGCGCCGGCGCAGTGGGCTCCGCGTCTCCACCGGCCCACACTTCGCCCTCACCGATGAGGGCGAGTGCACAGTGGCTGAGAGGCGCGAGGTCGCCGCTCGCACCCAGCGAGCCGTGCTCACGCACCACCGGTGTGATGCCGGCCGCCAGCATGGCCAGCTGCAGGTCGACGATCTCCGGCCGCGCCCCGCTGAAGCCCATGGCCAGGCTGCGCGCGCGCAGGAAGAGCATCGCACGCACCACTTCCGGTTCGACCGTGTCGCCCATGCCGGCCGCGTGCGATCGCACCAGGGCCACCTGCAGCTCGGCGGTGCGTTCCGCAGGAATGGCCGTGCCGGCCAACGAACCGAACCCGGTGGTGACGCCGTAGACCGGCGTGTTCCCGGCGACGAATCCCTCCACCAGAGCCGCCGACCGCGCCATCGTGGTGCGTGCGACGTCGGCGAGCTCTGCGGTGACGCCGTGGCGGGCGACTGCCACCACGTCGTCGAGCGACACTCCTGCACTGCTCAGCTGGATGGCGTGCGGCTCTTTCATTGTGCGCAACAGCCTGTCATACTACGCAACATGTCGCAAGCCTCCAGTGCGTCGCAACCACGAGCGACCGACCGCGGTCTGGCACTGCTCAAGGTGGTGGCCGATCAGCCCGACGGTATCGCTCTGGCCGACGCCGCTCGCGCGGTCGATCTGTCGGCGAGCACCGCGCTGCGACAACTGCGGTCGCTGGAGGCCGCTGGCTTCGCAGCGCGCGACGAAGACGGCCGCTACCTGCCGGGACCGGAGCTGCTGCGCATCGCCCGCTCGCTCGCCGGTTCGGCGACGTTGCCCCGCCTTGCCGACGCCGCGCTGCTCGCGCTGGCCGCGGCCACCGGCGAGTCGGCCTACCTCGCCGAGCCAGCCGATGCGCGCCAAGCCGTGTACGTGGCCAGCCATCCCGGCTCGCACGCGGTGCGCCACGTCAGCTGGCTGGGCCAGCGAGTGCCGCGACGCAATTCGGCCGTCGGGGCCGCACTCTCCGGCAAGGTCGACGGCGTCGTGGTGCGCCTCGACGCGGTGGAGCCCGGCATCACGGCCATCTCCTCGCCGGTGCGCGATAGCAGCGGCAGTGTGGTCGCGGCCGTCAGCGTCGTCGGGCCGTCGTTCCGGTTGCAGGGCGAGGCACTGTCGCACGCCGAGACCGAAGTCGCTCGCGCCGCCGCTGCCGTCGAACACGCCCTCGGCACCCGCTGACACGCTTCCCCCAGGCTTTGTGTCAGGACCCCGAGCTCACAGCCCCAGGTCACAGCCCGACAGCTTTACGTAAAGGCAGGCTCTCAGCTGAGGAGGGCTCGCAGGGGGAGGTAGTCGGCGAGGTCGAGGGGCACGAAACCTCGGATGCGCAGCACGGCGAGCGAGCCGGCCAGGTCGGGTTCGGCCACCGCCGCGGTGAAGGCAGCACGGAGCGCGTCGACGTGCCCGACACGTGCTGCGGGCACCACCACGGGCAGGCACGGCACTCGCGGGCCGGCGCCGACCAGGTGCAGCCCCTCGACCAGTGCCGGCTCGAGGTCGCCGAGCAGCGCCCACGACACCGCGTCGATGGACGCGACATGCGCGCGACGGTCGGCAACGGCACGCACGCTCTCGACATGTGCGCCCGTCTCGATCACGTCGGTCGGCACACCACCCCACGCGTAGACCAGGCTCACCCAGCCCGACAGGCTGTCGCGTCCGTTGACCGCAGCCACCACGCCCGGTCGATCGCGCAGGTCGTCGAGCGTGGCGTCGATCGACGAGACGAGCGCCGACCGGTACGTGCCGTCATGGGCGTCGGGTACGTCGTGGTCGAAGGCGCCCACGACCCCCATCGAATCGGCGAACTGCGTGACGAGCGGCCAGCCACAGGTCTGCGCCAGCAGCAGCTCCGGGTGGAACCAGACATCGGGCGTGAGGATGTCCCACTCCAACGCGGCCGGACCCCAGCCGAGGTGCCGCCGCACCGCCTCCCACAACTGGTCGGTGGCCTCGCGGAGCGCCGCGAACGGGTACATCGCCAGCGACGCCACCGACGCGGGGGACGACATCAGACGAGGCCGCGTGAACCGTACGGTCGGGCACCCGGCGACAGTGGGTGGTCGGGCTGGCAGAACGGCGTGAAGAAGTAGTCGCGCACCACTTCCAAGTAGCCGCCTTCGTAGAGGCCGGCGCCCGCTGCCGCGAGCTGATCGGAGCCCATCTCACGGTGCACCGCGGGGATCCGGTACCACGCCAGATCGGGCACCGCGTGGTGCGTGTGATGCAGGTTGTTGTTCAGGAACAACAACGCCATCGGCGGGCTGGCCTTCACCACCGCCGAGCGAGTGCCGCTGGCAACCGCCGCATGCTCCACGAAGGAACGCAGCTGCGTGCAGGCTGCGCCGCCGAGCGAGAAGCCGACCACGTAGACGACCGGGTTCACGCCGACCACGCCGAACATCCACCAGCCGAGCACCACGCAGCCGACGAGGTGCGCGGCCCACGGTCGCACCACGCCGCCGGCCGGCGCGAGGCGGATCTCGCGGCGCCAGTAGCGAAGGATGCCGCGTGGCACGCCGAGCGTGAGGCGCCCTGGAACGGTGCGCAGGAAGAGGTAGTAGCGGCGCCGCAGCGGGCCGGAGTGCTGCCAGAGCAGCGGCGACACGTAGAACGATTCCGGATCGTCCTCGGGGAACGTGAGGTCGGATCGGTGGTGCTTGATGTGCATCGTCTTGTAGCGGGCGAACGGCACCCAGAAGGCCAACGGCACGAACCCGATCGCGCTGTTCAACCAGGTCCAGGGCGTGGGGTGCCCGTGCAGCAGTTCGTGGCCGAGCGACATCCACAACCCGCCGAGGTACACCAGCACGATCAGCTGCACCGGCCATGGCACCACCTCGTGCCCCAACACGATCGCCATCCATGCGGCGATGAACACCATCAGCAGCCCGACAGTGGGCCACTCGATCGCTTGCCGAGAAGTCTGCTGCGACAACTCCGCCCCTTTGCCCGTCACCGGCCGCGTGCCCGGCTCGGTCGAGCGGATGTTACCGGAACGACCGTACCGGAACCAAGCTTTACTGCTGGCGGTACTCCGAGCGGTACGAACTGGTCGTCGCACTGCCCATCGATCCGTGCGTGAGGAAGTGCTCGTGCATCCGTTGCATCGCCGCGCGATCGAGGCTCACACCGAGGCCGGGCTCGGTCGGCACCGGCAGCACTCCCCCGCGCGGCGAGAAGTGACCTTGCTCGATCGCGACGTCGGCGGTGAACCGGAACAGCGACTGGTGCGGCCGGATCATCGACGGCTCGCTGGCCGTCAGGTGCAGGTACGCAGCCGTCATCACGCCGGCGTCGCCGCTGTAGCACCAGAAGTCGATGCCGAGCGCGGCGCATGCGCGCACGTGGTCCTGCGTGCGGCGCACGCCACCGAGCTCCGCGATGTCGAGGCACAGCCCGTCGGGCACGCCGGTGCGCGCGGCCCGGGCGAGCGACGGCTCGTGCGTGGAGAACGAGATCGCGACACCGTCGGCGCGCAGCCGGGCCGTCTCGTCGAGCGTCCGGCACGGATCCTCCAACCAGCCGACTCCGAGGTCGGCCAGTCGTGCGCAGACCTGGCGGGCGGTGGCGACGGTGTACGCGCCGTTGGCGTCGAGCCGCAGCACCGCGCCGGCGCCCAGCTCCTGCACCAGCGCCGCCACCATCTCCATCTCGGTGTGCACGTCGAGCACGCCGACCTTGCCCTCGAACGTGGGCGCGTCGAACTCCTCGGCCATTCGCACGCAGTAGCGAACGACGTCGTCCGGCGTGTTCTCCAACCCGTCGCGCAGCGCGAAGTACTCGGTGAACGCCACCTGATCGCGCACTCGCCCACCGAGCAGCTCGGCGAGTGGCACACCGGCACGCTTCGCGCGCAGGTCGTGCAGCGCCAGCTCGATCGCCCCGAACGCTCGCCGTTCGGCCGCCGAGTCGGCCCACGCACTGAACCCGGTGCGGGCGACGCAACGTTGCTCGGCCTCGTTGGCGGCGTCGACCGGCAGTCCGACGATTCGGGTGCC
>JAUXQB010000120.1 GCA_030685215.1 Actinomycetota bacterium
GACATCGCCCGCACCCTGTACGCCGACGAGCACGAGCAGTTCCGCAGCGCGTTCCGCGGCTGGCTCGACAAGGAAGTCGTGCCGAACCACGAGCGGTACGAGCGCGACGGCATCACGCCGCGGGAACTGTGGCTGGCGGCCGGCGCCCAGGGCTTCCTCGGGCTCACCGTGCCCGAGCAGTACGGCGGGGGCGGCACCGACGACTACCGGTTCGCGGCCGTGATGCAGGAGGAGGTCAGCTACACCGGCGTCATCGGCAGCGCGAACGGGTTCACGCTGCACAACGACATCGTGCTGCCGTACTTCATCGGGCTGTGCAACGACGAGCAGAAAGCGCGCTGGCTGCCCGGCATGTGCACCGGCGAACGGATCGGCGCCATCGCGATGACCGAGCCGAACACCGGCAGCGACCTCGCGAACATCCGCACCACCGCCGTCCGCCACGGCGACACCTACGTGGTGAACGGCAGCAAGACGTTCATCACCAACGGCATCAACAGCGATGCGGTCATCGTTGCCGTGAAGACCGATCCGGAGGCGAAGCACCGGGGCATGAGCCTGCTGGTGATCGAGCGCGTGATGAAGGGCTTCGAGCGCGGCCGCAACCTCGACAATTTGGGCATGCACGCGCAGGACACCGCCGAGCTGTTCTTCACCGACGTGGAAGTGCCGGTGGCCAACGTGTTGGGTGAAGAGGGCAAGGGCTTCTACTACCTGATGCTCAACCTCGCGCAGGAGCGCCTCGGCATGGCCGTCGGTGCGCTCGCCGTGTGCCAGGCGGCGCTCGACCAGACGCTCGCCTACACGAAGGAACGCAAGGCGTTCGGTCAGCCGGTGGCCCAGTTCCAGCACAACAAGTTCCTGCTCGCCGAGCTGAGCACCGACGTGCAGATCGGCCAGGTCTACGTGGACCGCTGCGTCGAGCTGCACTGTGCCGGGAAGCTGTCGGCCGAGCAGGCTGCTGCCGCGAAGTTCTGGACCACCGAGCTGCAGAACCGGCTGGTCGATCGTTGCCTGCAGCTGCACGGCGGCTACGGCTACATGCTCGAGTACCCCATCGCCCGTGCGTGGGCCGACAGCCGCATCCAGACCATCTACGGCGGCACCAGCGAGATCATGCGCGAGATCGTCGGCCGCGCCATCACCGGCGACTGAACCCCTCCTTCCCGCCGGCCGCTCGGGCGCGCCGCGACATCCGGTCCGCGTCATCCCGCGAGCGAGGAATCTCCCGTACGGCCATGACATGAAACGAGAAATGGGGGAGCGGCGGGGCGCGGGAGCAGGCAGACTGGCGGAGATGAACGGCTGAGCAGCACCCCGACCCGTCCGCTTTCGAGTCCCGGAGGTTCCCTCATGACCGCATCACTTCACGCACGCGACATCACCCTGTCGCTCGGCTCCCGCCACATCCTCGACTCGGTCGAGCTGGCGGTGAACCCGGGCCAGCGCATCGGCCTGGTCGGCCCCAACGGCGTCGGCAAGTCGACGCTGCTGCGCATCGTCGCCGGCCAGCTGCACCCCGACAGTGGTGCGGTCGCGCTCGCGCCTGCCTCCGCGATCGTCGGCTACCTGCCACAGGAGCCGGAGCGCGCCGACGAGACGGTGCGCGAACACCTCGCTCGTCGCACCGGTGTGGCCGCGGCCGCCGCGGCACTCGACGCCACCACCGCCGCGATGGCCGCCGGTGATCCCGACGCGGGCGACGAGTACAGCGACGCACTCGACCGCTGGCTCGCACTCGGTGCCGCCGACTTCGACTCGCGCATCGCCGACGTGTGGGCCGACCTCGGACTGCCCGAGCGACTGCTCGACGAGCGCCTCCCCGTGCTGAGCGGCGGCGAAGCGGCGCGGGTCGGCCTCGCCACCCTGTTCCTCGCGCGGTTCGACATCTTCCTGCTCGACGAGCCGACCAACGACCTCGATCTCGACGGGCTGGCGCTGCTGGAGAGGTTCGTCACCGGGCTCGGGTCCGGGTGCGTGATCGTCAGCCACGACCGCACGTTCCTGGAACGCACCATCACGCACGTGGTCGAGCTCGACGAGTTCACGCACACGTCCACTCGCTACGCGGGCGGATGGGCCACGTACCTGCACGAGCGGGAGATCGCGCGTCAACAGGCGTGGCAGGCGTACGAGGAGTACGACAGCAAGCGGTCGTCGTTGGCGGGGCGTTCGCAGCGCGAGCGAGAGTGGGCGACGCAGGGTCTGTCGAAGGCGAAGAAGAAGCCGGCCGACAACGACAAGAACATCAAGGCGTTCAAGATCAACCAGAGCGAGCAGCTCGCCGGCAAGGCGGCGCGCACCGAGAAGATGATCGAACGCCTCGATGTTGTCGAGGAACCGCGCGAGGCGTGGCAGCTGCGCATGCAGCTCGCCGAGGTGGAGCGCAGCGGCGACGTGGTGGCGCGACTCGACGCGGCCGTGGTGCAGCGCGACACGTTCACGCTCGGCCCGGTGAGCCTGCAGATCGGCTACGGCGAGCGGGTGGTGGTGGAAGGCCCCAACGGCAGTGGCAAGAGCACGCTGCTGGGCGCGCTGCTCGGTGAGGTGCCGCTCACCGGCGGCGTGCAGTGGCGCGGCCCCGGCGTGGTGGTCGGCCGTCTGGAGCAGGCCCGCCAGCAGCTCACCGTCGAGCCGACCGTGCTCGCCGCGTTCCTGGCGGCCACGGGCATGATCGTCAGCGACGCGCGCACGTTGCTCGCCAAGTACGGCATCGCGGCCGCGCACGTCACCCGCCCCGCCGACACGCTCTCACCC
>JAUXQB010000135.1 GCA_030685215.1 Actinomycetota bacterium
CCAGCAGGATGCCGTCGGTCATCACCTTCACGAGGGTCTGCTCGCCGACCGTGTCGGTGAAGCGCACCGTGTAGCCGACCGCGGTGCCCAGCTCGGTGCCGAGCTCCTCGGCCACGCGTTCGGCGATGGTGCGAGCGGCGACCCGACGTGGCTGGGTGTGGCCGATGAGCCCGGTGGCGCCGCGACCGAGATCGAGGCACAGCTTGGGGAGCTGCGTGCTCTTCCCGGACCCGGTCTCGCCGGCAACGATGACCACCTGGTGGTCGCGGATCGCGGTCAGCAGGTCGTCGCGCCGAGCGGCCAGCGGCAGTTCAGCGGGGCACGCGAGCGCGCCACGCGCGCGCAACTGCTCGATGGTTGCGGCTCGCCGTTCCGATGCCGATGCGGCAGGGGTGGGAGCAGGGGGAGTCACAGGTTCGGACATGGCGACGACGACCGTCCAGCATGGCACCGCATCGCCGCGTTCTGCACGGTGATTGTGACGGGCCACGGCGGCGTGCGAGCATGGTCGCGTGACCGCGCTGTGGACCCGACTCGTTCCTGTTGTCTCGGTGGCCACGGCCGCACTCCTGTTCGCCGCGTGCGGTGACGAACGCGACCCTGCGCGACCGATGACCCAGGGCGAGCAGCTGGCGCTCGACAGCGGCTGCACCGCGTGCCACGGCAGCAACGGCGAAGGTGGCGTCGGGCCCGGCTGGCAGGGCCTGTACCAGTCCGAGGTCACGCTGGAAGACGGCTCCACGGTCGTCGTCGACGAGGCGTACCTGTTCGAAGCGATCCGCGACCCGTCGGCGAAGACGCGCGACGGTTATGGCGTGATGCCGGCGAACTCGCTCGACGACGCCGAGGTGCAGGCCATCGTCGACTTCATCATCACGCTGAAGTAGCCGGCTCCCCGGCCACGATCGCGCGCAGCAGCGCGTACAGGCCGAACCCCGCGGCCACCAGCCCGGGGGCCAGCGAGCCGGCCGTCGCGAACCGATCGAGCCACCCGGGCGCTGGGGTCGCGAGAATGGCGGCGCTCAGACCGTCGCGGCGCATCCAACCCCACGCGAGGAGGTTGGCGCCGCCGAGCAGCAGCAGCGCGTGATCGAGCAGCGCGTCGGGGCGTTCACGCGCTCGCCGCACGGCGACAGTACCGAGTGCCGCCGCGGCCACCAGCGGCACCGTGAACCACACCGTGCGCGGACCGGTCTCCGACGGCAGCGCGAGGTATTGCCACGCGCCGAGGACGAAGGCCAGCACCGCCAGCGCGGCGATCGGTGTCGCCGACCATCGGTTCGGACGCCGCACGAGGATGAACGCGGCAACGAGTCCGCCGATGCGGCCGAGCCATCCCGGCACCTCCGACGGTGCCGGCATCCAGACCGACTCGACCACCAGCGCCACCGGCTCGCCGTCGACCTGCAGTTCGATACGCTGCTGCAGCACCACATCGCCGGGGCGCTTGCCGGGGGGATCGGTGGCCGACATCCAGTGCATGCGATGGTCGTGCCAGGAGTAGTCGCCGTCGGTCGCCACCACGTGCCACTCGGGATCCGCGCCGTCGACGAAGTCGGCCGGCAGGTCGTCGCCCAGCCGCGACCTGCTCACGAACCAGCTGGCCGATGCCCGGTTCTCCTCCACCGTGCCATCGGCGAGGAAGCGGATGTACGGCTCGCCGCGGTAGCCCAGCACATCGACCTCGGTGCCGCGGTCCACACGGAGCCGCAGGAACGAGTCGCCGCCGATGATCGACGGGTGCAGCGCGGGGGTCGCAGGCTCGATGGCGACGATGGTGGTGAGGAAGTCGGTGGGTCCTGGTTCATCCGCGAACGCGGTGGCGGCCGGCAGCGCGAGCAACACGAGCAACGTCGTCACGACGGCTCGACACCACGCGCGGGCAGCGTCGAACGCTCCCGAGCGGGGCCGGATGCTGCTCATGATCTTCACTCTGGCACTTGCAGCTGGGGAGTGTGGCAACGACCGCAAGGGCCGCTCGGACGCTGGGCGTCCGGAGCGGCCCTCGAACGGCCCCCTCGCAAGGACGCGGTCAGCTGGCGGGGACCAGCACCGCGCTCAGCACGTGGACCACGCCGTTGGTGGCCTGCACGTTCTGGACGACGATGGGAATGCCGTCGACGTAGGTGACGCCGTCGACCTTCGTGACTTCCAGCTCGACACCGGCGACGGTCATCAACGAACCGGGCACGAGCATGTCGGTGGTCAGCTTGCCGGCGACCACGTGGTACGTGAGCACGGTGGCGAGCAGGTCGGGATCGGCCTGCACCGCAGCCAGCGTGGCGGCGTCGAGCGCCGCGAAGGCGTCGTCGGTGGGAGCGAACACGGTGAACGGCCCCTCACCCTTCAGGGTGTCGATCAGGTTCGCCTGCGTCACCAGACCGGCGAGCGTCTCGAAGCCGGGCAGCGTGGTGGCGACGTCGACGATGTCGCCCAGCGGCGGCACCAGCACGTTGCTCATCACGTGGATGACGCCGTTGGTGGCCTGCACGTTCTGCACCGTCACGGCGTTGCCGTCGATGTAGGTGACGCCGTCGGCCTTGGTGACCGTCAGCTCCACGCCGGCGACCGTCTCGATCGGACCTTCCGGCAGCTGGTCGAGGTTGTACTTGCCGGCGAGCACGTGGTACGTGAGCACCGTGGTGAGCAGCGCGTCGTCGGACGTGACCGTGTCGACGATGGCCGGCGGCAGCGCCGCGAAGGCCGTGTCGTATGGCGCGAAGACCGTGAACGGCCCGTCACCCTTCAGCGTGTCGATCAGGTCGGCCTGCGTGGCGAGCGCGGCGAGGGTCTCGAAGCCGGGCAGCGTGGTGGCGACGTCGATGATGTCGCCCAGCGCCGGGACGAGCACATCGCCCATCACGTACACGTACCCGTTGGTGGCCTCCACACCGGCACCCATCGCGCTGCCGTCCACGTAGAACGTGCCGTCGGCCTCGGTGACGGTGAGCACGGTGCCCGCCGCAGTGGTGAGCTCGCCGGCCGCCATCTGCTCGGGTGTGATGGTGCCGGGCACGACGTGGTGCAGCAGCGCCGTCTTCAGGAGGTCCGGGTCGTCCTCCACCGCGTGCAACACGTCGAGCGGCAGCTTGCCGAACGCGGTGTCGGTGGGTGCGAACACGGTGAACGGTCCGCCGCGCAGCGTCTCGACCAGCCCGGCGTTGAGTGCCATGCCGGCCAGCTGCGTGAACACCTGGTTGGTGAGCGCGGTGGCGACGATGTCGCCCATCGGCAACGGCGTCTCGAACTCGGTGGTGGTGGTCGCCACCTCCGATGCCGCCGACGTCGTGGTGATGGCGTCGTTCTTGTCGTCTGAGCAGGCCGCTGCCGCGAGGGCGAACAGGCTGAGCAGCGCAACAGCGCGACGGGCGGAACGGTGGGGATGCGACTCTCGGTTCACGAACACGGTCTCGACGGTACGCATGGCACCTGGAGGAAGGCAGGGGCCGTCGGCCCTGCCCGGTAGGACCAAAGGCCCTACGCGGATCGGCGTACATTGACCCGATGGATGCCTTGGAGCGCGAGTATTCCCCCAGCTCACGGGTCGGTGGCAGCGCGGAGCCGTTCGTGGCCGACTACGTGCTGCGCAGCGAGGCGGCGCGTTCGGCGCTCGGCGACGACATCGTCACGTTCGCCGGATCCAGCCTGTTGGTCGCACCCGATCCATCCGCGCCGCTGCTCGTGTTCATCCACGGCGGCTACTGGCAGGCGTTGAGCGCCGAGGCCTCGCTGTACCTCGCTCCGGGGGCGCTGGCGAACGGGTGGTCGTTCGCCGCGGTCGAGTACCCGCTGGCTCCGGCCGCATCGCTGTCGCAGATCGTCGCCGAGTGCGCGGTGGCCATCGGCGCGCTGGCGTCGCTGGTGTCACCGGCGAGGGTGGTGCTCGCCGGACACTCCGCCGGCGCGCACCTTGCTGCCATGACGTCGATCGCCGCACGGCCGCCGTTGCCGATCGACCGCACGGTGTTGGTGAGCGGA
>JAUXQB010000143.1 GCA_030685215.1 Actinomycetota bacterium
CCCGACGAGATGGAGGTGAGCAGGAACAGGCCGATCACCGAGGCGCCGGCCACGATGCGGCGGTCGGTGAGCGACGCGAGCGCACACCCGATCATCGCGTAGTAGATGCTGAGCACGGCGACCGCGAGCGGCACCTTCCACAGCACGTCGAGGTGGCCGGTGAAGTAGTCGAGCGCTTCGTCGCTGACCAGCATGTTGCCGACGAAGAGCACCACCTGCGGCAGGTACGAGAACGCGAACAGGATGGTGGAGATGGCACCGACCTTGGCGATCACGTAGTCGGTGCCGAGCAGCGGGCGCGCGAACATCAGCGGCAGCACCTTCTGGCGGCGATCGGGGCAGATGACGTCGGGGGCGACCAGCGCGACGAACAGCAGGAGCGCCGCCGACACACCGACGTACTCGCGGTAGGTGATGATCTGGAAGCTGTCGAACTGGTCGCGGGTGACGTAGCCGATGCCGACGTTGACGATGGCGGGGATGGTGACCACGCCGAGCAGCACGAACGGCGCGACCTTCTGCCGCCACGTGCGCCGCAGGCCGAGCGCGCGTCGCATGGAGGCCTTGTAGAGCGCGAGCGTCGCCGCGCCACGACGACCGCGCGGGCCTTCGTACGGCCGGTAGCCGCGGTCGTAGACGGCGCCGCGACCGGCATCGGCGGAGCCCGCGGTGGTGCTCATGCGAGCTCCTCGCTACGGCGCACGAACGCCTCGTCGAGCGACGTCAACCTCGTCGACAGCCGGAACAACGGCAACTCGAGCTCGGCCACCACGTCGCGCAGCAGGTCCATCTGCGCGTCGCCTTCGACGGTCGCCTCCACCATGCCATCGACCGCAATCGCGGACACGCCGCGCTGGGCGAGCGCAGCGACGAGGTCGTCGGTGTGCCGGCCGACGTCGATGGTGACCACACCGGTGCGCTCCAGCAGCGAGTTGGTCTCGCCCGACACCACGAGCGTGCCGCCGTCGATCATCACCACGTGGTCGCACACGGCCTGCACGTCGTCGAGCAGGTGCGTGGCCATCAGCACCGAGATGCCGAACGTGCCGAGACGGTCGACGAGGTTGAGCATCTCCTCGCGGCCGATGGGGTCGAGGCCCGCGGTCGGTTCGTCGAGCAGCACGAGCACGGGGTCGCCGACGAGTGCCTGCGCGAGCTTGGCGCGCTGGCGCATGCCCGTGGAGAAGCCGCCGATCAGGCGGAACCGGGCCTCGTCGAGCCCGACGAGATCGAGGATGTCGGAGGCACGCTGACGGGCGGCACGCGGCGGCAGCCCGCTGAGCTCGCCGAAGGTCGACACCACGTCGGCGGCCGACTGGTCGAGCGGCAGGCAGTCGTGCTCGGGCATGTAGCCCAGGCGGGAACGCACGCCGATGGGGTCGCGGGCCACGTCGATGCCGCACACCTCCACCTTCCCCGCCGTGGGGTGCGCGAGCCCGAGCAGAATGCGGAACATCGTCGACTTGCCGGCGCCGTTCGCGCCCACCAGACCGATTCGACCCGGCGGCAACTCGAGCGTGAGATCGTTCAGCGCGGTGACGCCCGGATACTGCTTGGTGAGCCCGGTCAGGCGCAACAGCGGTTCGGTGCTCACGCCGTCCAGTGTGCCAGGTGCGCGGGGTGCCGTTGTCGCGCCTGTCTGGTCCTACGGATTCCACACTCGATGTGGGATCAGTAGGACCAGACACGAGCATCGAGACCGACCGTCCGCTGCGAGCGCTGACGGCGGACGGTTCTACCGTGAGCGAGACGCTCCGCACGGACCGACGCCACGCTCACGACAGGGGGATTGCCGCCATGGCGCTCACCATCGCCTCCCACAAGCCCATCCACGAGACGCACGCCGTGGTGGAGGACGGCGCTGTCGACGCCGACGGCCACATCCTCGAACCGCCCACGCTGTGGGAGGAGTACATCGATCCAGAGTTCCGCGACCGCGCGCTGCGGTTCCGCATCGACGAGCACGGCCTCGAGGAACTGGAGATCGACGGCCGGCCGTCGCGCATGAGCCGCGCCGGCTTCCCCTCCACGCTCGGGGCGATGGGCGCACCCGACCTGCCCGCGATGCAGAAGAACCCGGAGCGCACCTACCTGCGCGAGGCACCGTTCGGCTCGATGGACCCGGAGGAGCGCATCCAGGTGCTCGACGCCGAGCACATCGACATCGCGATCCTCTACACGACCGTCGGCCTGCTGTGGGAGGCCGAGGTGGAAGACCCCGCGCTCTCGCAGGCGTACACCAAGGCCTACAACCGCTGGATCTGCGAGTTCTGCGCGGGCGAGCGTCGGCTGGTGCCCACCGCACACCTCTCGCTCACCGACCCGGCCGCGGCCGCGCGTGAACTGGAACGCGCCGTCGGCGAAGGCGCGGTCGGCGGCTACGTGGCCCCGTTCCACCACCAGGGCACACCGCTCGGTCACCCTGACAACGACGCGCTCTTCGCCGCGGCGCAGGACCTCGACGTGCCGCTCGCCATCCACCCCACCTTCGAACCGCAGTGGACGAAGGGCACGCGCATGGGGTCGTGGGAGAACGTGAAGCAGCTGCGCTTACTCGCCTCGGTGAGTGCGTCCGACGGCGTGCGGCAGCAGTTCACGACGCTGTTCGACTACGGCGTGTTCGACAAGTTCCCACGCCTGAAGGTGGTGGTGCTCGAGTCCGGGGCGGGCTGGATCGGCTACTGGCTCGACCGCATCGACGCCGTCTACGGCCACACGTTCATCGGCAACCGGGTGCCGCTGCAGCACAAGCCGAGCGACTACTTCCGCGAGCGCATCTGGATCAGCGCCGACCCCGACGAACGGATGGTGCCCGCGCTCGCACAGCGCTACGGCGTCGATCGCTTCCTGTGGGCCTCTGACTTCCCGCACGCCGACCACACCGCCGAGTACATCCACGACCTCAACGAGCTGGTCGGCATGTTCCCCGAAGCCGATCGCCGCAAGTTCATCGGCGACAACGCCCGCGCACTCTTCAAGCTCTCCTGAGTTCGGCCGTTGGGCCCTACTCGTTCGCGCACGCGCCTCGTTGAATGGAGTTGCAGGGACACCGTTGCAGCGTCCCGAAGGAGTGGCTCGTGACCGACTCAACGCTCACCACCGATCGACTGCTCGTGCTCGGCGACGACGGCTCGGCCGACGCCGACGTCGCGTGGCTGTGGGTGTGCAACCACACCTGGCCAGGCTGGCGCGCGGAGGTCATCACCGCCGTCGATCCGCCGTTCCCGCCCGCGTCGTGGGAGCACCATCCGGAACTCGTCGAATGGGTGTCGCCACACCCGCGGATGCTGGTTGCCCAGAGCGAGCTGCGTGAGGTGCGCTCACTGACCGTCCAGCAGGATCGTCGCATCGCGCTCGACGCGCGCACCGACGCCGATCTCGTGGTGGTCGGGCCCGGTCGGCTGGAGCATGCCCGCACCGTCGTGCTCGGCAGCACCACCGACTGGCTGCTGCACTACCCGTCGGCACCGCTCGCCGTCGTCCGCTCCGCCACACCGACTCGTCGTGTGCTCGTGTGCGTCGACGGGTCCACCCACGCGCAGGCAGCCGTCGAGACCTTCGCCGGGCTCCCGTGGGCCGCCGGCACCGAGGTCGTGGTGCTCGGCATCGACGACGGACGATCGGCACCCGACCGCGGCATCCATGCTGCGCTCGTCGCGCTGCAGGCAGCCGGCGTGCCCGCGACATCGACACTCGCCAAGGGCAAGCCCACGCAACAGATCCTGCGCCACGTCGAGTCACACGACGCACAACTCGTCGTGCTCGGCACACGCGGGCTCACCGGCTGGAAGCGACTGCGACTCGGCTCCACGGCCAGCCACGTGGTGCGCGCCGCACCGTGCAACTGCCTCGTCGCCTGTGTGGACGACGAACCCCAGATCAGCGAACCGTCAGCCTGACATTCGCTCGCCGGGGGCGCAGCGGCGAGTAGGTGACCCAGTGGATCGGCACCACTCGCGCCGGCGAGACGCCGAGCCGGTGGTGACCTCCGGCCCTGGTGATCGCCGGCACCGATCAGCACAGTGGCAGCAGTGAGCATCGACACACCGGCGCCCGAACACGCCCCCGTGGGCGTTCGGATGCTGCACCAGGACACGGGTGAGCGCCCGTTCATCGTGTTCTGGGAGGTCACCCGCGCGTGCGGCCTCGCCTGCCGGCACTGCCGCGCGAGCGCCGTGCCGCAACGCGACCCGTTCGAACTGACGACCGCCGAGGGGATGCGCGTCATCGACGACCTCGCCGCGCTCGGCTCGCCGCGACCGATCCTGGTGCTCACCGGTGGCGACCCGTTCGAGCGGCCCGACCTCGTCGACCTCGTCCGCCATGCGTCGGCCAGCGGGCTGCCGGTCGCGCTCTCCCCGTCGGTCACGCCCAACCTCACGCGCGCACGACTCGAGACCTTGCGAGACGCCGGCGCCAGCGCGGTGTCGCTCTCGCTCGACGGCGCCAGCCCCGACACGCACGACAGCATTCGCGGCATCGCTGGCGTGCACCGCGACACGCTCGCCGCGGCCGCGCTCGTGCGCGAGCTGGGCTACCGGCTGCAGATCAACACCACCGTCGCGGCGCACAACGTGCACGAATTGCCCGACCTGCTCGCGTGGGTGATCGATGCGGATGTGTCGCTGTGGAGCCTGTTCCTCCTCGTGCCGACCGGCCGCGGCACACAGCTGACCAGCCTCGCCAGCGACGAGGTGGAGGACGTGCTGCACTGGCTGCACGAGGTCGGCGAGCTGGTGCCCACCAAGACCACCGAGGCACCGCAGTTCCGCCGACTCGCGATGCAGCGCTCAGGCGTCGACGACCTCGACGCAGAGTTCCCGCCGGGTCCGCTGCGCCGGGAACTGCGCGCACGCACTCAACAGCTGGTCGCCGACACGCACGTGTTGCGCCACCGCCGCCGGCCGCTCAGCGTCAACGCCGGTCGCGGTGTCGCGTTCATCGACCACCGCGGCACCATCTACCCGAGCGGGTTCCTGCCGCTGCCGGTCGGCTCCGTCAAGGAACGTCCGCTGTCGGAGTGGTACCGCACCTCGCCGCTGATGAACGCACTGCGCGACCCCGACCACTTCACCGGCAAGTGCTCGGTGTGCGAGTTCCGCCACGTGTGCGGCGGCTCGCGGTCGCGGGCGTTCGCCGCATCGGGCGACCCGCTCGGTGACGACCCCGCGTGCCCCTACGTGCCCACCGGATGGAGTCGTTGACACGACGGCGAGTGGTCCATCCGAGTGCCAGCGTCCCGACGGGGGTGCACCTGCCACTCGGACGGTCGGCTGGCACTCGGATGGTCGGCTGGCACTCGGATGGTCGGCTGGCACTCGGATGGTTGGTTGGGTCAGTGGGCGGCGGCGGGTTCGTTGCCCTTGGCGAAGGGGAGGCGGGCGACGACGGCGACGATCGCGAAGCCGACGATCAGGCCCACCACCGCGGACGCCGCGGTGTTGACCAGCCAGCCGAGCACGCCGCCGACGCCGGCGATGTCGTGCGCCGGCTCTTCCAGCCAGTGGATGAGGTCGTGCGGACCGTGCCACCCGAGCTCGTGCGCGCCGGCGACGAGGATGTGGCCACCGACCCACACCATGGCCGCGGTGCCGACGACGGACAGTGCGGCCAGCAGCTTGGGCATGCCGGCCACCAACCCGCGCCCGATGCGCTCTGCCGGCTGACGGCCCGACTGGGCGAGGCGGAGGCCGACGTCGTCCATCTTCACGATGAGCGCCACCACGCCGTAGACGGCCACCGTGATGAGCACCGCGACCACCAGCATGATGACCGCGCGTGACACGAAGCCTTCGTCGATGACGTCCT
The DNA here is from genome assembly GCA_030685215.1 of Actinomycetota bacterium. GTDB lineage: Bacteria > Actinomycetota > Acidimicrobiia > Acidimicrobiales > Ilumatobacteraceae > UBA668. The sequence continues at coordinate 5,809 of JAUXQB010000143.1, forward strand.
TGAGTGCGATGACCATGATCTCGGCCGACAGGATGAAGTCGGTGCGGATGGCGCTCTTGATCGTCTTCTCCTCGTGCTCGGCATCGATGGCCACCGCCGGCAACTCCACCTCCGGTTCGTGGTGGGTGAGGCGATGGTGGATCTTGTGGGCGCCCTCGTAGCAGAGGTAGGCGCCACCGATCATCAGGATGATCTCGACGAGCACCGGGACGAACTCGCTGAGCAGCAGCGCCGCGGGAAGGATGAACAGCACCTTGTTCTTCAGCGATCCGATGGCGATGCGCTTGATGATGGGCAGCTCGCGATCGGCGGCCAGACCGTGCACGTAGGCGGGAGTGACCGCTGTGTCGTCGACCACCACGCCGGCGGCCTTCACGCTGGCCCGCCCAGCCGCGGCGCCGACGTCGTCGATGGACGCGGCCGCCAACTTCGCCAACGCGGCGACGTCGTCCAACAAGCCGACCAGGCCACCAGCCATCTTTCGCTCCTCCAGCAACCCACACACGCACCACAGACGAAAGCCGAAGGATAGTGCCTGCGAGTGTTGATCAGCTTGACTCAGTTGAGGAGAACGAGTAGACAGACGCCACCAACGAATCAGGAGTCAACCGAATGTCGCAGCCGCTTTCCGTCAGCCGCCGAGCCCTCCTCCAGGGCGCTGGAGGCAGTGCACTCCTCCTGCTCATCGCCGCCTGCGGCGATGACAACGCCAGCGTCACCACCACCGGTGGCACCGACGGCGGCGAGGGCATCGACACCACCGGCCCCGCCACGGCAGAGGAGATCGACACGCTCACCGTGGCGTTCCCCAGCTCGCTGTCGAACATCTACCCCGGCCAGGAAGCGGGCAACTTCAACTACTACGTGGCCGTGCTCGTCGCCGAGGCCCTGGCCGCCCCCGACAGCACCGGCAAGTTGGTCGGCGCGCTCGCCGAGAGCTGGACCCAGCCCGACGCCACCACCTACGTGTACACGCTGCGCAGCGGCGTCACGTTCAGCGACGGCTCGGCCCTCACCGCCGACGACATCGTCTACAGCGTCGGCCTCGCCAAGGACGAAGCGATGTCGCCGAACACCGCGTACTACTGGGCCAACGTCGACAAGGCGGAGAAGACCGCCGACAACGAGGTCACCATCACGCTGCTGTCGCCCGATGTCGCGTTCGAGTGGGGTCCGGTCGCCGCCAACGCGATGTGGGTCACCGCCGAGCGCTTCGTCACCGCCGCCGGCGGCGAGCTGGGCACTCCGGCCGCGCTGTTCACCGGCACCGGCCCCTACAAGGTCACCAGCTTCGAACCCGACAAGGGCGTCGAGCTCGAGCGCGTCGACACCTACTGGGGCGGCAAGGCCCCGGTGAAGACCGTGAAGATCGAGTTCATCCCCGAGGAGACCACCCGACTGCTCGCCCGCAAGGCCGGCGACATCGACATGGCCATCAGCATCTCGCTCGACCAGGAGCAGCAGTGGAAGGACACCGACGCCACCGACGTGCTCTTCGCCGCCGACCGCAGCTACGTCGGCATCGACTTCAACACCGCCGTCGAACCGTTCGACGACATCCACGTGCGCAAGGCCATCGCACTCGCCTGCGACCGCGCCACCTACGTGGAGAAGCTCATCAACGGCCACGGCGAGGTCGCCACCGCACTCACCGTGCCGCAGCAGATCGAGTCGGTCGTCGGCGACAAGGCCCGCGAGATGCTCGCCGTGGTCTACGACCTGCCGTTCGACCTCGAGGCTGCCAAGGCCGAGCTCGCACTCTCGAAGGTGCCCGACGGCTTCAGCTGCAAGGTCGGTGTCTCGTCGAGCGCCCCGCAGGTGAGCCAGTTCTTCCAGGCGCTCGCCGCCACCGTCAAGGACATGGGCATCACCATCGAGGTGGAAGAGATGCCCGTGGAGCAGTGGTACGGCACCATCGGCTCACCTGACTGGGGCCTCGCGTACATGTGGTACTTCAACGCCACCGGCGACCCTGCCGAGCTCATCAGCTGGTTCCTCGCAGAGGGCAATCCCGCGTCGTACACCAGCGAGGAAGTCGCCGCACTGCTCCAGCAGCAGCGCGAGGAGGCCGACCCGGCCCTTCGCGTCGACCTCATCATCGAAGCGCAGCGCCTGGCGATGGAAGACATCCCCTACGTGCCGCTGTGGTGGGGCGAAGCCGCCACCGCCATCGACGACGCGTTCACCATCGACGACTTCGGTTCCTACACGTTGCTCTCGCCGTGGACGACCCGCATCCTCACCAAGGGGTGAGCCGGCCCACCGCCGGCCGACGCTCTGCCACACGATTCTTCGCGAGAGGAACGTTGGCTCGCTTCATCGCGGTGCGGCTGGCCGCCACGCTGCTGTTGCTGCTGGCACTGTCGTTCATCGTGTTCGGTCTGCTGCACCTCACGCCCGGCGATCCGGCGCGCAACCTGCTCGGCCCGCGCAACCCGTCGCCGGAGGCACTGGCCGCCATCCGCGAGAAGTACCGGCTCGACGAGCCGTTCCTGCGCCAGTACTTCCTGTGGCTCAACGACGTGCTGCACTTCCGGTTCGGCACCAGCATCCGCAGCGACACACCGGTCACCACCCTGCTCGCCGACCGGGTGGTGCTCACGCTGCAACTGGCGCTGATGTCGTTCGTGCTCACCGTCGCCGTCGGCGTGCCGCTGGGCATCGCGGCAGCCTGGCGCGCCGGCTCGCTGTTCGATCGCACCGTCAGCGTGTCGTCGGTCATCGGCGTCGGTGCGCCCAGCTACGCCGTCGGCCTGGTGCTGCTCTACGTGTTCGGCGTGTGGCTGGAGATCTTCCCCGTCTACGGCAGCGGCGACGGCGGGCTCGACACCTGGTGGCACCTGGTTCTGCCCGCCATCACGCTCGCGTTCGGCATCGGCGCGCTCGCGTTCAAGGTCACGCGCACCGCCGTGGCCAGCGAACTGCAGCAGGACTACGTAGCGTTCGCCTACAGCCGCGGCCTCACCCACAGCCAAGTACGCGCGCTGGTGCTGCGCAACGCGCTGATCCCGGTGGCCACCAGCCTCGGGCTGGTGTTCGGCTTCCTCTTCGGCGGCACCATCCTCGTCGAGGTCACGTTCGCGCTCTCCGGCATCGGCGGTCTGCTCGCCAGCTCCGTCACGTTCAAGGACATCCCGGTGGTGCAGGCCATCACCCTCATCACCGCAGCCGTCATCGCACTCACGGCCCTCGCGGTCGACGTGCTCTACTACGCCGTCGACCCACGGGTGCGCCAGCGAGGCCTGCGATGAAGCGGCTCCCGATCACCCCCCTCGTCGCGGCCGTGCCGCTGGCAGTGGTCGCGGTGTTCGTGGTCGGCGCGCAATGGTTGGCGCCCGACGCCACCACACAGGACATCTACACCGGCGTCACCCCACCGGGCACCGATGGGCACCTGTTCGGCACCGACCAGTTGGGTCGCGACATCTGGCAGCTCAGCATCGCCGGCGCGGGCTCGGCGGTGATCGGCCCCATCGTCATCGCCATCGGCTCGATGATGCTCGGGCTGCTGCTCGGCACGCTCGCCGGCTACATCGGCGGCGGACTCGACCTGGTGCTGTCGAAGTACGCCGACCTGCTGCTCGCGCTGCCCACCACCCTCATCGCGCTGGTCGTCGCCGGCCTGGTCGACGGCGGCTACTGGGTCACCGTGCTCGTGCTGCTCGTGCTGTTCTCGCCCACCGACATCCGCATCGCGCGCGGCGCGGTGATGGCGCAGGCCACCCGCCCGTACATCGAGTCGGCGCGCGTGCTGCAGCTCAGCCGCACCCGCATCATGTTCCGCCACATCCTTCCCAACGTGCTGCCCATCGCGCTCGCCACCATGCTGCTCAACGTCGCGTTCGCGCTCGTCGCGATGTCGGCACTGTCGTTCCTCGGGTTCGGCGTCGGCCCCGGCACCCCGGATTGGGGCCGGCAGCTCAGCGACGGCCGCGACCTGATCGGGCAGAACTGGGGCGCCGTCGTGGTGCCTGGCCTTCTGATCATCATCACCGCCGCTGCCATCAACCTGATGGGCGACTGGCTGCAGGAGCGCTTCGAGCAGCGCGGAGCGCAGCGATGAACGCGCTCGAACTGGTCGACCTGCGCGTCACCGGTCCCGGTGGCCCGATCGTCAGCCGCATGGACCTGACGGTCGCGCCCGGCGAAACGGTCGCGCTCGTCGGCGAGTCGGGCTCGGGCAAGTCGATGACCGCGAAGGCGCTCACCGGTCTGCTGCCGCGGGGCGTCACCGCCACCGGCGCGATGCGGTTGGGCGACACCGAAGTACGCCTCGACGACGGCCCCTCGGCCCTGGTCGGACTCCGTGGCCGGCGGATCAGCCTGCTGCTGCAGAACCCGTTCACCAGCCTCAGCCCGGTGCACCGGTGCGGCCAACAGATCGCGGCAGCGCTGCCCGGCGGCGGCCGCGGCGACACCGCCGAGGTGCTGCGCCGGCTGGCGGAGGTCGACCTGCCCGCGCGAGTGGCGCGGCAGTACCCGTTCGAGCTGTCGGGCGGCATGCGCCAGCGAGTCGCACTCGCCGCGAGCCTGGCCGCCGACCCGCTGGTGCTCATCGGCGACGAACCCACCACCGCACTCGACGTGACCACGCAGCGGGAAGTGCTCAACCTGCTCGCCCGCATCCAGCAGGAACGGTCGATGGCCGTGCTGCTCATCACACACGACCTCGGTGTCGCACGCGAGCGCGCCGACCGCATCCTGGTGATGTACGCGGGCCGGCTGATGGAGAGCGGCCCGGGCGCCGACGTGTTCTCCAGCCCACTGCATCCGTACACCTCCGGCCTGCGCGACAGCGAGCCGCCGCTCGCGGTACGGCTCGAGCGGCTACCCGCCATCGTCGGCTCCGTTCCCCGCGCGTGGGAGATCCCCGACGGGTGCGTGTTCGCGCCGCGCTGTTCACGGGCGGATCACGCCTGCACGGTGAACACACCGGTGCTGGAGGGCGGCCAACGCCGAGTCGCGTGCTGGAAGCCGCTGGCCGCGGGCGAGCACGCGCAACCGACCGCGGTGGCGTTCACCGAGACCGCTCGCCGCGACGACGATCTCGTCGTGGTGAGCAACCTCACCAAGCGGTTCGGTCCCGACTCACCACCCGCGCTCGACGACGTGCACATCACCGTCGCTGCCGGTGAAGCGGTCGGCATCGTCGGCGAGTCGGGGTCGGGCAAGACCACGCTGGCTCGCTGCCTCATCGGGCTCGAGCGAGCCGACAGCGGAACCATCACGTGGGCCGACGGCGAGACGGGCGCGCGTCGTGCCCAGATCGTGTTCCAGGACCCGACGTCGGCACTGAACCCGGCGATGACCATCGAAGCTGCGCTCGCCGAAGCGCTGCGCGCCGGAGGCCTCGACCGCAGCGAAGTCCCTGCGTTGCTCGACCTCGTCGGCCTCCCCGTGGCCTATGCGCGGCGGCGCCCGAACGCACTCTCCGGCGGCGAGCAACAGCGCGTGGCCATCGCCCGCGCGCTCGCGCCGCGACCGCGGCTGCTCATCTGCGACGAGCCGGTCAGCTCGCTCGACGTGTCGGTGCAGGCGCAGATCCTGAACCTGATGAACGAGTTGCTCGACGAGCTCGGCATCGCTCTGCTGTTCATCACGCACGACCTCGCCGTGGTGCGACAGGTGGTGCGGCGTGTGTACGTGATGCATCACGGGCGTGTGGTGGAATCTGGAGTGATGGACGAGTTGATCAGCGCCCCGCAACACGACTACACCCGTCAACTGTTCGCATCGGTGCCCGGGCGATGACCACCTCCCACACGATGCTGCCCGGCCCCGACGCCGAGTCGAGCGACGAGATCGCCCTGCTGCGCACTGCGGTGGCCGCCAACATGCGCCGCGCCCGGTTGGCGCGTGCGATGAGCCTGCGCGACATGTCGGCGCACACCGGCCTCAGCACGGCGCTGCTCTCCCAGATCGAACGCGAAGTCGCGAACCCGACGGTGGCGACGCTCGCCCGCATCGGCCAGGCGCTCGACCTCACCTTCGCCGAGCTCACCCGCACCGCGCTCACCGAGCCCGAGGTCATCCGCCGCAGCGACAACAAGAGCAAGGGCCCTCGCGCACGCATGCTGTTCTCGATGATGGAGCGGCGTCGCTTCGACATCTCCGAAGGTGTGCTGCCGCCGCACACCGCCGGAGTGGCCAGCGACCATGGTCGCGGCTCCATCGAGCACGGCTACGTCGTCGCGGGTCGCGTCACTCTCGTGGTCGGCAGCGACTCGTACGTGCTCGAGGAGGGCGACGCGGTGCGTTTCTCGTCGGCCACCCCACACGCCTACAGCACCGACGACGTGGAGGCCACCCTCCTCACCGTCGTCGTCTACAACGACGAGTGACTCCGTGAACGTTGCGTCCACCCGCCGCCTGCTCGCGCTGCGCGCGCCCTTCCATGCGTCGCTCTCCCCCGATGGCGCGCGGCTGCTGCTCACCACGTCGCACGTGCCGCTCGACTCGCTCGACGAGGTGCTGTGCACCACCGTGGTCACGGTCGACGACGGCACCGAACACCCCGTGCCCGCGCTCGCCGACGGCGACCACTCGGCCGTGTGGGCGCCCGACGGCATCGGGATCGCGTGGTGCACCAGCACCGACTCCATCTCGGTCGCGCCGTCGCTCGAAGGACCCGCGCGCATGCTCGACGAAGGCGTGCCGGTCGCCGGCGCACCCGTGTGGTCGCCCGACGGCCGGCAGCTCGCGTTCCCCGCGCATCGCGGCGGCGCCGTCGACCGATCGGCGCCATTCCGCTGGACCCGACCGATCCTCGCGTTCGACGGCCTCGGCGCACTCGACGACCCGCCGCAGCTCCGCGTCGTCGACGTCGTCAGTGGCGAGGGCCGATGGCTCACCGACGACGAGTGGCGATGGAACACGCCGGTCTGGGCACCCGCCGGCGACCGACTCGCGACGAGCGTCAGCATCGACCCCACCGGACGAACCAGCGGCTCGTGGCTGCGGGTCGTCGGCCTCGACGGCACCGTCACCGAGCCCGACGTGCCGGGCGGCCGCGGGGTCGTGCCGGCATGGCTCAGCGACGACCGGCTCGCCGTCCTCGTGGCCGAGCCGCGCACGGGGGCCCTCGGCGGCGCCGCCGCGCTGTTCCTGGTCGGCAGTGATGACGTGCAGCGCATCGACGTGCCCGACCTCTACGGCGACGTGTACGCCGACAACCCGGCCATCCTCTCCGAGGCACACGACCACCTGCTGCTCGTCGACGAGCACGGCCGGCTCGTCATCCGCACCGGCGCCCGCGGTCGCATGGGCGCCATTCGCCTGCACCCCGACCGGCCGACCGAGATCGACGTCGTCGCCGACGGCGACCGGTGCTGCACGACGGTCGCGCTGGCGGCGGGCCGACTCGTGATCACGTCGCAGACGAGCCTGTCGCCCGTCGAGGTGGTCGTCGTCGAACCCGACGGCTCCGAGCGAGCGCTGACCGCGTTCGGCGAGTCGTTGCCCGGCTCTGTCAGCTCACGCCGGTTCACCGTCGACGGACCCGACGGATTCGCGATCGACGCGTGGTTCCTCTCTCCCGTCGGCGCCACCGGCCCGCTGCCGACCGTGGTGCTGTTGCACGGCGGCCCGCACTTCACCTACGGCGAGGGGTTGCACCTCGACGCGCACGCGCTGGTCGAAGCCGGGTTCGGCGTGCTCTACCCGAACATGCGCGGTTCCACCGGGTACGGCGACGCGTTCGCACACGCGGTGCACGGCGACTGGAACGAAGGCCCGACGCGCGACGTGTTCACCGCGGTCGACCACGCCGTCGCACTCGGTTGGGTCGACGGCGATCGGCTCGGCGTCACCGGTAACTCCTACGGCGGATACCTGTCGGCGTGGCTGGTGTCCACCACCTCGCGCTTCCGCGCCGCGGTCATCGAGAACCCCGTCACCGACCTGGTCGCGATGTACGGCACCAGCGACATCGGCGCCACCTACTTCCCGCCGCAGATCGGCGGCCGGCCGCACGAGGCCATCCAGCGCTACCTCGATCAGTCGCCACTGCTGCAGGCGCACCGCTGCACCACGCCCTGCCTGTTCGTGATCGGCGAGGACGACCGCCGCTGCCCGCCCGCGCAGGCGTGGTCGATGCACCGCGTGCTGGTCGACGTGGGCACCACGAGCGAGATGCTGGTGCTGCCGCACAGCTCGCACGAAGGCAGCACGTACGGCCCCGTCGCCGGCCGCCTCGCGCACGACGATGCGCTGGTGGAGTGGATGACCCGCTGGGTGTGACCTCGGTAGGCGTGCGGACTCCTGCCTGCCCAGGGACAGTGGGGGCCGCGGCGGCCCATCCGAGTGCCAGCGTCCCGACGGGGGTGCACGTGCCACTCGGATGGTCGGCTGGCACTCGGATGGGACGGGACGCGGTGAGCGTCAGAGCTCGGTGAGCGAGCCCTGCTGCCAC
>JAUXQB010000152.1 GCA_030685215.1 Actinomycetota bacterium
GCAGTTCCAGCGCGACCTCGACCTGGCCGCACACCTCGACCGCCTCGGGTACGACGAGTTCTGGGTGGGCGAGCACCACAGCACCGGCTGGGAGATGATCGCCAGCCCGGAGATGTTCCTGGCCGCCGCCGGTCAGCGCACGCACACCATCAAGCTCGGCACCGGCGTGGTGTCGCTGCCGTATCACCACCCGTTCAACGTCGCGCAGCGGATGGTGCAGCTCGACCACATGACGAAGGGGCGCGTCATCTTCGGCAGCGGGCCCGGCGCGCTGCCCAGCGATGCGCGCACGCTGAACATCGACCCGATGACCCAGCGCGATCGTCAGGACGAAGCACTCGGCGTGATCATCAAGCTGCTGCGCGGCGACGAGCGCTTCGACCACGACAGCGACTGGTTCACGCTGCGCGACGCGGCACTGCAGATCCTGCCGCTGCAGGACGAGATGCCGATGGCGTGCGCGAGCAGCATCTCGCCCAGCGGCATGCAGTTGGCCGGCAAGTACGGCATCGGCGCACTCAGCATTGCGAGCACGAGCAAGGAGGGCATCCAGGCGCTGCCCACGCAGTGGAGCTTCGCCGAAGAGGCCGCCGCGACACACGGCCAGACCGTCGACCGCAAGAACTGGCGCGTGCTGATGAGCTGGCACATCGCCGAGAGCCGAGAGCAGGCGCGCGAGGAAGCGATCATGGGCCTGCAGAAGTGGCACAACGAGTACAACGTCGACGTGCTCGGCCGCCCCGGCGCCAACCGCGTGGAGGACCCGAACGTGCTGTTCGAGCAGGTCGCGGCCGGCGGCGCGGAAGGTGGCGGTGCGGCGGTGATCGGCACCCCCGACGATCTGGTGAAGGCCATCCTCGACATGCAGGAGGTCACCGGCGGGTTCGGCACCGTGCTCGGGTTCGCCAACGACTGGGCGAACAACGAGGCCACCATGCGCAGCTGGGACCTCGTCGCTCGCTACGTGATGCCGGCGGTCAACGGCCACCTGCGCGCGCAGCAGGACAGCGCCGCCTACGTGGGCGCTCGCAAGGGCGAGCTGATGGCTGGTGCGTCGGCCGCGGTGATGAGCAAGATCATGAGCCACCAGGGCGCGTCGGCGGCGATGGCCACCACCATGCAGCAGATGGCCGCCCGTGCCGCGGCGAGCAACGGCGAGGCGGAGAACGACCCGGTGTTCCGCCCCGGCGGTGGTCTTCCCACCGAAGCCTGACCCGAGCGCTCACATCGAGCGCTCGAGCGTCACTCGCAGGTCAGTCGTCCTTGAGCGCCACCGCGTTGGGCGTGACGTTCATCTTCGGCACGTACTCGGCCACCTCCACCACGCGACCATCGCTGAGGAACTTCGCGCGCAGCTCGGTACGGCACGACAGGCAGGGACCGTAGAAGCGTTCGTCGGACTGGGTGCCGCAGCGCGGGCAGGCGACGGTGAGCAGGTCCATCAGTACGCGCTCGCCCAGAACTCGGCGAGCGCCGCGGCGCCACCGGCAGGGTCGCCCAGCATCCACCAGTGGCCCTGCCCTTCGAGCACGTGGCGAGTGGCACCCAGACGGTCGGCCATCTCGCCGCCGAGGTCCACTCCCCGCACGAACGGGTCGTCGGGAGCGATGAGCGCGAGGCCGGGCAACGTGCCCACCGGGCCGAGCTGCTCGCCCCAGTCCTTCATCGCCGGCTGCGCGGCCGAGCGGTAGAGCGCAAGGATGCACGTGCCCATCGCTTCGTCGCTCACCGCGACGAGTTGCTCGCCGGTGGACCGCGGGATGCCGATCATCTCCAACAGCGCCACCCGATCCTCGACGGGCGTGGCGAGGTTCTGCTGGAAGTACTCCTCGCCAGCGCCAGGGGTCTGCCAGATCTGGGCGAAGTCGTGCCACACGTAGTCGGGGTGGAACAGGCCGAGCACATCGCACGCCCAGGTGCGGAACAACTCGGGTCGCAACGACACCGCGCGCATGCCGATGCCACCACCCCAGTCGTGCCCGACGAAATCGACCGGGCCGTGCTCGCCCACGATCGGCTCGAGCTGCTCGAGGAACCAGGCGACGTACTCCTCCTTGGTGGCACCGAACCCTTCGGGCACCGGGCACCCGAAACCGGGCAACTGCGGCGTGACCACGTCGGTGCGCCCCAGTTCGGCCAGCAGCGGTTGCCAGATGACAGGAGTTTCAGGGTTTCCGTGCAGCAGGACGACAGTCATTCGCCCGATGGTACGCCACGGCTGCTCGCGCGCCTGCGCCTGCCTAGATGATGTTCAATGCGTCGAGCGTGGCCGCGGCCGACTCGTCGGTGAGCTGCACGTGCCCGCGCCAGTCGGTGCGCTTCGTGGCCCAGCTGATGAACTCGTGCGCGGAGGTGACCGCCACCGGAAGCGTCGCGTCGGTGCCGTGGGCCACCTGCCACTGCTCGCCGGCCGCACCCGGACGCAGCGTGTAGAGCACGTGATGTAGGTCGGTGAAGACGAAGTTGACACCGGTGGTGCAGCCCGCCAGCGCTTCGGTGCACATCTGCGGCGCGCCCGCGAGCATCCACTCGACCGCGGCTTCGAGCACCAGCGGGTCGTGCGGCAGATCGGCGGCACGAGGCACGGCGGTGCCGATGTCGTGGCGCAGGTGGCAGTAGTGGTCGAACGCGATCGCGTTGCCCATCAAGCGCAACGGATGACTACCCAGGTTCGCCAGCGGCACCACCGTGTCGGCCAGCGGTGGCTGCGACATCGCGGCCAGCGTGGCGATGCCCTTGTCGCTCCACTCGCGGTACTCGGCCTTCACCTGCTCGACCGACCAGTCACGGCGAGCCTGCACGGGCACCTCCGCGTTCTGCTCCACGTCGGGCGTGCTGCCGGTCTCGATGCTGCTCGAGTCGGCGATGGAGTGGAACGTGCTGGCCATGTGCTGCGCCACGTCCTGCACCCGCCAGCCCGCGCACCCACTGGGCAGCGCCCACTCGGCAGCAGTGAGCGAGTCGAACAGTTCGAGCGCGTGGGAGTGCTCGGCGCGCAGTGCCTGGATGGCGGGCGTGCTCATCGAGCAGAGGCGTTCTTCAGCATGGCTCCAGCGTAGACACCGGTGTGCTCGCCGTGATCCATGAACACCTGGCCGTTGACGAGGGTGAAGTCGTAGCCGTCGGCCCCCTGCACGTAGCGGCCGGCGCCGTGCGGGAAGTCGTACGCGTACGTGGGTGCGGGAAGGTGCAGGCCCTGCCAATCGATGACGTTGACGTCGGCGAACGAGCCCGCCTGCAGGCGGCCGCGATCGACGATGCCGAACAGGTCGGCGGTGTCGCTGGTGAGGCGGCGAACACCTTCCTCGATGGACCACCGCTCGCGTTCGCGCACCCAGTAGGTGAGGAAGAACGTCGGCTGGCTGGCGTCGAGGATCTGCCCGACGTGCGCGCCGGCATCGGCCAACCCGAGCGTGACCAGCGGATCGTCGAGCATCTCCTCGACGGCGCTCAGTTGCTGGTTGAGGAACGGCCAGCTGCACACCAGCTCGCCGTTGGTCTCGATGAGCAGCTCGATGTACGCAGCGGCCGCACTGATGCCACGGCGTGCCGCCTCGGCCGCCAACGTGTGCTCCGGGTCGAGGTCGTATCGTGCGCCGCCGGGCTGGTTGAGCACGTAGACGTGCGAGAGGTCGATGCTCGGCTTGTGGAAGTCGGCTTCCTCGATCAGCTTGGAGCGTGTGGCCGCGTCGCGCAGTGCCATCAGCTTCTTGCCGTTGATGAGCCCGCGCAGCTCCCTCCACGACGGCGCCCGATCGAACGGCGTGCGCGTGTCGAGGCTGAACAGGATGCCGACGCTGCGGGCGGTGGTCTGCGGGCGCACGACCGCGCCGAGCGCGTTCTCCTCCTTGGCCATCGCGATGATGCGCGCGTAGAGGTCGGGACGGCTGTCGTGCTGCGTGAGACCGAAGCTCACCGGACGGCCACTGCGCCGGCTGACCTCCCCCATCCACGCCAGCTCGGCTCGCGTGAGCGGCGTGTCGACCGAGTCGCGTTCGCCTTCACCGAGGCGGCTCGCACTCTCGAAGATGCCGGCGCCGTGGCGACCGAGCACATCGGCGAACGCGAACAGCTCCGCGGGTTCGGCGAACGTGCCGGGCACCGGTCGACCATCGGGCACCTTGTGCAGGTAGGTGCGGCTGGTGCTGAACCCGAGCGCGCCGGCGCGCAGCGCTTCGGCGAGCAGATCCGTCATCAGCGCCATGTCGTCGGCCGTCGGCTCGTCGCGCTCCATGCTGCGCTCGCCCATCGCGTACTGGCGCAGCGCGCAGTGGCCGACCATGCCACCCACGTTCGGCCCCTTCGGCATGCGGCCCACCGACTCGAGGTACTCGCCGTAGGTGACCCAGTCCCACGGCAGGCCGCTCATGATGGCGTCGCGCGGAATGTCCTCCACGCTCTCCATCAGCTCGGCCAGGTACTCCCGGTCCTCCGGCTTGCAGGGCGCGAACGTGACACCGCAGTTGCCCATGACCACGCTGGTGACGCCGTGGTAGCAGCTGCTGGAACCTTTCGGGTCCCATGCGATCTGCGCGTCGAGGTGCGTGTGGATGTCGACGAAGCCGGGCGTGACGAGCTTGCCGGCAGCATCGATGACGAGCGCCGCGTCGCCCTGCAGGTTCGGCTCCACCGCGACCACGCGGTCGCCGACGATGCCGACATCGGCCGGGCGCGCAGGCGCGCCCGTGCCGTCGACCACCGTGCCGCCGCGGATGAGTATGTCGAAAGCCGTCATCGTCGCCCACCCTTCGCACCAGTGCCCCCGCACCGGAACCGCTCACCGTAGTGGTCGCTGCCGGAGCACGCCAGAGCCGAACGCAGAGCGCGCGAGATTGTCATGAACCGTCAAGATTCCTCTGCTGATCGGCGGACGAGGCAGTCGTCGTACGCTCGCGGCATGCACGTCGACGTGATGCTCACCCCCAAACCACTGCAGCAGATGGCGCCCGCCGCGCGCCAGATCGAGGCGGCCGGGTTCGACGGCATCCTGTTCACCGAAGCCGGTCGCACCGCGTACCTGTCGGCCGCCGCGGCCGCGCTGGCGGCACCGTCGCTCGAGCTGTCCACCGGTGTCGCGGTCGCGTTCCCGCGCAGCCCGATGGTCACCGCGCAGACCGCGTGGGAGATCCACGAGGCGTGCGGCGGCAAGTTCCGCCTCGGGCTCGGCACGCAGGTGCGCACGCACGTGATGCGGCGCTACGGCACGCACTTCGACCCGCCGGGCCCGCGCATGCGCGACTACATCCTGGCCGTGAAGGCATGCTTCGCAGGGTTCCGTGGCGAGCCGCTCGACCACCGCGGTCCGTACTACGAGCTCACCTGGCTGAACCGGCAGTGGAGCCCCGGCCCCATCGCGTTCGACGACCCGAAGGTCGACGTGGCCGCGGTGAACCCGTGGATGCTGCGCATGGCCGGCGAGGTGGCCGACGGCGTGCACGTGCACCCGATCGGCGAGCCCGGCTACCTGGCCCGGCACGTGGTGCCCAACGTGGCGGAAGGTCGCGCGCTGGCCGAGCGCTCGGAGGCCGACGTGGCCATCGTGGTGCCGGTGAACCTGATCGTCGGCGACACCGAGGCCGAGCGCGCCCCCGACCGCGAGCTGCTGCGCGGCATGCTCAGCTTCTACGGCAGCACGCCCAACTACGCGTTCATCTGGGACGAAGCCGGGTTCGAGGGCACCACCGCCCGCATCCGCGAGCGGCAGAAGGCC
>JAUXQB010000154.1 GCA_030685215.1 Actinomycetota bacterium
GCCGTGCACGATGGTGGCGGGGCCCTGCTCGGGAATGCGTTGCGACAGCAGGTCGTGCACGCGGTCGACGGCGGGCAGCTCACGGGTCTTCTGTTGGTTCCACTGGCCGTACCACCGCTTCAACTGGCGAGCGATGTAGCCCTCGTGACGACCGAGATCGTGCAGGCCGGCAGCCTGGAGATCGACGCGGTGGATGGCGGCCATCGTGTCGACCAGCGACTCGCTGGCCGCGCGGCGAGCAGCGGGGGAGAGCACGGCCTCGGATGCGGCGCGATCGCGCAGCACGAACGTGGCACCGTCGGCGCCGGTGACCTTGTAGGTGAGGTTCGAGTGACCGCCGGCGATGATGTCGAAGACGAACGGACCCACGGCGCCGGGCACGTTGGCCTGCAGCCACTGACCGACCGTTGATGCCTGGAGACCGTGCACGTCGCTCATCGTGCTCGTACGGTACCGCCCTTCGCTGGAGGCTGCGCCGTCGGGCGATATCGTGCCCGCCATGGCACTTGACGTCACCGACGCGACCTTCCAGACCGAAGTCATCGAACGCTCGCACGAGGTTCCCGTCATCGTCGACCTGTGGGCGCCGTGGTGCGGTCCGTGCCAGACGCTGGGCCCCATCATCGAGAAGGTGGTCGCGGCCACGGAGGGCAAAGTGGTGTTGGTGAAGGTCGACACCGACCAGAACCCGGCCATCTCGCAAGCGTTCGAAGTGCAGTCCATCCCTGCGGTGTACGCGCTGAAGAACGGTGCCGTCGTCGACGGTTTCATGGGCGCCTACCCGGAGCACATCGTGCAGCAGTTCGTCGACTCGCTCATCCCCACCGAGGGCGAGAACGTGCTCGCCGGCCTCCTGGCGGAAGGAACCGAGGGCTCGTTCCGCGCCGCGCTCGAGATCGAACCCGGCAACGAAGATGCCATCGTCGGCCTCGCCGAACTGCTCGTCGCTCGCGGTGAGAACGAGCAGGCGCTGCAGTTCCTCGCTCGCATCCCCGAGACCGATCGCACGCGCCTCGTGGCCGCGAAGGCGCGCGTGCAGGTGGCCCCCGACGACGATCACGAGGCCACGCTCACTGCGCTGCTCGATCAGGTGAAGACCGACGACGAGGCCCGCCAGCAGTTCGTCGATCTGCTCGAGCTGATGGGCCCCGACGACCCGCGCACGTCGGTCTACCGCAAGAAGCTCACCCAGCGCCTGTTCTGACGCGCTCCATCGAGCAGCGCGCCTGGCTCAGGCCAGCGCGCCGCGCAGTTCGGCGATGCGCTCGGGTACCGCCCGGTACCACATCCAGATACCGCGCTTGTCGGCGGTGACCAGGCCTGCCTCGCGCAGCACCTTCAGGTGATGGCTGACGGTGGGCTGGCTCTTGCCCAGCGGTTCGACGACGTCGCACGCGCACACCTCTCCGCCGGCGCTGGTGGCGATGAGCGACAGCAGGCGGAGGCGGACGGGGTCGGCGAGTGCGGCGAACGCGTGTGCCAGCGACTCGGCCTGCGCGGTGGTGAGCGCGGCGTCGGTGAGGCTGCCGCAGCACGACGGTGCCGCGACCTGATCGATCGTGTGGGGTGCGGAGATGCGTGCCATTCGTGCGTCCGGCCTTCCTCGAGATTTGTTCGTCCAACCCATTGACAGTCATCAATATGTTGCTACGATATCGACATCGGTCAATATACATCGTCGGGCATGACCACCGACGCTCATCACGAAGGAAGCCTCCCATGTCACGTCTCCAACTCGCCCTCAACGTCACCGATCTCGACGCCGCCATCGAGCACTACAGCACCCTGTTCGGCACGTCGCCGGCGAAGATCAAGCCCGGCTACGCCAACTTCGCCATCGCCCAGCCGCCACTGAAGCTGGTGCTCATCCAGAACGACCACGCCGAGCACGGCAGCATCAACCACCTCGGCGTCGAGGTCGAGAGCCGCGACGAAGTGGCCGCCGAGCACGCTCGGGTCACCGGCGCCGGGCTCGCCGCGATGGTCGAAGGTGAGACCACCTGTTGCTACGCCGTCCAGGACAAGTTCTGGGTGGAAGGTGGCCCGACGCAGTTCGAGATCTACACGGTGCTCGCTCCCGCCGAGGTGATGCACGAGACCGAGAGCTCGTGCTGCGCCTCCGTCGACGCCGCTGCTGCGGCCGACGCGGAACCGGTCGCGGCCGGTCGCTGCTGCTGACCGGCAAGACTCTCCCATGTGCGTTCCCACACCATCGCCCGCAACTCGCTGTGGGCGATCACGGCGGTGGTGTGGCTCGCACTCGGTCGGCTCGCGCTCGCGTTCCTGAACAGCGAGCTGCAGTGGCGCTACGTCGCCGAGCAGAGCCGCAGCGACGCTCCCTGGTACTACCGGCTCGCCGGTGTGTGGGGCGGTAGCGAAGGCTCGCTGCTGCTGTTCGCCGGCGTGCTCGGCGCGGTGGCCGCCGTGGCCGCACGCACGTTGCACCGACCGCTCGCACTCTGGCTGGGCGCCGTCACCGTCGCCGCGCTCACCGCGATCGACCTGCTGCTGGTGAACCCGTTCGGTTCGCTCGCCGCTCCCGCGCTGCGCGGGTTCGGCCTGACACCGATCCTCGAGCATCCGGCGATGGCGGTGCACCCGCCGCTGCTGTACGTGGGCCTCGCGTGCAGCCTGGCGGCGGCGATGACCGTCGTCGACGGCTCGTCGCCCACTGCCTGGTTGCGCCGCACGGTGGCACTCACCACCGCTGCCATGGCGCTCGGCGCGCTGTGGAGCTACGTGGAGCAGGGCTGGGGCGGATACTGGGCGTGGGATCCGGTGGAGAACACCTCGCTGCTGGTCTGGCTGGCGGCGCTCGTCGCACTGCACGTGCCGTCGCGGTCGAGGCTTGCCCTGGTGCCGTGGATGCTCACGCTCGTCGGGGCCTGTCTGGTGCGCTCGGGCGCCACACCGTCCATCCACGGCTTTGCCGAGCAGGCGAGCGTGGGGTGGGCACTGCTGGCGTTCACGGTCGCCTCCGGCGTGGTGCTCTGGACGTGCACGCGAGGGTCGGGCGCAGGAGCACCGGGTGGCGCACTGGTGCCGGCCGTCGCCGGCGTCGCGGTCCTCGGTCTCGTCACGCTCGGCACGCTGGCGCCGGTGGCCATCGACCTGTTCACCGACCGCCCGGCCGCAGTGCGTGGCGTGTTCTTCTCCCGCACGGTCGGGCCGGTGGCGCTGGTGATGCTGCCGTTCCTGGCGCTGCGCTTGCGCACCCCGTCGGCGCGCCTGGCGCACGTGGGCGCGCTGGTGATGCTGTTGGGCATCGGCGCCACCACCTTCGATCGCGAGGAGCAGTTGGGCGTCGGGCTCGGGCAGACCGTGCGCGCCGCCGGCCTCACCGTGGAAGGCCGCGGTGTGGCGGTGGAGCCCGGACCGCGGCCCGACGTGCAGGCAGTGGTGGCCACGGTGCTGGTGAACGGGCTCGAGATGCGCCCCGCGTTGGTGGCGTACCCCGAGCGGGGCGGCGTGTTGGCCGAGACCGCGATGGTGACGCGACCGTGGCGCGACATCCAGGTGACGCTGGTGAGCGCCAACGATGCGCAGTTCGCTCGCCTCGTCGTTCGCCAGCGGCCGTTGATGTGGGCGGTGTGGGTGGGCGCGGTGCTCACCACCGTGGGCGCGCTCAGTCCGGACTGGCGTCGTCGCCGGTCGAGCCGGGCTGCTGACGAGCTCGCTTCCGAGCCAGCAGCTCGTTGACCGCCGCGGTCTGCTTGCCCTGCGCAGGCTTCGTCGCCGAGGTGGCGGCCGACGCGTCGCCGGTGGGCGGCCGCGTCGCTGTGGGAGTGGACGGTGGCGTGCCCGCACGCGGCTCGACCGGTGCGTGGTGCGGGTCGAGCGACCCCAGCCGCGGGAGCGAGCTGCGCACACGGCGACCGGCGGTGGCCAGGCCGCTGCGGGCACCGGCGACGGTGGCACCGCGCAGCGACAGTCGCGACAGTGCGACGGCGAGTGGCCACAGCAGGGCGGCGAGCAGCAGGAAGGGGCCCGCGAGAGCGAGGCGGCGGAACCCGGAGGCGAGGCCCTCGGTGTCCCACGCTTGGGTGGGCTGGATCTCACCGCGTCCGCCGCTCTCGGTGGAGAGCCGCGCCATCAGTTCGTTGTCGGACTGCCCCGGCGAGTACTCCGCGGGGTAGCTCTCGCTGGCCAGCGTGCTGCTCGCGAGCACCGTGCGGCCGTCCTTGGTGACGTTGACGCCGACCGCGTAGGTGCCGGTGCGGGTGGCGGGCATCTCGGCTTCGAACTGGTCGCTGCCCACTCGGTCGAGCGGCACTTCGAAGCGCTGCCCGTCGGGGCCGGCGACGGTGGCGGTGGCCACTGCGCCGTCGGGGAAGTTGCTGCTGCCTTCCACCGTGATGCGCAGGCGCCCGTCGACCACCTGCGCCTGCGCGGCGCCCGCCGAGTCGCCCTGCTGGAACGTGCTCTTCACCACTCGGCTCCAGAAGTCGACGTAGCCGTCCCAGTTCGCCCACTGCTGCGACCACGAGTCGCTGGCATCGCTGGTCCAGCTGGCCACCCTGCCGAGGCCGGCCTGCCAGCCTGCCAGCAGCGGGTCGCGGTCGGGACCGATGCGAAGGTGCGTGGTGGCGCCGGGCTTGGCGGTGGTGGCCACGTAGCCGAGCAGGTCGGGCGAGGCGGTGAGTTCTGCGACCACCGGATCGTTGGAGGTGATCTCGGGCAGGAACTCACCTTCGTTGATGAAGTCGCGGCTGGCGATGACGGCTTCCTCGGCCATGATCTGCGGCACGTCGGCGAGGTTCGTGCCGGGGTAGTAGCGGCCGTTGCCGGCGACGGCGATGTGCTCGAGCGACGGCGCCGCGCCCTCGCCGGTGGCCAGCACCGACACCGTGATGCCATGGTCGGCGTAGAGCTCGCCGGCCCGCTCGGCGAGCTGATCGATGAGCTTCACGTCGGTGAACCCGTCGGAGAACAGGATGATGTGCTTGATCTCGGCGTTGCTCTCCAGCAGCCGCTCGGCGGGCTCGTCGAGCGCGATCGCGATGTTGGTGTTGCCGTCGGGTCGCAGGCGACTGAGACCTTCGTCGATCACATCCTGCGACGGCAGCGTCTGCAGGTCGATCACCCAGTCGGTGCCGGCGGTCCACGCCATCACGCCGATCTGGTCGTTCTGGGTGAGCGCTTCGATGGTGCGTTCCGCAGCGGCGCGCGAGATGTCGGTCTTGTTGACGCCACCTTCCTCGACGCCCGGGTTCATCACGCCGTCGTCGCAGTGACAGGCGGCCATCGAGCCCGACGTGTCGATGGACAGCACCTCGGCCACGGTCTTGCGCCGCTTGGGATCGAGGATCTCACTGTCCACCGGCAGCAGATCGCTGAGCGGCGACTCGCGGTAGCCGCCGACGCCGTAGCTGCGCGTGCCACCGATGGTGACCAGGCCGCGTCCGAGATCGCGCACGGCGACGGTGAGTGCTTCGATCTGTTCGCCCGTGAGCGACGACGCGGGCACGTTGACGAGCACGATGCCGGCGTAGCTGGCCAGCTGTTGCACATCGGGCAGCTCGGCCGGTCCGACCACCCTGGTGGCCACGCCACCGGCCTGCAGCGCAGCCACGAGCACGTCGGCTTCACCGCCGGTGCCTTCCACCACCAGCACGCGTGCGGGCCCGTCGACGGGCACGGCAGCGAAGGCGGCGTCGTTGCGCGGCTGCGCGTCGCCGGCGGACGACACGACTGCCTGGTAGCGCAGCACCGCGGCGGGGGTGTCGCCGGCGTTGTCGGTGAACGACACCACGTTCGTACCGGCGACCAGGTCGACCACCTGGGTGCCGATGTCGTCGCCGTCGCGGCGCAGCACCACCGTGGCTCGGCCGGCTTGCGTGGCCACCACGTTGACGTCGATGGCGATGGCGTCGCCGACGCGAGCCAGCCGCGGCACGTCGATGCTGAGCACCGCTGCATCGGATCCGATCGAGCTGTCGATCGTGTGCACCTCCACCTGCACGTCGTCGTCGGTGAGCTGTTGCACTTCGGCGAGGGCGTCACCGCTGGTGACGCGACCGTCGCTGATGATGACCACTCGCCGCTTCGCGTCGGAGGGCAGCACCGCACCACCCAGCCGCAGCGCGGTGGCGATGTCGGTACCGCTCTCGTCGATCACCACGGCCGGGCCGTCGAAGCTCGACGACTGCTCGAGCACTCTGTCGAGGCGCGCGTCGCGGCCGAACACGACGACGGCGCTGAGCGCGCTGTCGGGCCGTTCGTCGAGCGCCTGGTCGATCCACAGCAGCGCCGCGGCCTCGCCGGCGGGACCGAGCGAGGCGGAGCCGTCGAGCAGGAAGATGGTGGCGACGCGATCACTGCTGCGGCGGATGGTGGGCGCGACGAGCGCGCCGATGAGCAGCGCCGCCACCGCGAGCCGGGCGACGACCGCGAAGCGCCACTGGCGCCGTCCGACACCCAGCCGGCGCCACGCCAACCAGCTCTCGAGCGCGAGCAGGAGCAGCAGCGGCACGATCACCCACGGCAGCAACGAGGTCTCGGAGCGGGCGGGTGTGACCAGCCGTGCGGAATCGTCGACCGGCGGCACCAGCGTGTCGCGCGGCGCGATGTCGCTCTCGTCGGCCGCAGGGTTCACGGCCACCAGCCGGTCCTGCTCGCCGGGCACCTGGATGAGCCAGAAGCCGGGGATACCGGCGGTGATACCCGGGTCGCCGACCACGAACGAACGCGTCTGCCCGTCGGGGCCCACCGCACCTCCTGCGGTGGACGGGTCGATCGGCAGCGCGGAGCCGACCTCGATCGACGCGGTGGCCAGCGCGGTGCCGCTCAGCTCCGTGAGCAGGCGATCGCCGAGGATGGGGAACGCCACCTGCAGGGGCAGGTTCGAGTCGGCCAGCGCGAATGTGATGAACGCGAAGCGTCGGCCGGCGGTCTCGCCACGCAACAGCAACGGCGCGTTCTCGCCGGCCACCAGCACGTCGACCGTCGACTCCGGCTCCACGCGGAGCGCCTGACTGATGGCCACCTGCGTGAGGTCGACGTCGGCCAGCAGCGGGTCGTCGGTGCGCACGAGCACCACCGACGGCGTCTCGGCCACTCCCGATGCTGGCGCGCCCGGCACCCCGCCCGGCGACGCCACCGCGAGGAACGAGGCCTTCGGTTCCGCCGGCACACGCACGCCGGAGTAGACGACGACGTCGTACCCGTCGCCGTCGGGGCCGGCAGCACCTGCGGCAACTTCTGCCACGCTCACCTCGACCCCTGGCATCGAGGTGAACAGCTCCTGCCAGAAGCGCGTGTCGCCGGCGATCAGCACCTTCAGGTCGGGGCGGCTGGCACCGACTGCGACACCCACGTCGTCGGCCGGCAGCAGGTCGGCGTTGGCGGCTCCGGCGTCGAGGTAGGCCTCGACGCGGTCACCCGGCGGAAGGTCGGCCTCGACCACCGTGCTGC
>JAUXQB010000156.1 GCA_030685215.1 Actinomycetota bacterium
ACTTCAAGACCCAGAAGGTCATCTCCAACGCGAGCTGCACCACCAACTGCTTCGTGCCGTTGGTGAAGGTGCTCGACGACGCGTTCGGTATCGAGCAGGGTCTCATGCAGACCGTGCACGCGTACACCGGCGACCAGCAGCTCGTCGACGGTCCTCACAAGGATCTGCGCCGCGCCCGCGGTGCGGCCATCAACATCGTGCCCACCGGCACCGGTGCCGCTCGTGCAACCAGCCTCGTGCTCACCAGCATGAAGGGCAAGCTCGACGGCACCTCGCTGCGCGTGCCGGTGCCCACCGGTTCCATCGTCGACTTCACCGCCACGTTGAAGACCGCGGCCACCGTCGCCGAGATCAACGCCGTCTACAAGAAGGCTGCGGCCTCGGGCCCGTTGAAGGGCATCCTGCGCTACACGGAGGATCCCATCGTGTCGAGCGACATCCAGGGCGACCCGCACAGCAGCATCTTCGACGCCGGCCTCACCATGAGCATGGGCAAGTTGGTGAAGGTGCTGTCGTGGTACGACAACGAGTGGGGCTACAGCAACCGCCTCATCGACACCACGCTCTACGCCGGGTCCAAGGTCGGCAAGCGGTCGAAGAAGTAGTCATGGCCGGCCGCATCCCGACGCTCGCCGATCTCGGCGACGTGAGCGGCAAGCGCGTGTTGGTCCGAACCGATTTCAACGTTCCCATGGAGAACGGTGCGATCACCGACGACTTCCGCATCCGCGCGGCGCTGCCCACCATCAACTGGCTCACCGAGCGAGGTGCGCAGGTGGTCACCGCCTCGCACCTCGGCCGTCCGAAGGGCCAACCGAACCCGAAGTACTCGATGGACGCGGTGCGCGCTCGGTTGGCCGAGCTCGCGCCAGGCGTCGAGCTGCTCGAGAACCTGCGCTTCGACGCGGGCGAGGAGGGCAACGACCCGGCATTCGTGGCGTCGTTGATCGAGGGCATCGACATGTACGTCGACGATGCGTTCGGTGCCTGCCACCGCGCGCACGCCAGCATCGTCGGCCCGCCGCGCACGTTGCCGAGCGCGATGGGCCTGCTGCTGCAGAAGGAGGTCGAGGTGCTCCTCGGCCTGCGCGACCACCCCAAGCACCCGTTCGTGGCGGTGCTCGGTGGCAGCAAAATCAGCGACAAGCTCGGCGTCGTGGAGGCGCTGTTGCGCTCGGTCGACTCGCTGGTGGTCGGCGGTGCGATGTGCTTCACGTTCCTCGCTGCGCAGGGCTATCCCATCGGCGACTCGCTGTGGGAGCCCGACCAGGTCGACACCTGCCGTCGCCTGCTCGAGGAGTCGAAGAGCAACGGCAAGACCATCCATCTGCCGGAGGATCTCGTCGGCGTCGATGCATCGGGCAACTTCGCCACGTTCGGCATTCGCCTGCCGGAGGGCTCGAAGGGCTTCGACATCGGACCCGGCTCCGCGGCCGCATTCAGCGACGTCATCATGGATGCTCGCACCGTGTTCTGGAACGGGCCGATGGGCATGTTCGAGGATCCTCGCTTCGAGGCGGGCACGCGCACCGTCGCGCAGGCCATGGCCGACACGAAGGCGTTCACCGTCGTCGGTGGCGGCGACAGCGCAGCCGCCCTCGCGCAGTTCGGCCTCGACGACGACGTCGATCACGTCAGCACCGGCGGCGGCGCGTCGCTCGAGCTCCTCGAGTTGGGCGACCTGCCCGGCCTGGAAGCCTTGAGAGGGGCACCGAATGCGTAAGCCACTCATCTCCGGCAACTGGAAGATGAACCACAACCACTTCGAAGCCATCCAGACCGTGCAGAAGCTGGCGTACCTGGTGGGAAAGGACGAGTTGGAAGCCGCCGACGTCAGCATCCACCCGCCGTTCACCGACATCCGCAGCGTGCAGACCGTCATCGACAGCGACAAGCTCGGCTACGCGCTCGGCGCGCAGCACTGTCACTACGAGGAGAAGGGCGCGTTCACCGGCGAGGTGTCGCCCGTGTTCCTGCAGAAATTGGGCGTGCAGTACGTCATCTGCGGGCACAGCGAACGGCGTGAGATCTTCGGCGAGACCGACGAGATCGTCAACAAGAAGGTGGCCGCCATCCAGGCGCACGGGATGACGCCCATCTTCTGCTGCGGCGAGACGCTCGAAGAGCGCGAGGCCGGCGACACCGAGACCAAGGTGCTCGGTCAGATCCGTGCCGGCCTCGAAGGTCGCACTCCCGAGCAGGTGGCTGCGCTGGTCATCGCGTACGAGCCCATCTGGGCCATCGGCACCGGCCGCACGGCTACGAGCGACGACGCGCAGCAGGTGTGCGCGGCGGTGCGCGCGTGCGTGGCCGAGGGCTGGGGGAACGACGCTGCGCAGGCGGTGCGCATCCAGTACGGCGGCAGCGTGAAGGGTTCCAACATCGCCGAGCTCATCGCGATGCCCGACATCGACGGGGCCTTGGTGGGCGGGGCCAGCCTCGATGCCGACGAGTTCGCACGCATCTGCAAGCTCGGCGTCTGAGGCGTTCGCACCCATCCAACCAGGTCAGGGTGAACGCGGCGGAAACACCGCTGGAACGTTTGCACCAACTTTTCGTACAAGCGGAAGAGGCGGCTATCGCAGCGGTACTGCGAGTGGTAGCCTCACCACGCCCGTATTGATCGGGGAGGACAATACGAGCTGCAGTCGTTGCTTCGGCGTGGCTGCACCTACCTCCCTCCGTATTACACCAGGAGGACCATCCACGTGAGGACCAACAAGCGCAGCAAGTACGCTGCACTGGTCGTCGGCATCGCTCTCATCGCTGGCGCATGCAGCGACGACGACGACAGCACGA
This sequence comes from Actinomycetota bacterium, assembly GCA_030685215.1. Taxonomy (GTDB): domain Bacteria; phylum Actinomycetota; class Acidimicrobiia; order Acidimicrobiales; family Ilumatobacteraceae; genus UBA668. The sequence continues at coordinate 2,800 of JAUXQB010000156.1, forward strand.
CGACTACCGCGGCCACAGAAGACACCGGCGGTAGCGAGACCACCATGGCCGGCGACACCACTGTGCCCGGCACAGATCCCGCACCGGCCGGCGGTGGCACCGTCACCTATGCCGCCGAGCAGGAGTACACCTCCTACAACAACGGCGCAGCCGATCAGGGCCTGTTCTCGAACACCCTCGTGCTCAACATGACGCTGCCCGGCCCGTTCATCTCGAACCCCGACCTCACGTTCACCCTCTGGGGAGACATGATGGCATCGGCCGAAGTGACCAGCGAAGACCCGCAGGTCGTCGAGTACGTCGTCCAGCCGGAAGCGGCGTGGAGTGACGGCGAAGCGCTCGACTGCGACGACTTCTATCTCGCATGGCTGTCCGGCAACGGCAAGCTCGTCAAGCCGAACCCCGACTACACCGGCCCCGGCCAGGTCGACGCCGACGGCGCCGAAGTGCCCGAGACGCTGCCCGTGTTCAACCCCGCCTCCACCACCGGCTACGAGGACATCGCGTCCGTCGAGTGCTCGGAAGACGGCAAGACCATCACCACCACCTACGACACCATCTTCGCCGACTGGCAAGTGCTGTTCGGTGGCCTGCTGCCGGCCCACATCGTCGAGGCCAACGCTGGCGTCGAGGATCTCATGGCTGTCGACACCGAGGCCACCTCGCCCGACGCGGAAGCGCTCGGCGAGTTCTGGAACACCGGTTTCGTGGGCTTCGACCCGGCCATCGCCGTGTCGGGTGCATGGTTCACCATCGACTCGTTCACGCCTGGCCAGAACCTGATCCTCAAGCGCAACGAAGCGTTCTGGGGCACTCCGGCCATCCTCGACGAGATCGTGTTCCTCCAGGTCCCCGACGCGACGCAGCAGCCTGCTGCGCTCGAGAACGGCGACGTGCAGGTCATCTCGCCGCAGCCCAACGCTGACCTCGTGGCTCAGCTCGAAGGCATCGCCGGCATCACCACCTCCATCGAGCAGGGCGTCACCTTCGAGCACTACGACTTCAACCAGGCGAACGTCCACCTGGCCGACGTCAACGTGCGCAAGGCCTTCGCCCTCTGCCTCGATCGTGAAGAGATCGTCGCCACCCTGGTGGCCCCGATCAACCCCGACGCCACTGTCCTCAACAACCGTCTGTACATCCCGTCGTCGCCTGACTACGTCGATGGCAGCGCCGGTTACGAGCGCGATGTCGACGCAGCCAAGGCCCTCCTCGAGGAGAGCGGCTACGTGATGGGCGACGACGGCGTGTACGCCAAGGACGGCGAGCGTCTGAGCCTGCGTCTGGGCCGCCGCGACCCGAACCCGCGTCGCCAGAGCACCAACGAACTGGCTGCTGAGCAGTGTGCAGAAGCCGGCTTCGAACTGACCGACGACCCGTCCGAGGACATGCTCTCGGTGCGTCTCCCCGCCAGTGACTACGACGTGATCCTCTTCGCCTGGGTGGCCACCGCTGCTCAGTCGTCGAACACGTCGCTCTACGTCCCCGGTGGCGGTCAGAACTGGAACAACTACAACAACCCCGAGATCCAGACGCTGTTCGATCAGGCCAACGCCGAATTCGACCAGACCGTCCGCGCCGACCTGATGAACCAGATCGACGCAATCCTCTGGGAAGACATGGCAACGCTGCCGCTGTTCCAGTTCCAGGAAATGGTCGCCTACAGCGACACCGTGTCGAACGTGATCTTCAACGGTCCGCTCGGCGTCACCTGGAACGCAAACGAATGGGCCCTCACGGCCTGATCGTCTGAATCCATAGCACTTGGGTGGGCCGGGTCCTTCGGGGCCCGGCCCACCCGTGCTGTAGGACAGGCCCCACACCACATGTTCAGATTCGTCATCCGGCGACTGCTCGTCGTCCTCCCATTGCTGTTCGCCTCGAGCGTGCTCACGTTCCTGCTCGTCACGAACATCGGTATGCCCAAGAAGATCGAAGACGCGATGGCGCGACCGAACTTCTCGCAACAACAGGTCGACAGCCTGCGCCGGCAGTTCGGCATCGACAAGCCACCGTTCGAGCGCTACAAGAACTGGGTGACCGACTTCGTCAAGGGCGATTGGGGCACCAACCAGAACGGCATCGAGATCCGTCCGCTTCTGTGGGAGCGCATGCAGGTCACGGTGCGACTGCTGCTCGCGGCATCCATCATGTCGGTCGTGCTCGGCGTGCTCGTCGGCATCATCGGTGCCATCCGTCAGTACACGGCCTTCGACTATTCGATGACCTTCTTCGCGTTCCTCTTCTTCTCGATTCCCGCCGCCGTGCTGGCCGGGTTCCTGAAGGAGTTCGGAGCCATCAAGCTCAACCCCTGGCTCCGAGAACCGAGCATCTCCACGCCCATCGCCATCGGCATCGCCGTGTTCGGACTGGTCGCGGGGCTGCTCATCATGCGCAACCGTTACAAGTACGAACGTGAGCGGCCCCTGAGCAAGGTGATCGTCGGCGCGGTCGCCGGCTTCGGCATCGCGGTCGGCTGCTTGCTCGTGTTCACGCTCGTCTGGGGCGGCAACCTCTACCGCGCGGGCAACCCGAAGCCGCTCATCAGCACCGTCGGCCAGACCACGCCGGGCTTCGAAGGCACCTTGTGGGAAACCGTGCAGGACTACTTCTGGCACATGATCCTGCCCACCACCGCGCTCGTCATGATCGGCTTCGCCGGCTACAGCCGCTACATGCGTGCCTCGATGCTCGACGTGATGACCTCGGATTACGTGCGCACCGCTCGGGCCAAAGGCCTCAAGGAGCGCCGGGTCACGGTGCAGCACGGTGTGCGCAACGCACTCATCCCGCTCATCACCATCGTCGCGCTCGACTTCGGTGCGTTGCTCAGCGGTGCCATCATCACCGAGACCATCTTCGGGTGGGCCGGCATGGGCCGTTTCTTCACCGAGGCGCTCACCGAGAAGGACCCACGGTCGCTGCTCGCGTTCGTGATGGTCACCGCAGTGTCGGTGGTCGTGTTCAACCTCATCGCCGACATCATCTACGCCCAGCTGGATCCGAGGATTCGACTTGACTGAGTCAGCTGCCCCCACCGTCGTGGAGGATCGCGAGTTCTCCGTCGCCGCCCGTTCGCAGCGGCGCACCATCGCTCGCCGCTTCCTTCGCCACCGTCCTGCGATCGTCTCGCTCGTGGTGCTCACGGCCATCACGCTGTTCGTGTTCATCTTCCCCATCTTCTGGGAGTGGCCGTTCACCAAGCGCGACAAGACCGCACTCAGCCAGCCGCCCTCGTGGGACCACCCGTTCGGCACCGACGAGCTCGGCAAGGACGTGCTCGGTCGAGTGATGCGTGGCACGCAGCGGTCGCTCGAGATCGCGCTCATCGCTGCGTTCCTCGTCACCATCATCGGTGTCACGCTCGGGGCCATCGCCGGCTACTTCCGTGGCTGGATCGACGCTGTCATCATGCGATTCACCGACCTGATCCTCACGCTGCCGCTGCTCATCGTGGTGGCCGTGGTGTCGGTGGGCTACCCGGGGTCGCCGTGGTACACCATCCCCGTCATCCTCGGTCTGTTCGCGTGGACCACCTTGGCTCGCATCGTGCGTGCGGAGTTCATGTCGCTGCGTGAGAAGGAGTTCGTCGAGGCAGCGCGCGCCGTGGGTGCTCGCGACCGACGGATCATCTTCAAGCACATCCTGCCCAACCTGGCCGGCCCCATCATCGTGGCGGCCACGCTGTCCATCGCCGGCACCATCATCACCGAGACGGCGCTGTCGTTCCTCGGCCTCGGCGTGCGTGCCCCCGACGTGTCGCTGGGTCTGCTCATCCAGGAGAGCCTCACGGCCTTCAAGACCAGGCCGTGGCTGTTCTGGTTCCCGGCTGTCGCGATCGTGACGGTGTGCCTGTCAGTCAACTTCATCGGTGACGGTCTGCGCGACGCGTTCGACCCGAAGCAGAACCGGATCAAGGCGTAGTCATGGCGCTCCTCGAAGTCAACAACCTCAACGTCCGCTTCCCCACGGAAGACGGCGTGGTGCACGCCGTGCGCGACGTGTCGTTCACGGTCGACCGCGGCGAAGTGCTCGGTGTGGTGGGCGAGTCCGGTTCCGGCAAGTCGGTCACCAACCTGGCGATGATGGGCCTGCTGCCGCGCAGCACACGCATCGACGGCTCCATCAAGTACAACGGCGACGAGCTGGTGGGCCTGCCGCGCAAGCGGCAGACCAAGTACCGCGGCAACGAGCTGGGCATGATCTTCCAGGACCCGATGACCTCGCTGAACCCGGTGTACACCATCGGCTGGCAGATCGCCGAGGCCGTGCGTGCGCACCAGGACGTGTCGAAGAAGGAAGCCGTCGGGCGGGCGGTCGAACTGCTCGAGCTGGTCGGCATCCCGCAGGCGGCCAAGCGTGTGGAGAGCTATCCGCACGAGTTCTCCGGCGGCATGCGCCAGCGCGTGATGATCGCGATGTCGATGGCCAACAGCCCGCAGGTGCTCATCGCCGACGAGCCCACCACGGCGCTCGACGTGACGGTGCAGGCGCAGATCCTCGAGACGCTGGTCGACATCCAGCAGCGCACCAACATCGCCATCATCCTCATCACGCACGACCTCGGGGTGGTGGCGGGCATGGCCGACCGAGTGCTGGTGATGTACGCCGGCGCCGCGGTCGAGTTGGGCGCGGTCGACGACATCTTCTACCGGCCGCGCATGCCGTACACCATCGGCTTGCTCGGCGCGATTCCGAGCGAGGCCAGCGACGGCCAGAAGCTGCGCCAGATCAAGGGCGCCACCCCGTCGCTCATCAACATGAAGCCCGGCTGTGCCTTCTCGGCCCGCTGCCCGCTCGTGTTCGACCGTTGCCTCACCGAGACGCCCGTGCTCGAGGCGGTCGACGAACCTGGGCACCTGTCGGCGTGCCACTTGCGTCACGAGATCGACCCGGTGAGCGTGCGTTCACTGTTCTCGCCCGAGGTCATTGCCGAGGTGGACGCATGAGCGAGCCGATCCTCGAAGTCACCGATCTGGTCAAGCGCTTCCCCATCAAGGGTGGCATCTTCGGTCGCGTCGTTGCCACGGTCGATGCCGTGTCCGGCGTGTCGTTCACGGTCAACAAGGGCGAGACGCTCGGGTTGGTGGGGGAGAGCGGTTGCGGCAAGTCCACCACCGCCCGCGCCATCCTGCGGCTGCACGAGCCCGACTCGGGCACCATCAGGTTCGACGGCCGCGACGTGATCGCGCTCAACAAGAACGAGCTGCGCAAGATGCGCCGCGAGATGCAGATCGTGTTCCAGGACCCGTACGCGTCACTCAACCCTCGGTGGCAGGTCAACGCCATCGTCGGTGAGCCGATGGCGGTGCAGGGAACCACCTCCAACAAGGCGATCGCCGACCGTGTGGCGGAGCTGCTCGCGCTCGTCGGTCTCAACCCCGAGCACGGCAACCGCTACGCGCACGAGTTCTCCGGTGGTCAGCGCCAACGCATCGGCATCGCCCGTGCGCTCGCCCTCGACCCGAAGCTGGTCGTGCTCGACGAGCCGGTCTCCGCGCTCGACGTGAGCGTGCAGGCCGGTGTCATCAACCTGCTCGAAGAGCTGCAGGATCGTCTCGGTCTGTCGTACGTGTTCGTCGCGCACGACCTGTCGGTGGTGCGGCACATCTCGGACCGCGTGGCCGTGATGTACCTCGGCAAGATCGTCGAGATCGGCACCCGCGACGAGGTGTATCACCACTCGGCGCACCCGTACACGCAGGCGCTGCTGTCGTCGGTGCCGGTGGCAGACCCGCTGGCCGAGCGTGCTCGCAACCGAGTGGTGCTCTCCGGTGACGTGCCGAGCCCGATCAACCCGCCCTCGGGCTGCCGGTTCCGCACTCGTTGCCCGATTGCGCAGGAGATCTGTACCACCGACGAGCCCGCACTGATCGACCGTGGCCAGGGCCATCCGGTGGCGTGCCACTTCCCGCAGCCGTCGCCGGTGCCGGTGTCGATCAGCGCCGTCGCAGAGTGATCACGGAACGGTAGGATTTTCCCTCGTGCGCGATTTCATCATGTACCTCTCCATCGTCGTGAACATCCTGTCGCTCGCCGGCATGGTGGCTGGTGTGCTCATGCACAGCGGTCGCGGCGGCGGCCTCAGCGACATGTTCGGCGGCGCCGGCTCCACCGCACTGGGCAGCACCGCTGCCGAGCGCAACCTCACGCGAATCACCACCGTGTTCGGCATTTTGTGGATCGGCACCATCCTCGCGCTGAGTTTCCTGTTGGAGCGCTGAGCGCTCCGAGGTACCCTGATAGCTCACCACGTCGAAGTGGCGGAATAGGCAGACGCGCCAGCTTGAGGGGCTGGTGAACTTAGGTTCGTGGGGGTTCAAGTCCCCCCTTCGACACCACGTGACCAGGGCATCTGCCCTGGTCGCTTGCGTTTTCGACCTCGGCTGCGGTTCGGTCACAACTCTGGCGTTGGCGCACCCGATGCGGGCATCTCAGCGCCAAAGCTCGA
>JAUXQB010000165.1 GCA_030685215.1 Actinomycetota bacterium
CCGGCTACGTCGACGACGAAGCCGCGTTCGATCTCGTGGAGTCGCTGGGCGTGGTGGTGCTGACCGTCGCCGGAGACGTGCTGGCAGCAGTGGTGGCCGCGGGCCTGATGGTGCTGCGCCACTACGACTTCACGCTCTCGCGGGTCGGCGCCGACCTGCGCATCGACCGCGGGCTGCTGGAGCGGCGCAGGTCGGTGATACCGCTGCGACGAGTGCAGTCGGTGCAGCTCTCGGCGAACATGCTGCGTCGGTGGGCGGGCCTTGCCACGATCGACGTGCAGCTCGCCTCGTCGGTCGACCACGAGGGCACCGGCAGCGTCGACAACACGGTGCCCGTCGGCACGCTCGACCGGTTGGAGCCGCTCGTCGCCGTGTTCGCGGGGGTCGACCAGCTACCCGCCGCCACCACACGACACCCGACGGCCGCCCGTCGGCGTGCCATCACCCGGCGAGCGTTGGTGCTCGTGCTGCCCTGGGCGCTGATCGCCTGGCCGTATCCGCTCGCGGCGCTGGCGGGTGCGCTCGCCGGAGCCGCCGCCTCGGGGTTCGGCGGCCATCGCTGGTGGATGCACCTGCGCCACGGCGGCGACGACGTCGTGCTCGTCGCCGAGTCGGGCTGGTTCGTCGTGCGTCGCACCGTGCAACCGTGGGCGAAGGTGCAGAGCGTGTCACTGCGCCGGTCGCCAGGGCAGCGTCGCGCCGGGCTGTGCCATCTCGATCTGCACGTTGCAGCGAGCCGAGCCACCACCCGCCTGCGCGACGTGGGCATGGACCAGGCCGCAGCGTTGCTCGCGAGTGCTCCGCAGCCGACGATGCCGAACGTGCTCGCGACCGAGGCCGTGAGCATCGCCGGCTGAAAACGGGTTTCGCCCGCCGAAGCGGGCGAAACGAGGACGTGCCGATGTGCGGCGTGTGCCGCGGTGACTCAGACGGCGAGGATGCGGACTGCGTCTTCACGCAGGCCGGCAACCGCACGGCTGACGAGGCGGCGGGCGGCCTCGGCGGTGACGCCCAGGTTCTCGCCGACCTCACGGAAGCTCTTGCGCTCACCGTCGAGCAGGCCGAAGCGAGCCTCGACCGCGTAGCGAGCACGCTTGTCGAGCGTGCCGAGCAGCTCGTCGAGCAGCTCGTTGTCGACCATGCTCATCACGGCGTCTTCCGGAGTACCGTCGCCGTTGGCCATCAGGTCGCCGAGCGTCGCGTCGCCATCGTCGCCGATGGTCTTGTCGAGCGACACCGGGGTGGTGAGGCGGTGCAGTTCGGCGTTGCCGACGTCGAGGGTCTCGCCGTCGCCGCTTGCCTGGCGCAGCGCAGCACGCAGGCTGGCCGAACGATCGCCGGGGATGCGGCTGAGGCTGGCCTTCTGGTCGAGCGCACGGCCGATGGCCTGGCGGATCCAGAAGGTGGCGTAGGTGGAGAACTTGAAACCACGGCGCCAGTCGAACTTGTCGACGGCGTGCTCGAGGCCGAGGTTGCCTTCCTGGATGAGGTCGAGCAGGTCCATGCCCTGGGGCAGGGGATAGCGGCGGGCGATGGAGACCACGAGGCGCAGGTTGGCGCGGATGAAGCGATCCTTGGCTTCAGCGGCCTTGGCCACGGAGGCCTTGAGCGCTGCGCCCTTCTCGCCATTGGCGAGGCGCTCGGCCGCTTCGCGGCCCGCCTCGATCACGCGGGAGAGCTCGCGCTCTTCTTCCGCATTCAGCAGCGACACTTTTCCGATGTCGTTCAGGTACAGTCCGATTGAGTCATTCATGGCAAGTGTTCTCAACTCTTTGTGTTGTCGGTAGATTCCGGTGTGAGCTGTGTCGTCGGGCACAAGGCCGGTCGATGTGGCTGCACGACGCAGGACGCACGCGAGTCGCCACGGGAGAGACGATGTCGTGCATCCGATCTGGGGGGTCAGATGGGGGGACAGGCAATAGTACTACATCGGTGCCCGCGTGTCGTAGCAGAAGCGAACTTGCCGGTTCCCTGAGGAATCTCTTCCCGCGCACTGCCGTTGTCAGACACGCGCCAGCCGATGAATGGTGACGCAGCGTGACCGTGGCTCACCCTCGCCGAGTCGTACACTCTGCGCCCGTGCCTCTCAGAATCGGTTTGTTCGGCGGCACGTTCGACCCCCCACACGTCGGCCATCTCGTCACGGCGGTCAACGTGCGCCATGCGTTGCGTCTGGATCTCGTCTACCTGATGGTGGCCAACGTGCCGTGGCAGAAGGCCGGCACGCGCGAGATCACGCCCGCCGAGGCCCGGTTCGCGATGGTGGAAGCCGCTGTGGCCGACGTCGACGGGTTGGAGGCGGGGCGGTTGGAGATCGATCACGGTGGCCCCAGCTACACGGCCGATACCCTTGCCGACTTGTCCCGCATGCACCCCGGCTCCTCGTTGTTCACCATCGTCGGCGACGATGCGGCCGCCAAGTTCGAGACGTGGGAGCGCTATGAGGAAGTGGCCGCGAACTCCACGCTGGTGGTGGTCGATCGCCCCGGTGAGCCGGTGCAGCTGCCTCGGTTCCCGTGGGTGCACGTGGAGGTGCCACACCTCGAGGTGTCGAGCACGGACCTGCGCAACCGTTGGAACGACGGCCGCCCGCTCGACTACCTGGTCACCGAGCCCGTGCTCCAGATGATCGACCGCCTGCAGTTGTACGGAGACGGCGCATGACCGCGTTGCCCGAGGTGCGCCGCCGGCGCACCGGCCTGATGGTCGCTGCCAACGTGCTCGCGTTGGCGGCACTCGGCGGCATGACCTATGCGGGGGTCACCGCACTGCGCAACTACGAAGGCGCCACGAAGGTGAGCGTCGAATCCACCAAGTTGCCGGTCACGCCCACAGCGATGCTCGCCACCGTCGACGCCGACGACACGCTCACCACGATCACCGTGCTCGTGCTCTCTCCGGGCACGCAGGTCGGCGGCAGCATCGTGTCGGTACCCGCGTCGTCCGACTCCACCGCCGGCGGTGCCGAGGTGCGGGTGCCGCTCACGCAGATCTACGCGGAGGGCGGTGTCGACGCACTCGCGCAGGCCGTCGAGAGCGTGCTCTCGGTCACGCTCGACCGCAGCTCGGTGGTCGCACCCGACGAGCTGGAGGCGCTCCTCCAGCCGGTGGCGCCCATCGCCGTCGAGCTCCCCGCCGATGTCGTCGGTGCGGATTCGGATCCGCTGTTCGACGCGGGTCCCGTGAACCTCACCGCGGCCGAGGCGGCGCGGGTCTTCACGGCCGTCTCCGACACCCAGACCGACGCCGAGCGTCGCGGCAACGTCCAGGCACTGTGGGGTGGCGTCGCGTCGAGTGTGGGCGCCGGCCGCACGTCCCCAGAAGCCGCGTCGCCGCTGGCCGACACCGCCACGATGCCGGAGTTCATCGAGCGGCTGTTCGCCGGTCCCGTGCAGGCCCGCGGCCTGCCGGCCAACCCCGTGCCCGTCGACGAGGTGCCGGAGGGCGTCGACGTCGACGAGCTCGACCGCGCGGAGGCCATCTTCGTGCTCGCATCGGTGGCATCCGCCTCGATGTCGGCGCCGTCGCCCGGCCTCGTGTTCCGCATCGAGGCCCCACCGGGCACCGAGGAGCGGGTGAAGGTGGCCGTCGCTGCGGTGTTGTACCTCGGCGGCAACGTACAATCGGTCACCCTGGGCGGCGAAACCTTCCCCGAGACCCGCATTCTCGTCGCCGACGAGTCGTTGACCGAGGAAGCGGAGTCGAACAACGCCTACTTCGGCACCACGGTCACCCGTCTCGCCGATCCGCCCATCGAGGGCATCGACGTCATCTTGCAGTTGGGCACCGAGTTCCTCGACGGACAGGGCGATGCCCTGCCCAGCACCACCTCTACCACGGAGTCCACATGACCCAGTCAGCCGCCGAGGCTGCCCTCGAACTCGCCAAGGTCGCCGCTCGTGCGGCCGACGCCAAGAAGGCCGAGCACACGCTGGTGCTCGCCGTCGGCGACGTGCTCGCCATCACCGACTACTTCGTCATCGCCAGCGCCGGCAACCGCCGCCTGGTGAAGGCA
>JAUXQB010000174.1 GCA_030685215.1 Actinomycetota bacterium
GTCGCGGAGCAGCTGTGCGCGCGCCGCCACGCCGTCGGGGGAGAGGTCGGTGAGGAGGTGGTCGTGACCGGGGATGCCCTTGCCGGTGGCGAGGTTCGGGTCGAGAGCAGCCTGCTCGTCGACGAAACGGTCGGCGAACTCGAAGATCGGGGAGAGGGCCATGTCGAGAAGGCTACGCACCCGTGGTCGCGAGCGGTTCGAGGTCGCGCGGGCCGGCTTCCAGGAGGGCGAGCAGCGCGGCCTCGTCGACCGGACGGCAGTCCCAGGCATCGCTGCCCACGTTGATCATGCGTCGGTGCTGCCGCCACTGCTCGTGCACGTGGCCGTGCAGCAGCCATGCACCGTGGTCGACGGGCCGGGCTTCCGGGTAGCGATCGATGGCCTGCGTGTCGCCCTGGTAGGGGAAGTGGCAGGCGAGCACGTCGTGCCCGCCGACGGTGAGGGCGATGGCGCCCTGATGGATCTCGTCGAAGCCGGCGTCGAGGTAGCGCTCGAGCCACTCCTGCGCACGGGGACCGTGACCCGACCAGCACCGGTCGTGGTTGCCCGCGAGCAGCAGCTTGCGCCCCGTGAGCCGGCCGACCAGCGGCAGCGTGTCGACGATCTTCCCCATCGCCACGTCGCCCAGCACCCACACCGTGTCGTCGGGTTGCGCCCGCTCGTTCCAACGTTCGATCAGTGCCTCGTTCATCGTCTGCACGTCGGCGAATGGTCGGCCCGAGTACTCGATGATGTTGGCGTGACCGAAGTGGAGGTCGGAGGTGAACCACGTCGTCATGTCACCAGTCTGGCCGTTGGGTCGTCCGTAGGTCCCGCGAGATGGACTCCCGACCCTGGCACGGACGGCACCGGCCGTTCACCATGTTCGTGGGTGCCCGGTCCGACCCGAGCCCCGAGGAGCAGTGCCGTGAAGCGCATCGTGATCATGGGGGCCGGAGGCCGAGACTTCCACGACTTCAACGTCGTGTATCGAGACGACGCCGAGACAGAGGTGGTGGCGTTCACCGCCGCGCAGATCCCCGGCATCGACGACCGCACGTACCCGGCCGCGCTCGCCGGCGCGCGCTATCCCCTCGGCATCCCCATCCGACCCGAGGCCGAGCTCGCCGACCTGATCCGCGATCGCGACGTCGACGAAGTGGTGTTCGCGTACTCCGACCTGTCGTACGAGGAGGTCATGCGGCGCGCCGCGATCGTGTTGGCGGCGGGCGCGTCGTTCACGCTGCTCGGCCCCGACGCGACGATGCTCACGTCGACGCGACCGGTGGTCGCGGTGGTGGCCGCCCGCACGGGATGTGGCAAGAGCCAGACCAGCAGGCGTGTCGCGCAGTTGTTGCGCGACGCCGGCCTGCGCGTCGCGCTCGTTCGCCATCCGATGCCGTACGGAGATCTCGTCGCGATGCGGGTGCAGCGGTTCGCCACGCAGGCCGACATCGATGCCGCGAACCCGACCGTCGAGGAGCGTGAGGAGTATGAGGAGCCGGTGCGAATGGGAATGGTGATGTATGCCGGTGTCGACTACGAAGCCATCCTGCGCCAGGCGGAAGCGGAGGCCGACGTGATCGTGTGGGACGGCGGCAACAACGACTTCTCGTTCTTCCGACCCGACCTGACGATCACCGTCGTCGACCCGCTGCGCCCAGGGCACGAGTTGGGCTATCACCCCGGCGAGGTGAACCTGCGCATGGCCGACGTGGTGGTGGTGAACAAGATCGACTCCGCGAGCAACGCGGCGGTCGCGCAGGTGGTGGCCAACGTGCACTCGGTGAACTCGACTGCTGTCGTCGTGCGGGCGGCGTCGCCGGTGTCGTTGCGAGGACCGGTGCAGAGTTCGCTGGTCGGCAAGCGCGTGCTCGTGGTGGAGGACGGCCCCACCATCACGCACGGCGGCATGCCGTTCGGCGCCGGCACGGTGGCCGCGCAGCACGCGGGCGTCGCCGAGTTCGTCGACCCGCGGCCGGTGGCCGTGGGCAGCATCGCCGACACGTATCGCAGGTACCCGCACATCGGCCCGGTGCTGCCCGCGATGGGCTACGGCGCCGAGCAGCTCGCCGACCTGACCGCCACGATCGTCGCCTCCGGTTGCGAGGTGGTGGTGAACGGCAGCCCGTTCGCGCTGTCGCGTGTGCTTCACCTGCCGGTGCCCGTCCGTGACGTGAGCTACGTGCTCAGCGAGGTGGGCCATCCCGATCTCGCCGACGTGCTGGCACCGTGGATCGCCCGGTGGCGCTCGTGAACATCTTCCGTCGCATCCGGACCAAGCCGCTGTTGGTGGTGGCCATCGGCGGCAATGCGCTGTTGCACCGTCGTGAACGACCGAACATCGCCAACCAGCGCGCGAACGTCGCCGGTGCGGCGCGGGTGCTGGCCGGACTGGCCGAGCACAACGGGTTGGTGGTCACGCACGGCAACGGTCCGCAGGTGGGACTGCTCGCGCGGCAGAACGAAGCGATGGCGGGTTCCGACCCGGTGCCGTTCGACGTGCTCGTCGCGGAGAGCGAAGGGCTCATCGGCTACCTGCTGGCCGAGGAGATCGGACGCCAGATCGGTCCGGAGCGCGTGGTGGTGCTGCTGACGTTGGTGGTGGTCGACCGTCGCGACCCGGCGTTCGGTCGCCCATCGAAGCCGATCGGCGCGATGCTCACCGAGGCGGAAGCTCGCGCGCTCGCGGCCGAACGGGGCTGTTCCGTGGCACCCGACGGCGACGGATGGCGGCGGGTGGTGCCGTCGCCGGAGCCGCTGGAGGTGGTGGAGGTGACTGCCATCCGTTCGCTGGCCGATGCCGGCTACGTGGTGGTGTGCGCCGGTGGCGGAGGGATCCCCGTGGCCCGTGACGGCGGCGTGCTGCGCGGCGTGGAAGCCGTGATCGACAAGGACCTCACGAGCGCGCTGCTGGCTGCCGAGCTCGATGCCGACGAGCTGATGATCCTCACCGATGTCGACGCTGTGGTCGACGGTTGGGGTGGCGGCGACCCGCGACCGATCCGCCGCGCCACACCCGTCGAGCTGCGTGCGGGCCAGTGGGCCACCGGGTCGATGGGTCCCAAGGTGGAGGCCGCCTGCCGCTTCGCCGAGCGCACCGGGCGAGTTGCTCGCATCGGTTCGCTCGATCACGCGTCGGAGACGCTGGCGGGCCTCACGGGAACACGAGTGTGCCGCGACTGATCAGCCCGTGCCCTCGGCAATCAGGCGATCGACGTCGTCGAGCAACTGGAGCTGATCAGTCGTGAGATGCGATCGCGTGTCGTCGGGCGTGGAATGGTGCCGGACGAGGCTGCGCCGCACGGGTGGCTCGATGTCGCCGGTCGTCCTCGGAACAGTGCGCCGCGGTGCCAACCACTCGTCGAGTCGCGCAGCGGTGCGGTCGGGCTGGGCGACCAGTTGCGCGTGGTCGATGAAGAGGCGGTCGAGCCCGTCGGAGTTGCCGATCGCCTGGCGCACGTAGGCCTCCCACATCGCGATGCCCGCCTCGATGGGGAGTCCGTCGCGACTCTGCAACGACCTCGCCACCTCCAGCGGGTTGCGGTGCACGACGATGCACGCGGGTTCGACGACCTCGCGCCACAGGGGCAAGGTCAGGCACAGCCGAGGATCCTTGGTCACCCAATCGGGGTGCGCATCGAGGGTCTTCACGGCAAAATCGATCGCTCCGAGCACGTCGGCGCGACGCGCCTCGGGGAGACGGCTCCAGTCGATGTCGGTCGGTCGGTCCCATGCGCGGTCGATCCAGGCGAGCGCCGATTCGTTCAGTCCCCACACGAGACGATGCTCGCGGTGACCTTCCGGATCGTGCGCGGTGGGAGGGTTGAAGTCGTCGTCGTCGCCGGCCCACAGGCCGAGCGCTTCGAGTGTGCGGACCAGGAGCGATGTGCCCGATCGATGCATGCCGAGGACGAGGAGCCGCATCGTTCCAGCATTCCACGATGCGTACACTCGGAGCGCATGCGATGGTCGCGACGCCGAGGCGAGAGGCCTCACCACGACGTCTGCGTCATCGGTTCCGGTTTCGCCGGCGTGATGCTCGCGCTGCGATTGGTCGACAGCGGTGTGTCGACGCTGATGCTGGAGGCCGGCGAGCCGGGCGACCCGTCGCAGTCGGCGTCGAACCACGACGCCGGCGACGCGCACCTGTTCCCCGTCAGGGAGGAAGGCGACGCGGTGCCGTCCACCGACGCGAACCGAGCGATCGCGGTGGGCGGTGCCTCCGCGCGCTGGAACGGTGTCGTCACACGGGTGTGGCCCGACGACCTCCGATCTGGAACCGCGTTCGGATTCGGAGCCGACTGGCCGATCACCTACGACGACCTCGTGCCGTACTACGAAGCCGCCGAAGCCGCCCTCCACACGCACGGCGCCGCCCCGGTCGTCGGCGCCGAGCCGCCGCGCGCCGTTCCCTACCCGATGGAGTGGAGTACGTCACCGACAGTGCCGACGGTGGCGGAGCGGCACGCCACCTTTCCGCTGGCCTTCGGTACGCGCAACGGAGCGCCGCTGCGCTTGCGCGAGGTGGAGGTCCCGACGTTCGCCGCGTCGCCGTACGGCACGCTGCTCACCGGCCGAGCGGCGACACGTGTGATCGTGGATCGGTCGGGGTGCGTCCGCGCGGTCGAGACCCGCGGGCGCGACGGGTCCGTCCAGCGCCACTCGGCTCGACACGTGGTGATCGCGGCCGGTGTCGTCGAGACGGCCCGCCTGTTGCTGCTGTCGACGAGCAGCGAGCATCCGCACGGCCTCGGCAACCAGCACGACCAGGTCGGGCGCTTCCTGCACGGGCACCCTCGCCTGCGGGCGGCGCTGGTCGATCCCACGCCGGTCGGCTCGCCGAGTGGGGTCCATCGCACGTATGCGCTCGGCACGTCGCTCCGCGAACGAGGTCTCGGCGCGCTCGCTGTCGACTTCAACGTCGGCGGCACCCGCGGCGTGGTCGACGTCACCGCCGAGCTCGAACCCGCCGCGGAGCATCGGGTCGCGCTGGATCATTCGTGGTCCGATCAGTGGGACCGTCCGGGCGTGCGTCTCACCGCCTGGTCGACGGAGAACGACGTTCGTACGCGTGCGGCCGCGGAGGAGACGCTGCGCACGCTCACCGACGACCCGGTGGGCGAACCGGCTCTCACGTGGTTCCACCCCGCCGGCACCTGCCGCATGGCTCCTGATCCGTCGGCCGGGGTGGTCGATGCGAACTGCACCGTGTTCGGCGTCCCCAACCTGCACGTGGCGGGTGCTGCCGTGTTCCCCACGTCGGGCCCGGCCAATCCCACGCTCACGGTCGTCGCACTCGCGCTGCGTCTCGCCGACCACCTGAACGCGTTGATGAGGTGACCGCCACCGAACTCCTGGCTGTCGCAGTCGTCCTGGCGGCCTCGGTCGTGATGCAGGTCGTGGTCCAGTGGGCAGGCGGCCGCCGGCAACCGATCGGCGACGAGATCGAGTACCTCGATCGGGCACGGTCGACCGACCCGTTCTCGCCGGTTCCGTTCCTGCGCGTGCCGCTGTTCATCGGTGTGGTCGTGCTGTCGGGCGGTCGCGAGCGCTGGGCCCGGTTCCTGGTGCTGGTCATCGGTCAGCTCGCCGTGGCCGCCACGAGCATCGCCGGTGCGCTGCTCGCCGGCCCGGCCGGAGCACTGTCGGCGGGCGCGGTGTTCGTGCTCCTCCCGGACCGTTGGGTGCTCGCGCCACACCTGTGGCCCGACGTGCTGTTGGCGTTCTGGCAGGCGTCGCTGTTGGCGTTGTTGGCGGCAGCGGTCACCGGGACGACCGTGGCACCGTGGATGTTCGGGATCGTCTGTGCTGCGGCGGCCCTCACCCGGCTCGACTCGCTGGCGATGCTCGTGGCGGTGAGCGTGCTGCCCCTCGCGCGTGGCGGCTGGTCGCCGATCAGCGGCACTGCGGCGCTGTGGGCGCCGACGGTCGTGGTCCTCGGCGCCGTGGCAGTTCACCATCGCCGCCGGTACGGGTCGTACGCGATCGACGACACCGCTGCGTTCAACGCGCACGTGTTGCAGGTCGAACTGCAGCGGCCATCGCTGCCGGTGCAGGCGGCAGTGGAGGTGGCGTGGGGCGAGCGCCGATCCACGGCCGCCGGACGATCTGCCGAGCGCGCGTCGATCGCCGATCTGATGCGAACGCCGGGCCGGTTCTGCGTGGCGGCCGTTCGACGACTCCACCAGATGCTCGGGCCCGATACGTTCGCCGCCGAACGCCTGCTCGCGGCCGGTTCGCCCGCGTACAGCGAGGCGCGACCTCGGTTCCGGTGGTGGGCGCTGCGGGGAGTCGGGGTCGGGTTCCCGGTGCTCGTCGCGCTCGCCACAGCTGGCGCCGTCGCGAGTCGCGTCGATCGCTCGCCGCTGATCCCGTCGCTGGTCACGTTGCTCGCCGTCAGCGCCGTACACGCTCGCACGCGCTTTCGCTGCTCCGTGCTGCCGGCGCTGTCGTGCTGGGCGGGCCTCGCGCTGGTGGAGGTGCTGCACCGATCGGACCGAGCACTCCTCGTGTTGGGGTTGGGAGTTGCGGCGGCCGTGCTCACGCTCCGTGCGCCGCCGCGACGGGAGGAGCGTTGAGCCCGCCTCAGGCGGAGACGGCGCGGTGCACGAACTGGGCGATGAGGTCGGCCACCTGGCGGCCGAATGCCGGCGCAGCGTCGAACGCGTGCGGCTCGCCGTGGAACACGTGGAGATCGCACGGCGCGCCGGCGCTCACGAGCGCGTGGTACATCGCGAAGCTGGCCTCCACCGGCACCACCTCGTCGGCGTTGCCGTGCACGAGCATCGTGGGCGGGTAGCCGGGGTGCACGTACGCGAGGGGGCTGGCGGCATCCTCCACGTCGCGGTCCACCGTGCCGCCGAGCAGCAGACCGATCGGGTCGCGAGGGTGGGTGACGCGCAGTTCGGTCGGCGGATAGATGGCCACCACTGCGGCGACGTCGGTGGCCACTCCGGCGTTGCCGCCGTCGCCTTCCATCTCACCGTCGGCGAGTCCGGCGAGCATGAGCGCGAGGTGTGCGCCGGCGCTGTTGCCCGACACCGCGATGCGCGCCGGGTCGATGCCGTAGCGGTCGGCGTTGGCGCGCATCCAGCGGAGGGCCGCCTTCACGTCGTGGATCTGCGCCGGCCACACCGCCTCGCCCGACAGGCGGTACTCGCTCGCCACGCACACGAAGCCGTAGCGAGCCAGCTGGATGCCGTAGCCGCGGAGCTGGCTGCGGTCGCCCTGCATCCATCCGCCGCCGTGCACCAGCAGGATGGCCGGACGGGCCGAACCTTCCTGCGGCGGCAGGAACACGTCGCACTTCAGGTCGCGACCGCCTCCCGATCCGAAGACGACGTCGTCCTCGACCGTCACGCGTCCCTCTTGGCGGATCAGCATCGGTGACTCCCTCGGTGTGGTGGTGCGCCGCAGCGTAGGCCGCGCCGCTCAGTCGGTCGCGAGCCGGACCATCCACAGCTCCCGTTCGTCGTCGTCGAGGCCGAGGTAGCCGAACTTCGCGTACAGCTCGTGGGCGTCGCGGGTCACCAGCGCGTGGCGTCGAACGCTGGCGAGTGCCGGGTGCGAGAGCGCTGTGTCCACCAGGAACGTGCCGACCCCGTTCGCCCGGTGACCGACGGCGACGAACACGTCGCTGAGGAACGCGAACGTGGCGCGGTCGGTGACGAAGCGGCAGAACCCCGCCTGCTGGCCGTCAGGCCCGTAGAGGCCGAAGCACAGTGAGTTGTCGATCGCACGGTCCTGCACGTCGCGGGAACGGCCGCCGGCCCAGTACGACTCCTCCGACAGCCACCGCCACACGCGGTTGCGGTCGATCCGGGACGGGTCGTCGCTCACGCAGTAGCCGTCGGCGCGGGTCGTCTCCACGGCCGCAGACTATGTGGCGCGGTACTGTCCGGGCATGGCGATTCACTGGACGCTGGGCTGCGACGCCAACGATCCCGGGTCGTTGGCCGAGTTCTGGGCGCAGGCCCTGGGCTACGAGGCCGAGCCCGGTTACGACGACCCCGATGGTGCGTCCATCATCGACCCCGACGGCATCGGCCCGGCCATCGGCTTCCTCCGCGTGCCCGAAGGCAAGTCGGCGAAGAACCGCATGCACATCGACGTCCGTGTCGCTGGCGAGCCCCCGTGGGACATGGTCGAACGCGCGGCGTTGATCCGTGCGAAGGTCGACGAGCTGCGGTCCGCCGGCGCCACGTTCGTGCGCGAGGAGCGCTACGACGACGAACTCGGCCACGTCGTCATGCTCGACCCCGAGGGCAACGAGTTCTGCGTCGCCTGATCTGACTACACGTTGAAGCGGAACTGCAGACATGGGATCTTGCATAGCTACTGACCTGGTACTTCGCCATTCGGCTAGCGCGTGTGGTCCTTCTCAGGTCCTTGCTAGCGCGCCCTCAAGGGCCAATGATCCGCCGGGAGAACCTGATCGTGAAGTCCAGGCCGAGGGATCTCGCGATCCGGCCGACGGTCGCGAGTGCGACCTGTGGGTCTCCCCGTTCTACTCGTGAGACGGTGGCGGCGCTCGTGAGCGCGACCGTCGCGAGGTCGCGCTGCGACTGACCGCGCCGCTGGCGGGCGTCTCTCAGCGCGGCACCAACATCGGCGGCAAGGTGACCGTTCGAGTCGTCCGGCAGGGCTGATGAAGCTGGTTTCATCGATCGCGACTCGCCATCGCAGCGACCCTTCGGATGGCTTCGGCGAAGGGTTCGTCCTCGCGCTGGACACTCGCTGGCAGATCCGCGAACGGGACCATCGAGTCGTGGTGTTCGCCTCGCGATGCCATCCACGCCGTCCAGGCATCGTGGACGTTCTCCGCAGTTGTTTCAGTGCCCAGAGAGCGAACCAACACGGCGTACGTGAGGAAGAGCTCGTCGGCATCCTCGGG
>JAUXQB010000180.1 GCA_030685215.1 Actinomycetota bacterium
GGGTCTCGACGACGAACACCACCGAACCACTGTCGCTGATGATCCACTGCACCTGTTCGGCGGACGACGTGTCGTAGATCGGCACCGTCACACCCCCGGCGTGCAGGATCGCGTAGTCGACGAGCAGCCACTCGAACCGGGTGTGCGACATCAGCGCCACACGGTCGCCGGGCACGACCCCCGCGGCGACCAGCCCCTTCGCCAGCCGCCGCACTCGCGCGGCGAACTCGCTCACGGGCACGTCGACGAACTGGTCGCCCTCGCGCACGGAGGCGATTGGGTACGTGGGGTCGTTCTCGGCCAGTCGCAGCAGCGGGCGCAGCAGATGCGCCTCCTTCGGCAACGGCTCAAGCGGCCCTCCCTCGATCACGATCACGGGAAGCTCCTTCGTTCGACATCATCGTGCGCCGGACCGTCGCGGTCCGCCAGGGTCGCAGGTCACAGCCGCGATCCGCCATGTGAGTCATGCCGCTGCCGACGATTCCTCGCTCGGGCCATGACACAAAGGGGAAAGGTGGGCGGGGAGGGGCTTGACGAAGGCTTGACGAACGGGCGACGGCGAGGCCGTATCTCGTCACCGGCGGATGGCTCTGTGGGGTACCCCCAAGCAACCTCGGAAGGAGGGGTCCCACATGAATCATGAAGAGATGCAGGCCAAGGCAACCGTCCGGCCCGTCAAGGAACGGATCGAGGACGAACTGCTGAAGATCCCCGGCGTCACTGCCGTCGACATCGCGTTCAAGGAGACCGACGGCAAGAAGACCGACCAGATGGCCATCGTCGTGCACGTGCGCGAGAAGAAGCCGAAGCGAGCACTGAAGGCAGGTGAGACGATTCCGGCGGAGATCGACGGCATCCCCACCGACGTGATCGAGGAGGACATCGTCCCGTTCCCGCAGATGATGGCCGTGGCCGACCTGGCACCGTTCATCGATGCCGCGGCGTACGCCACGTTGTCGGGCGGGATGAGCATCGGGCCATGTCGCTCGATCTACAAGACGCCGCCGGAAGTACCGGCAGCCGGCTACTACGTGTTCGTCGGCACCCTCGGTGTGATGGTCACCGATCGTGTCACCGGCGCGCACATGGCGCTCACCAACTTCCACGTGGCCGCCGTCGACACCGGCTGGGCCGTGGGCAACACGATGACCCAGCCGTCGCTGGTCGACGGAGGTGCGTGCCCCGCCGGTGACTTCGGCACGCTCACGCGTGCGCAGCTCACCGATCAGGTGGATGGTGCCGTGATCTCGATCAACGCCGGCAGGGCCACGGAGTGCTCGATCCTGCAGATCGGCGACGTGGCCGGAACGGTGGCTCCCACACAGGGGCCGATCCGCAAGCGCGGCCGCACCACCGAGCTCACCTACGGCACCGTCGTTTCCACCGACGTGACGCTGTCGCTCGACTACGGCGACGGGATCGGCACTCGCACCCTCAAGCACCAGATCCGAATCGAGGCCGACCCCGCGCACAACGTGTCGTTCGGCAAGGGCGGCGACTCGGGCTCGGTGATCGTCGACGATCAGCGCCGCGTGATGGGGCTGTACTTCGCCGGCAACCGGGGTACGGCCACGGTGCCGGAGGGCAAGTTCGGCTACGCGAACCCGATCCAGGTGGTGCTCGACACGCTCAACGTCGACATGTGCACCGCGGGCCCGACGCCGATCTTCTCGAAGCCGCTCGTCACGTGCGGCGGCGTGCAGAGCCGGATCATCGCCTGCGACCTCGTCACCAAGCTGAAGGTGAGCTGCTACGACTGGAAGAGCAAGCTGATCGCCTGCGACGTGGTCACCAAGCCGCTGATCAGCTGCCTCGACATCCAGAGCCGCCTGATCGTCTGCGACGTGGTGTCGCGACCGAAGTTCAAGTGCGTGCAGCCCAGCAAGCTGATCGTGTGCGACCTGGTCACCACGGCGGTGGCCTGCGATCTCACCACGAAGGTGCGCATCGTCTGCGAGGGAGTGGCGACCGGCCCCGGCTGCGACCCCACCACCTGGCCCCAGGACCGCAACCCGTTCGAGCGCTATGGAGGAGGTGCGCAGAGCAACGACGATCAGTTGAGCGAGGCGTACCTGCAGGGCTACCTGACGGCGCTCGCCGAGCTCACCGACGATGACTCGGACTCCTGAACCACAGGTTGCGGACGGCAGGGCTGTCGCTCGACAGCACCTGCTGGACGAACTGGTTGCCGCGGGCCTCGTGCCCGCGGCAACCAGCACGGCGGGACGGGTGCGCTGCGTCGACACCTCGCGTTCGAACCCGTCGTTCCTCGTGACGGTCGACGGTGCGCCGACACTGTTCGTGAAGTCGCAGACCGCCTCGATCTATGGCGACGCGAAGTCGACGCTGGCGCACGAGACCGTGGTGCAGCGAATGCTCACCGCCGACCCCGCCACCTCGTCGCTCGCGCCGCGAGCGATGCGACTGCTGCCGACCGGCGTGCTGGTCAGCGAAGCCGTTGCACCGGCGATCGGATACGGCGAGGCGATGCTGTCGGCTCGTTCCGTTCACAGCGCCCGTCAGCTCGGCGTCGCCATCGCACGACTGCACCGCAGCACCACCGACTGGTGCCTGCCACAGCGCATGCCGTGGGTCATCGACGTGGAGCACGGATGGACCCTCGGGGTGGAGCACGACGCGATCGATCGCATTCAGGCAGCGGTGTTCGCCGACGACGTGCTGCTGCCCGCGCTGCACCGCGTGCGCGACGACTGGCGCGCCACCTGCGTGATCCACGGTGATCTGAAGTGGGACAACGTGATGGTTCGCCACTCCGGCGAGGTCGTGCTGGTGGACTGGGAACTCGCCGCGACGGGCGACCCGAGGTGGGACATCGCTGCGCTCTGCGCCGCGCACCGAGCGGCGGGAGCGCTCGACGCGCAGTACTGCGACCCGTCGGCGATGCGGCACCTGCTTGCGCTCATCGCCGGCGCCTACGAGTTCCACGGCGGCGAGCCCTGGAACGCCGACGAGCTGCGCCCGTGGGTGAGCGCACGCCTCCTGGAACACGCGGTGCTGCTGGCAGTGACTCGCCCTGACTACTCGGCGGCGCCCGCACAGCTGATCGCGCTCGCTCGTGGACTGGCCGGAGGCTCGGAGCCATGGTGACCGACACCGCCATCGTCGCTGGTCAGTCGGCCGACATCGAGCGTGGCGCGGCACACGCGTTGCACCTCGCTGCGCGGGGGCTCGGCCACGCCGAGCTGAGCCGGGCCCTGTACCACGACTGGTACCTCGGCAACGCGCCCTTCGACCCCGCGCTGGCCGGTGTGCCGCCGATGGTCGAGAGCCTCGCGGGCAGCTTCCGAGCAGCGCACGCGGGCAGCCGCATGTTCGAGGGTGGCTGGACCGTGGCCGACGTCGGCCGCGATGGCACGTCGGTGGTGCAGCGTGGCGAACGGCAGCGACTGGCGCGCCCGTCGTCGCTGATCGCGTCCGGCGGGCTCTTGCCCCGACGAGGCGATGTGGTCAAGGTCCGTCGGGTGGTCGACGACCTGCCCACCCCCGGCGGGTTCTGGCACACGTTCTCGGACCGCGCTGCACTCGACATGAGTGGTCGGCTCGCCCGCGTGTACTGGAACACCACACCGGAGTCGGCGGTGAGCGTGGTCGCCGCGCTGACGGAGCTGCTCGTCGACTCCGATGTCGGGTGGCAGCTGAAGTGCCTGAGCACGCCCGACCTCTATGCGCGGCCCGACAGCACCGTGCTGTACCTGCTGCACGGCGATCTGTGCATGCTCGCCGGACTCCTGAGCGACGTTCATCGGTCGCTGCGCGACGGGCTCGCCGCCGGCACGCCTGCGCTCGCGCGACCACTCGCGCGCGGCGTGGCGTGGGCCGCGCAGCCGCCGAACGGCGACAGCTTCGGCGAGCACCGCTGCGGGCTGCTCGCCCGCGCCGCCCTCGAGGGCGGTTCCCCGAGCGAGGTTGCGGAGCAGTTCGCGTCGCACCTCCGCGCAGCCGACATCGACCCGGCCGCGCCACACCGATCCCGAGACATGGAGGAGCCCGAGTGGACACCATCGCCGTGAAGCCGTCGACCATCCGCATCCGCGAGCGTTGCGACGAACTGACGCGCACCGCGGTGCTCGAGGACGGGTGCGCCCAGTGGGTGGGCGCGGAGGTTCGGGGCAACGACGAGCGGTGGGAGGTCGTGCATGCGCCGATCGACGCGTCGCTCTACTCGGGGACCGCGGGCATCGCCGCGGTGCTGTCGCGGGTCGACGCCGATCGTTACGGCGAGTTGTCCCGCTGGGCCGCCAGGCAGGCGGTGGCCGGCTGGCACCGGCTGCCGGCCGACGGAGCATTCGCCGGGCGCGCCGGCGCCGCGTTGGCCGTCAGCCGCGTGGGCGCGCGCCTGGGTGACACGCAGCTCGTCGCGGCGAGCCTGGCGGCGCTCGAGCAGTTGGCACCGCACCGGAGCGAGTCGCTCGCCGGCGACCTCATCGTCGGTGCCGCCGGCACCGTGCTGGCGCTGAGTGCCGCCATCGCCGACGGCGCCGCATGGCTCACTCACGATGCCGTCGCACTGGGCGACCTGGTCGTCGGCGCCGCACGGCGCACGCCCGCCGGATTGTCGTGGGCCGAGCCGGGCGAGGACGCACTGTGCGGCCTCGCGCACGGTGCATCGGGTGCGGCGCTGGCGCTGGTGGAGCTGTGGTCGGTGACCCGGCACGATCGCTTCGCCGAAGCTGCGCTGGATGCAGTGCGTTTCGAGCGCGCGTGGTTCGAAGAAGTGGGGGTGTGGCCGGATCTGCGGCACCCGCACGCCACGCGCGCCGAGGCCCGCGAGCACGCAGCCTCGATGTGGTGCCACGGGGCCGTCGGGTGCGGACTCGTCCGTCTGCGGATGGCCGAGCTCCTCGACGACGACGCGTGCCGCGCCGAGGCGGGCGCCGCGGTGCGTCAGGCCGTCGCCGATGCGCAGCGTGCGTTCGCGAGCGGTCGTGGTGCGGCGCGGGGCCTCACGGTCTGCCACGGGCTCGGAGGCACGGTCGACCTGCTGATGGAGGCGGCACGCGTGCTGCGCGAACCGGCACATGCGGAAGCGGCCGAGCTGCTGGTGACGATGGCGATCGACGAGATCGGTGCCGACGAGTGGCCGTCAGGGGTGAACGGTGGCGGGTGGGCGCCAGGTGTGATGCAGGGAGTCGCCGGCGAGATCGCGGTGCTCCACCGGGTGAGCGGCGAGAGCGACTCGCCCTCGTGGTGGCCCTGACCGCGGTGGGGTTTCACCGGCCCGGTCGTCGTGAGTATCTGTCGTCGCGTCGACCGGTCAGCCGACGCGGTCGAGGCAGTCGTCCTCGATGTCGGTGACCTCGGCCAGCACGTCGCCGGTGCGGTCGAATCCGTTGAGTTGCTCGATGGTGAACCGCGCGAACGTCTCGACGGCGATGCACTCTGCCAACGCCGGCTTGCCGCTCAGCTCGATGCGGCTCTCGAGTTCGCCGGACCGGCCGAAGAAGTGGTCGATCGCGCCTGCGCTGGGCACCGGCTGGCGAGCGTCCGGGCCGGGGTCGCACACCGAGACGTAGACGTGCACGCCCTCGCGGGCGAGCAGCGCGTTCGATGCCGCCGGGCGGGCCAGTGCCCACGCCTGCAGAGCGGCTTCGAGCCGGTCGGCGTCGTCGCGGCTGTCGGCCACCACGTGCAGGTCGGCGCACACCCGCCCGTCGAGCGTGTAGACGGTGTACCGGTCGTTGCCCCAACCGTCGGCCGCTTCCAGGGCATCGAACACCGTCGACGCTGTGGCCGCCAGCATGAACAGGCCGGCTGGGCCCAACTGGCTGGAGAAGTGCACGTCGGCGCCACTCGGTGCCGGCGGGTCGCTGATCGGTTCCAGCGGATCCGGTCGCTCGTACTTGCCGGTCGGCAGGCTCACCTGGTCGAGGGCGGCCGGGCGGGCCGAGGTGAACGCGTCGGTCAGTCGTTCAGGGTCGCCGTCGAGCGCGGCGACGAACGCGCCACCGAGCAGTTGACCCGAGCTGCGCAGAGCTCGGTAGGCGAGGGGCACCTCGGCCACTTGCGTCACGAAGGTGTCGGTGCGCTCCGCGGACTCGAGGCGATAGTCGATGGCCTCGTCGTCGTCGAGGTCGTCGAGGTACTGCGCCCGCACCCACAACGCATGCCCGACGCCGAGTGCCTGCAGCACCTGCACCTCCTGTGCGGAGGTGGCGGCGTTCATCGCGTCGATGACGTGGAAGTGTTGGTCGTCGAGCGCTTGGGTGAGGGCGACCGCGAGTTCCGTGCGCAACGACGGGCCGAGGGTGGACTTCTCGCTGCTGGCGTTGATGGCGATGGCGTTGTCGGTGCCGAGCCAGGTGACCGGGTAGGGCACGCTGCCGTTCAGTGCGACGTTCGCGTCGACGAGCGACACGTCGCCCGCCCAGAGCCCCAAGGCGCGGCCGGACGCTGCCCGCACCGCGGCATCGTCGAGTTCGGTCTGGGTGAGCTCGGCCGGTTCGCCGTTGGCCAGCGTCGTGTACTTCGCGTCGTTGGGCACGAACAGGATGTCGACCTCGTGGTCGAACTCGAGTCCCGTGGTGCGCTCCACGTATTCGGCCACGGGTGCCACGTTCTCCGGCCAGCTGATCTCGGCCGACTCGTCGGCGAACGGGGCCCACCGTTGCAGACCCCATGCGCCCGCGCTCAGGGCCAGGATGCCGACGACGAGCGCGATGCCGATCCAGGTGCGCCGCCGCGACGTCTGGCGTGCCATGGAGCTCGGTCAGTCGTCCTGGTGCTCGATGGCGTCGAGGAACGCCTCGACGTCGTCGTCCTCGCCACCGACGAGCCAGATGACGAGCTCTTCATCGTTGCCCTCTTCGTCCTCGTCGCGCCACGGCAGCATGCCCTCGACGCTGTAGCGGTCGACGGTGATGTCCTCGTCGTCGTCGTCGCCCACGGGAGCGACGATGGCCAGCTCGACCTCGGCGTCGGGTGGCTGATCCTTCAGCATGTCGATCAGTTCGCTCACTCGCATGATGTGCCTTTCGTCCTGGCTGTGTGGTGGTTCAACGGGTGGGGATCAGTCGTCGCCGAGCCAGCGGCCGGCACACTCGAGCAGGTAGAGGCTGACGTCGCGGCACTTGTCGAGCGTGTCGCAGAACGCCTTGTCGTCGGCCAGGTACACATCGGCGAGGTCGATGGGGATGCGAGCAAGTATGGACAGGCTGCGCTCGGGGGCATCGGTGACGCTGGCGAACGAGTCGATGGCCGACACCTCCAGCGGCAGCGAGATGCCGCCGACACCCGCCATCTCGGTGGCGAGCACCAGCAGATCGGGAGGGTGGGGCAGTGGCGGCAGGGTCCAGGTGAAGATGAGCGGGAAGGTGAAGCCGGTGGGCGGGTCGCCGTCGGGGTCGTCGAGCTTCACCACTTCGTCCTCGAACCCGAGCAGTGCGCGGGGGTCGACCTCCAGCGAGAGGTGCAGGTCGATGGGGCCGCTGCACGCTTCCTCCGGGTGCAGGTCGACCTCCCACAGCTGGCGCAGGGAGTAGGTCTCGACGAAGTGCCGCTCGTCGTGCACGTGAAAACCGTGGTCGACCGCGTGGCCCTTCAGGTCGGCCACGAAACCGGCAACATCGATGACGGCCACGAGGTTCCTTTCCGAGTGCAGCGGGGCGACTGCCAGCGACACTACCGTGCGGAGCCGATGAACCCTGATCGTTTGAGCCTGCTCCACGAGGTGGCCGATGCCGTTGCCCAGGCCTTCGCCGAGCAGCTCGATTTCGGGCCGTCCGGCGTGCGCGAGGGGCAGTACGCGCTCGACGTGACCGCCAACGATGCGGCCTTGTCGGTGCTGCGGCGGGCCGGTCTCGGGGTGCTGTCGGAGGAGAGCGACTTCGAGCCGGGCAGCACGGGCGAGGTGGTGATCATCGACCCCATCGATGGCAGCACCAACGCCAGCATCGGCGTTCGTTACTTCGCCACCGCGATGTGCATCGTCGACGCCGACGGGCCGTCGGTCGCCATGGTCGCCAACCAGGCCACCGGCGAGCGCTACTGGGCGGTGCGTGGCGGCGGTGCGTGGTGCGACGGTGTGCGCATCGGGCCCACCGGTTGCGTCGACGTGAGCGACAGCATCATCGGGATGAACGGGCTGCCGCCGTACCCGCTCGGCTACCGCCAGAGCCGGGTGCTCGGGGCGGTCGCGTTGGACCTCTGTCATGTGGCCGCGGGCGTGTTCGACGGCTACGTCGACTGCGTGCACGAAGCGCACGGCGTGTGGGACCACGCCGCGTCGGTGATGATCCTGCGCGAGGCCGGCGCGCAGGTGGTCGATCTGTTCGGTCGCGAGCTCATCGTGCTCGACCACGAGGCCCGCCGGACGCCGATCGCAGCAGCAACCCCCGAATTGCTCGAACAACTCGTCGCCGCACGATCGGGCATGAACAGCTGAGCTGTTGCGAAGCGTGCAGATACGCTGAAGGTCCCGTTCCACGGGCGCATAGCTCAGTTGGTTAGAGCGCTTCCCTTACAAGGAAGATGTCGGGGGTTCGAGTCCCTCTGCGCCCACTTAATCCCAGGTCAGACACCAGAACGGACGGATCTGGCGCCATCCGGAAGTGCTGAAAGGTTGACTACAGCGCTTCCC
>JAUXQB010000183.1 GCA_030685215.1 Actinomycetota bacterium
TGGTCTCGAAACCCCAGGTGTCGCTCATAGGGCCGGAACCCTAGCGGGCCGAATCCCGACCTGACAAGTCGGAATTAAGGGTCGAGCAGTTCGTGACGGCGGCGGCGCGTCAGGACGACGATGCCCGCGACCAACACGACCAGGCCGCCGAGGATCCAGTACCAGTTGCGGATCACCACTGCCGGGAACGACCCGTCCTCCCCCACCGGCGAGCTGCCGGGCAGCAGGATGCCGGGTTCTCCGAGTCCGCTCGGCAGGCCGACGCCACCCAGCGAGCGCGTGCCGCCGCAGAGGCCGGCCTCGTACTCGCCGTCCTCCAGGTCGTACGACGCGGCGCCGGTGGCGAACACCAGCGCGCGCTGGCCCACGTCGATCTCGAGCCCACACGACGCGCCGTCGCTCGCCGAGGCGATCGACTGCACCGTGTGCACCTCGCCCTTGTACACCGCCTCCACGTCGAACAGGAACCGGCTCGGCGCGCTCGAGTCGATCATCAGCGCCGGCCCGCGCACTTCCCGCAGCGTGCCGACGAACACCGCCTGCGACTGGCGCAGCGCCTCCGCATCGGTGAGTCCGACGCAACTGCACGCGCACGCGGTGCCGCTGGCCGCGGCGAGCGTGGCGAACGCCACCACGAATGCGATGCCGGTCCGTCCGCTCCATCTCATCGCCGCATCATGTCACTCAACGACGAAGTCGGCGGTGAGATGCGGTGGTACCGCACCTCACCGCCGACTTGGACGGTGCTCGGAAGGAGGTCAGCCGCCGCTGACGTCGGCGACCTTCTGCTTGCCGGCGGCGAGGAACGGCATCATCGCCCGCAACTGACTGCCGACCTGTTCGATCTGGTGGCCTCGGCCGGCGACCTGCAGCTCCTGCATCTTCGGACGACCGGCCTCGCTCTCGGCGATCCACTCCTTGGCGAACTTGCCGGACTGGATCTCCTTGAGGATCTTCTTCATCTCCAGCTTGGTCTTCGCGTTGACCACGCGCGGGCCGCGGGTGAGGTCGCCGTACTCGGCGGTGTCGCTGATGCTGTAGCGCATGCCGGCGATGCCTTCCTCGTACATCAGGTCGACGATGAGCTTCACCTCGTGCAGGCACTCGAAGTAGGCCATCTCCGGCTGGTAGCCGGCCTCGACCAGCGTCTCGAACCCGGCCTGCACCAGCGAGGTGACGCCGCCGCAGAGCACGGCCTGCTCACCGAACAGGTCGGTCTCGGTCTCTTCGCTGAACGTGGTCTCGATGACACCCGCGCGAGCCCCGCCGATGGCGTCGGCGTACGACAGCGCCAGCGCGTGCGCGCCACCGGTGGCGTCCTGGTGCACGGCGATGAGCGCCGGCACGCCGCCACCCTCGGTGTAGGTGCGGCGCACGAGGTGACCCGGGCCCTTGGGGGCGATCATGATCACGTCGACGGTCTTCGGCGGGCGGATGCGCTTGAAGCGGATGTTGAAGCCGTGCGCGAACGCGAGGGCCTTGCCCTTGCGCATGTGCGGCTTGATGAACTCCTCGTAGGTGGCCTTCTGCTCGGTGTCGGGCATGGTGAGCATGATGACGTTGGCCCACTTGGCCGCGGCGGCGATGTCCATCACCTTCAGGCCGGCTGCTTCGGCCTTGGCGGCCGACTTCGACCCTTCGCGCAGACCGACGACCACGTCGACCCCCGACTCCTTCAGGTTCAGCGCGTGCGCGTGCCCCTGCGAGCCGTAGCCGATGATGGCGACCTTGCGGCTGCGAATGATGGACGGATCTGCGTCCGCCTCGTAGTACATCTGTGCGGCCATGTCAGCCAGCCTTTCCTTGATTGGACTTGGACGAGACCGCGCGGAGACGGGCCTCACGATCGAGCTTGGGCAGCGCCACCCGGCCGGTGCGCTGGAGCTCCACGATGCCATAACCGGCCAGGAGTTCCTCAAAATCGTCGAGTTTCTCCGGGTGGCCGTCGAGCGAGACGGTGATGGCCTCGACGCCGACGGCAAGGATCTTGCCCTCGAAGATGTTGGTGAGCTCGACGATCTGGGCGCGCTGGTCGCCGGTGGTGCGCACGGTGGCGAGCAGCAGCTCGCGTTCCACGCTGCGGCGCGGGTCGAGCTCGCTGATCTTGACCACCTCGATCAGCTTGAACAGCTGCTTCACGATCTGCTCGAGCGACGTGCTCTCCACGTCGACCACGATGGTGATGCGGCTGAACCCTTCGTCCTCCGCCGGCGCGACCGCGAGGCTGAAGATGTTGAACCCGCGGCGTGCGAACAGGCCGGCCACGCGTGCGAGCACGCCGGGCCGGTTCTGGACGAGCACCGACAGGATGTGGTGGTTGATGTCGTGGCTCACTTGAGACCTCCGCGGTTCGCTTCCTGCCACTCGGGCAGCAGCATGTCGTCGTTGCCGAAGCCGGCAGGCACCATCGGGAACACCTTCTCGCGTGCATCGACCCGGAAGTCGATGACGACGGGGCGGTCGTCGATGCTGTTGGCCTTGTCGATGGCCGGCTGCACTTCTTCGGGGCTGTCGACGCGGATGCCGACGCACCCCATCGCCTCGGCCCACATCACGAAGTTGGGCACCTCGGGCGAGAGGTAGACCTCGCTGTAGCGCTCGTCGTAGAACATCTCCTGCCACTGGCGAACCATGCCGAGGTAGCTGTTGTTGAGGATGGCGACCTTGATGGGGATGCGCTCGACCGCCGCGGTGACCAGCTCCTGCGCGGTCATCTGGAAGCAGCCGTCGCCGTCGATGGCCCACACGGTGCGGTCGGGACGACCGACCTTGGCGCCGATGGCGGCGGGCACGCTGAAGCCCATCGTGCCGAGACCACCGGAGTTCACCCAGGTGTACGGCTCGTTGAACTTCCAGTACTGGCTGCTCCACATCTGGTGCTGCCCGACGCCGCTCACCAGAATGGTGCCCTCCGGCGAGAGGTCGCGCAGCTGCTCGAGGCAGAACTGCGGCTTCAGTGCCTCACCGGGTTCGCTGGGTTCGTAGCTGAGCGGGAACTGCTCGCGCCAACCGCTGATGCGGCTGCGCCACGCGCCCGTGTCGGCCTGGACGACGCCCGTGCCGAGCATCTCCTTGATGGCCTTGATGATCTCCTCGATGACCTGCTTGGCGTCGCCGACGATGGGCACGTCGGGCTTGCGCACCTTGCCCTGCTCGGCCGGGTCGATGTCGACGTGGATGATCTTCGCCTCGGGAGCGAACGCGCTCACCTTGCCGGTGATGCGGTCGTCGAACCGCGCACCGAGGTTGATGAGCAGGTCGCTCTTCTGCATGACCGTGATGGCCGTGGCGTTGCCGTGCATGCCGGGCATGCCCAGGCACAGCGGGTGGTCGTCGGGGAACGCACCGCGGGCCATCAGCGTGGTGACCACGTGGATGTTGGTGAGCTCGGCCAGCTCGCGCACCGCTTCCGCGGCACGGGCCTTCAGCACGCCACCACCGACGTAGAGGATGGGCCGCTCGCTCGCCATGATGAGCTTGGCGGCCTCCTTGATCATGCGCGGGTGGCCCTTGGTGTTGGGGCGGTAGCCGGGCAGGCTCTCGATGACTTCCTCGTCGGTGGGCCAGTACCAGTCCATCGTGTTGGTGAGGCAGTCCTTGGGGATGTCGATGAGCGTCGGCCCCGGGCGACCGGTGGTGGCGATGTGGAACGCCTGGCGCACCGCCATCGGGATGTCCTGCGCGCTCATCACCAGTTCGTTGTGCTTGGTGCAGCTGCGCGTGATGCCGACCGTGTCGCACTCCTGGAACGCATCGGTACCGATGGCGGCCGTGGGCACCTGGCCGGTGATGCACACCATCGGGATCGAGTCCATGTACGCGTCCATCAGCGGCGTCACCATGTTGGTGGCGGCCGGGCCGCTGGTGACCAGCGCCACGCCGGGCCGGCCGGTGACGTGCGCGTAGCCCTCGGCCATGTGGCCGGCGCCCTGCTCGTGGCGCACGAGGATGTGGCGGATCGACGAGTCGAGCAGCGGGTCGTAGGCGGGCAGGATGCAGCCGCCGGGGAGACCGAAGATGGTCTCGACGTGCTCCATCTCCAGCGAGCGGATGAGGGCTTGCGCCCCGGTGATCTTCATGACTTCTCCCTTGGAACCTGAACCTGAACTGTGGCCGAAAAACGAAACAGCCTCCCGATTGGGAGGCCTGAGGACGTACGCGGATATGGAGGCGTACGTCTACACGATGAGTACTACGAGCTCGAGGGTGTGGTTGGCACGCATCGGCTCAAGTGTGGCACCGACGTCGCCCACTTCGCAACTCCCAACTCGAATTGCCTCGACGCGGGCGCGTGGCACACTCGGGCGATGGTGCTGCCCCACGTCTCCGATGCGCAACGGCGGGTCCGGCTCGGGGTTCGGCACCGACTCGCCGTGGCCGCTCGCACCGACGACCTCGCCACCATCGCCGACTCGGTGGTGGCCGTGCACAGCACCGACCCGGCCACGGTGTACCTGTCGCTCGGCGCGCGCATGACGACGCCGTCGCTGACCGCGGTGAGCGACGGGCTGCACGACACCCGTTCGCTGGTGCGCCACCACGGCATGCGGCGCACGCTGTGGGTGGGCACCCCAGCGACGGTGCGCACGATGCACGGCGCGTGCACGGTCGACATCGCGGCGACGGAGTGGGACCGGCTCGCGAAGTGGGTGACGGCCACCGGCATCGAGCACCCGCGCGAGTGGATCGCGCAGCTCAGCGACGCGACGCTCGCGGCCGTGCACCGGCTGGGACCGTGCAGTGCGCGGCAGTTGGGCAAAGCCGTGCCAGAGCTCACCACCAAGATCCAGGTCGGCGCCGGGAAGTTCTCGCTGCCGCAGTCGGCGCACACACGGCTGCTGCTGAACCTCGGATTCGACGGCACGCTCGTGCGCACCGCACCGACGGGATCGTGGGTGAGCAGCGAGTACCGGTGGAGCGTCACGACCGACTGGTTGCCCGACGGCATCGCCGGTGCGGACCCGACGGATGCCCGCACCGCGCTGGTCGCGCAGTACGTGCGCGAGTTCGGACCGGTCACCACCGCCGACGTGCAGTGGTGGACCGGTTGGTCGGTGGGCCCCACGAGGGCGGCGCTGGCCGCGTGCGACGCGATGGAGGTGAGCCTCGACGGCGGCCACACCGGATGGATGCTGCCCGACGACGTGGGTGCGGTGCACGGCCTCGGTGCGGTGAACGACGACGAGCCGTGGGTGGCGCTCCTCCCCAGCCTCGACAGCACCGCGATGGGGTGGAAGCAGCGCGAGTGGTACCTCGGTGAGTGGGCCGCGTTCGGCGGGCCGCTGTTCGACACGAACGGCAACGTCGGTCCCACCGTGTGGGTGAACGGCGAGGTGGTCGGTGGCTGGGCACAGCGCCGCGATGGCAGGGTGGTGCACGAACTGCTGCGACCCGTCGGCCCGGCGACACGGCGCGCCATCGACGACGCCGCGCAGCAGACGCAGGCACTCATCGGCGACGCGCGCGTCTCGCCCCGCTTCCCCACCCCGCTGCAGAAGGCGCTCGCCGCCGGCTGAGCTACCGGCCGAGCGCGGCGATGAACGGCGCGACCGCCGGGTGCTGCGCGCCGCCGTGACGGGTGACGGCGCTGATCGTGCGACTGAGCAGTGGCTCGTCCATCGCGCGTGCGAGCCGGTGCTGCCCGTGCTCGGCCTGCGTGGTGGGCAGCACGGTCCAGCCCAGGCCCAGGCGAACCATCTCCACCAGCACCTCCGGCTGGTGCGACTCCATCTCCACCACCAGTGGCGCGCCGATGGCCCGCAGCCGGCGGTCGATCGCCGTGCGAGTGCGCGAGTCGGCGGGGAACAGCAGCCACGGACCCCACTGAGCGGGCGGCACCCCGGCGGGCACGCCCGGCGGCGCGTAGACGGCGAGGTGGTCGCGCAGCAGCGGGACGCTGTCGAAGCGACCGACGCCCTCGGGGTCGACGCACACCGCGACGTCGAGCTCACTGCGTTCCAGCCGTCCGAGCAGCTCGCCGGTGGGTGCGACGGTGAAGCCGACGTCGAGCGTGGCGTGCGCGCGCCGGAACCGGCGGACGGCGTCGCGGCAGTGGTGCACGGCCGCGATGTCGATCATGCCCACCCGCAACCTGCCGACCTGCCCGGCGCCCACCGAGCGCACCCAGCGGGTCACTTGTTCCAGATCGGCCAGCACGCGCTCGGCCACCGCGGCCACCGCAGCCGTGTGCTCGTGCGGCACGCGCCGGCGACCGTCGGCGGCGAACAGCGGCACCCCGAGCCGGCGCTCCAGTTCGGCGATGCCTTGCGAGAGCGCCGACGGCGTCACGCCCAGCGAACTCGCCGCTTCGCCCCATGTGCGGTGGCGGGTGATGGCGACCAGGTACGCCAACTGCGAGGTGGAGACGTTGGGCAGCACGGGCACCGGCGGATGAACCATATTGTGAAGTATTGCTGAACAACACTGACGGTTCGCATCACGTTGCTTTATGGTCGAGACATGACTACACCTCCGTCACCCACCGTCGCGCCCGCCGACGGCCGCCTCGGCGTGCTCACGGTCGGCCTCGGCGCCGTGGCCTCCACTCTCATCGCCGGCGTCGAGCTCGTGAAGCGCGGCGTGTCGCTGCCCGTGGGCAGCCTCACTCAGATGGGCACCATCCGCCTCGGCAAGCGCACCGACAACCGCAGCCCGCTGATCAAGGACTTCGTGCCGATCGCCTCGCTCGACGACATCGTCTTCGGCGCCTGGGATCCGTTCCCGGACGATGCCTATGTCGCCGCCACCCGCGCCGGCGTGCTCGAGGGTGGCAAGCACATCGAGGCCATCGCCGAGGCGCTGCGCGACGTGCGCCCGATGCCCGCCGCGTTCGACCGTGAGTACGTGAAGCGCATCGACGCCGACAACACGATGCACACCATCAACAAGCGCGACATGCTCAACGCCATCCGCGAAGACATCAACCGCTTCCGCGAGGAGAAGAAGGTCGACCGCGTGGTCATGCTGTGGGCGGCCAGCACCGAGATCTTCATCGAGCCCGGCCCGGCGCACCAGACCCTGGAAGCGTTCGAGGCAGCCATCGACGCCAACGATCCCAGCATCGCCCCGTCGATGCTCTACGCGTACGCGGCCATCCTCGAGAACGTGCCGTTCGCGAACGGCGCGCCGAACCTCACCGTCGACATCCCGGCGCTGCGCGAGCTGGCCACCGAGCGCAAGGTGCCCATCAGCGGCAAGGACTTCAAGACCGGCCAGACGCTCATCAAGACCGTCATCGGCCCGATGCTGCGCTCGCGCATGCTCGGTCTGTCGGGCTGGTACAGCACCAACATCCTCGGCAACCGCGACGGTGAAGTGCTCGACGACCCGGACAACTTCAAGACGAAGGAAGAGAGCAAGCTCGGCGTGCTCGAGCACATCCTCGACCCCGAGACGTTCCCCGAGCTCTACGGCGACGTGTACCACAAGGTGCGCATCAACTACTACCCGCCGCGCGGCGACAACAAGGAAGGCTGGGACAACATCGACCTGTTCGGTTGGCTCGGCTACCCGATGCAGCTGAAGATCGACTTCCTCTGCCGCGACAGCATCCTCGCCGCGCCGCTCGCGCTCGACCTGGTGCTGTTCAGCGACCTCGCCCAGCGCGCCGGCCTCGGTGGCATCCAGGAGTGGCTGAGCTTCTACTACAAGGCACCGATGGTGGCCCCCGGCCTGCACGCCGAGCACGACCTGTTCGTGCAGCAGAGCAAGCTGGAGAACACGCTGCGCTGGATGATGGGCGAGGACCAGATCACCCACCTCGGCCGCGAGTACTACGACGAGTGACTACGCACTGACCACCCGTTGCACCCGCACGTCGTGCGGGGCAACGGGCAGTTCGTCGACCAGCTGCTCGGCGAAGCACACGCCCGCATTGGGTGCCGACACCTGTGGCAGGAACCGGTCGTAGAAACCCGCGCCATACCCGAGGCGATCGCCGAGGGGTGTGAACGCGAGGCCGGGCACGATGACGAAGCCCACCTCGTCGAACGGCAGCGCCGGACCGGTGGGCTCGCTGATGCCGAACGCGCTCACCGCCATCGGCGCGGCAGCGTCGCACACCTCGATCGCCCTGTCGGTGATGCGTGGAAGCAGCAGCCGCTTGCCGTCGGCGGCGATGCGTGCGAACAGCGGATCCGTGTCGGGTTCGCCCTTCGCGCCCACGAACGCCATCACGCTCGAGGCCTCCACGTACTCGGGCAGTGCCGCGACCGCGGCCCACAGCTGCACGCTGCGCACGAGATGGTCGTCGACCATGTCGCGCACCATTCGCATCCGTCGGCGGATCGCTGCCTTGTCATCCACGCCGCAAGGTTCCCACACGTGGCGAGCCGCGTCTCACCATCTACAGTCGTTCGCATGACGATCGATCCCGCGACGTTCCGCCAGGTGCTGGGCCACTTCCCCACCAGTGTCACCGTCGTCGCCGCCACCGCCGCCGACGGCACGCCCATCGGCTTCACCATCGGCTCGTTCACCTCCGTGTCGCTCGACCCGCCCCTGGTCGGCTTCCTCCCGCAGGTGAACTCCGACCGTTGGGCAGCCATCAACGCCACCGGCTCGTTCGTGGTCAACGAGCTGGGCGCCCACCAGTCCGAGCTGTGCTGGCGGTTCGCGAAGAGCAGCGTGCTCGACCCGTTCGACGGCGTCGCCTGGCGCCCCTCGCCCATCACCGGTTCCCCCATCATCGAGGGCGCCATCGCGTGGATCGACTGCGCCATCGAAGGCGTCATCGATGCCGGCGACCACCACTTCGTGCTCGGTCGCGTGCTCGAGCTGGAGCACGTGGACCCGGAGACCGAACCCGACCCCAACCCGCTGCTCTTCTACCGAGGCCAGCTGGGGCGGTTCCAACCGCATGTCTGAACGCCGCGTCCTCACCGCCGCCGCCATCGACGTCGCAGCCGTGGTGGCGTTCGTCGTCATCGGCCGTCGCAGCCATGACGAAGGTGGCTCGGTGGTCGGTGAAGCCCTGAAGGTGGCCGCGCCGTTCCTCATCGCGCTCGCCGTCGGTTGGGTGGTCGCCCGCGCGTGGCGGAGCCCGATGGCACCGGTGCCCACCGGCATCGTCATCTGGCTCACCACCGTCGTGCTCGGCCTGCTGCTGCGCCGGTTCGCGTTCGACGGTGGTACCGCGCTGCCGTTCATCATCGTCGCCTCGCTGTTCACGCTGCTGTTCCTGGTCGGCTGGCGCGTGGTCGCGGAGTGGCGCGAGTCGCGGGTGTCGCACACCGCGTGATCTGACGGGTTCGGGTCGTTCGGCCCTACCCCACGGGGTATCTGGAGGGCACAGTGAGGTCCACAGGGAGGACCTCACATGACCAAGCGCATCGTCATCCTCGGCGGCGGCACGGGCGGCACACTCACCGCCAACCGGCTGCACCGCCACTTCCGCCACCATCGCTCCGAGCATCAGCCCGTGGAGATCGTGGTGGTCGATCAGGACAACCATCACGTCTACCAACCGGGCCTGCTGTTCGTGCCGTTCGGACTCGCTCACCAGCAGGAGATCGTGCGACCCCGCCACGAGCAGCTCCACCACGACATCGAGTTCGTCGAGGCGGGCATCGATCGCGTCGATCTGCAGCGCGACACCGTCGTGCTGGAGACCGGACGCGAGCTGGCCTACGACGTGCTGGTCGTCGCCACCGGCACCACGCTCGCCCTCGACGAGACCGAAGGCCTCACCGGGCCCGGGTGGAACGAGAAGGTGTTCACGTTCTACGACCTCGCCGGCGCCACCGCGTTGGAAGCGGCACTCGCCGACTTCCAAGGGGGGCGGCTGGTGGTCAACGTGGTCGACATGCCGATCAAGTGCCCGGTCGCTCCGCTCGAGTTCTGCTTCCTCGCCGACTGGTACTTCACGGAGCGGGGCATCCGCGACCAGGTGCACATCACCTACGCGACGCCGCTCGACGGTGCGTTCACCAAGCCCGTCGCCTCCGCTGCACTCGGTTCGCTGCTCGAGGAGAAGGGCATCCACATGGTCACCGAGTTCAACACCGGTGAAGTGTCGATGGACGATGTCGGTGGCGCAGGGAAGCTGATCGGCTACGACGGCCGAGAAGTTCCCTTCGAGCTCGCCGTGGTGGTGCCGCTGCACAACGGCGCCGCGTACATCGGTCGCAGCGAGGGCCTCGGCGACGACCTCAACTTCGTCCCCACCGATCAGCGCACGTTGCAGGCGAAGGCGAAGAGCAACGTGTTCGCACTCGGCGACGCCACCAACGTGCCCACCTCCAAGGCCGGGTCGGTGACGCACTTCGAAGGCGAGGTGCTCGTCGACAACATCGTGCGCTACCTCGACCACGAACCGCTCGACGACAGCTACGACGGGCACGCCAACTGCTTCATCGAGACCGGCTTCGGCAAGGCACTGCTGATCGACTTCAACTACGAGACGGAACCGCTCCCGGGTCACTTCCCGGCCGCCGTCGGCATGCCGCTGCTCAAGGAGAGCCGCATGAACCACCTCGGCAAGCTGATGTTCCAGTGGGTCTACTGGCACGCGCTGCTGCAGGGCCGCGACATCCCCGGCATCGGAGCCGACATGCCCCGACGGGGCAAGAACCAACCACAGACGACCGAGAAGGAGACAACGAGATGAGCGCCACCACCTACGCCGGCGTGGAAGTACGGCTGAACGACGAGGGGTTCTTCGAGGACCCGACGGTGTGGACCCCCGAAATGGCGGTCGAGATGGCCAGGGCCGACGGCATCACCGAACTGACCGACCAGCACTGGACGGTGCTCGACTTCATGCGCAAGGAGTTCTTCGAGAAGGGCACCGGCCCGACGGTGCGCGTGCTCGGCAAGGCCTCCGGCGTCAGCGTGAAGGACCTCTACCAACTGTTCCCGAAGGGTCCCGCCAAGATGGCGGCGCGGCTCGCGGGAATCCCGAAGCCGAAGGGTTGCATCTGATCATGGGCTACCGCACCGAAGGCACCGAACCGATCACCAAGGTGTCGATCATCATCTCCAAGGGCTCGCTGGAGGGCATCTACCCCGGCCTCATCATGGCCAACGGGGCTCGCGCCGAAGGCATGGAGGCGAACCTGTTCTTCACGTTCTTCGGCCTCGACGCCATCCACAGCAAGCGCATCGAACACATCAAGGTGGCCACCGTCGGCAATCCGGCGATGCACATCCCCACGCTGGTGGGCGGCCTCCCCGGCATGAGCGGCATCGCGACGCACATGATGAACAAGAAGATGGACGAGCTCGACATCCCGTCCATCCCCGACTTCATCGAGATGATCGGCGACACCGGCTGCGGCATGTACGCCTGCAAGGCGTCGGTCGACATGTTCGGCATGAGCAAGGACGACTTCGTCGAGCAGGTGAACGACATCATCACGGTCGGCGACTTCTACGATCTGGCAGCCGGCGGCCAGATCATCTTCACCTGAGGAGCCCCCGCTCCCAGGTTTGCATCCGGGCGCGGTTCGTGCAGGTCCTCCCTCACGAGCCGCGCCCACTTGCGCGAGTCAGAGCGTGTTGGTGATGGCGCCGGTCTCCGCGCCCTGCACGAGCTTGGCGTACTTGCCGAGCACGCCCGTCGTGTAGCGCGGCGCCAGCGGCTGCCAGCTGGCGCGCCGGCGAGCGATGTCGTGGTCGGCCACGAGCAGGTCGAGCGTGAGCGCGTGCACGTCGATGGAGATCTGGTCGCCGTCGTGGACGAACGCGATTGGCCCGCCGTCGGTGGCCTCCGGCGCCACGTGACCGATGCAGAAGCCCCACGTGCCACCGCTGAACCGGCCGTCGGTGATGAGCGCGCAGTCGGCGCCGCGGCCTGCTCCCTTCAGCGCACCGGTGATGGCCAGCATCTCGCGCATGCCCGGCCCGCCCTTGGGGCCCTCGTAGCGGATGACCAGCACGGTGCCGGGCTCGATGCTGCCGCTGAGGATGGCAGCCATCGCGCCGTCCTCGCCGTCGAACACGCGGGCGGTGCCGACGAACTGCTTCTGCTCGGCGCTGAGGCCGGCGACCTTCACGACGGCACCCTTTGGCGCGAGCGACCCGGTGAGCACGACGATGCCGCCCTCACTGTGGAGCGGCTTGTCGATGGAGTGCACCACCACGCCGTCGGGCGCGGGCGGATCGATGTGGGCCAGGTTCTCGGCCATGGTCTTGCCGGTGACGGTGAGGCAGTCGCCGTGCAGCAGCCCGTGATCGAGCAGGTGCTTGAGCACCACAGGCACGCCACCCACCGTGTCGAGGTCGCTCATGTGGAACTTGCCGCCGGGCTTCATGTCGGCGATGTGCGGCACCTTGGCGGCGATGCGGTTGAAGTCCTGCAGCTCGAGCTCGACACCTGCCTCGTTGGCGATGGCGAGCAGATGGAGCACGGCGTTGGTGCTGCCGCCCAGCGCAGAGGTGACGGCGATGGCGTTCTCGAACGCCTTCTTGGTCATGATCATGCGCGGCGTGATGCCCAGGCGCAGCAGGTTGACGATGGCTTCGCCGGCCATGCGCGCATCGCTCTCACGGCGACCGTCGATGGCCGGCGGGGAGGCGGTGCCGGGCAGCGACATGCCGATGGCCTCGGCGATGCTGCTCATCGTGTTGGCCGTGAACATGCCGCCGCACGCACCTTCACCGGGGCAGGCGGTGCGCTCGATCTCGCCGAGCTCTTCCTCGGTGATCTTGCCCAGGGCGCAGGCACCGACGGCTTCGAACACGCTGGTGATGTCGGTGGCCTCGCCGTGGTGGCTGCCCGGCATGATGCTGCCGTTGTAGACGAACACGCTAGGCAGGTCGAGCCGCGCTGCGGCCATGAGCATCGCGGGGATGCTCTTGTCGCAACCGGCGAGACCGACGAACGCGTCGAGTCGCTCCGCGTGCATGACGCACTCGACCGAGTCGGTGATGACCTCGCGGGAGACCAACGACGCACGCATGCCTTCGTGGCCCATGCTGATGCCGTCGCTCACCGTGATGGTGCCGAACTCCATCGGGAAGCCCCCCGCCGCGCGGACGCCGTCCTTGGCGAAGTCGGCGAGCTTGCGCAAGGTCATGTTGCAGGGAGTGACCTCGTTCCAGGTGGACGCAATGGCCACCTGCGGCTTCTCCCAGTCGTCGTCGGTCATGCCGACGGCGCGCAGCATCGCGCGCGCCGGCGCCTTCTGGAAGCCGTCGGTGACGTCGCGGCTGCGGGGTTTCACATCGACGGGAGTGCCGTTCTCTGCAGACATGAGGCCGAGCCTACTGCTCCGCCGGCGACCGCTTCCTGTCCGATCCCGGCGAGCGGGCGGCACGCAGAGCGACCACCGCCAGCAGCAGCACGCCCGAGCCGGCCGTCACCCAGCGCAGGCCCACCTCGTCGGCCAGTTGCCCCTGCAGCAGCGACCCCACCGGGTAGAGCACGCCCAGCACGAACGAGTTCACCGCCAGCACCCTGCCGCGCATCTCGTCGGGCGCGGCTTCCTGCGCGACGCCCGAGAACGCGGTGAACGCGTAGCCGTACGTGACGCCGACGAGGGCGAGCGCCGGCGCTGCCAGCCACAGGGTGGGCGCCACGCCATAGGCGACCAGCGCCGGGCTGAGCGCGGCCACCGCCAGCAGCATCACCTTCGGGAGGCCGAATCGCTGCGTGACCGTGCCGAGCGTGAACGCCGCTGCCACCGCGCCGACGCCTTGCGCGGTGACCAGTAGCGACGTGGCCCCCGAGCCACCGCCGAGCACGTTGGTGGCCATCTGCGGCACGAACGCGATGAACGGCGAGGCGATCGCGATGGTGGCGACCATCAACACCAGCATCGAACGCATCGGCGCCGACGCACGAGCGAAGCGGAAGCCGTCGGCGAGCGCGCCGAACACCGGCCGTCGGTCGCCCGGCGGCTGATGGAACTTCACCAACGCGAGGGCGACGCACACCGCGAGGTAGCTGGCCGCGTTGATCCACAGCGCCAGCCCGATGCCGCCCGCCGCGATGGCCAGCGCGGCGAAGGCCGGGCCGATGACGCGACCGATGTTCCACTGCGCGTTGGAGAGACCCACTGCAGCGACGAGCTGGTCGCGGGGCACGAGGGTGGGCAGCGTGGTCTGGAACGACGGGAAGGTGAACATCGACACGCAACCGGCGAGGAAGGCCATCACCGCGATGCCCAGCGGAGTGGCGTCGCCGGCGCCCACCCACAGTGCGAGCGCCGCCGCGATGAGCCCCGACAGCACGCTGCCCACGAACATGATCCGGCGCCGGCGCAGGCGATCCGCCATGGCCGAGCCCACCGGGCCGACGATGGCGCCCGGCAGGAAGCCCGCCGCTGCCACCACGGCGGACCAACTGGCCTTGCCGGTGGTGTCGGCGACGTAGTAGCCGAGCGCGACCGTCTCCATCCAGGTGCCGATGTTCGACACCAGAGCTCCAGCCCAGATGAGCCGGAAGCCCCGCGACCGGAACGGGGTCAGCGAGGCGTTGGGCACGTCGGTCGACGCTATCGGCGGGGCCCGGCCGCCGAGGACGGCTGAGCTGCGACACGACCGGGTAGTTTTGGCGTGTGTCGAGCACCAGAGCAGTGAAGGGCGGTGCGAGCGCGGCACGTCGGCGCGCATCGGGCCGCGTGGGCCGGTTCGGCCCTCGCTCCCTCGCCGCTCGGTTGCTCACCGTGCTGCTCGTGCCGATGATCGGTCTGCAGGTGTTCGCCTATCGCGAGCTCGATACGCAGCGGGAGGCGGAAGACTCCGCCGCAAGGGTGAGCGAACAGGTCTCGCTGCTGCAGCACACCGGCCAGCTGATCGTGCCGCTCTACATCGAGTTCACCGCCACCGCCGGCGTCGCAGAGGCCGAGGTGTGGGGACTCGACCGAATCGAGCTCGACGACACACTCGGCATCGACTTCGTCGGGTTCGTCACCGAGTCGCGCGCTCAGCTCGACGAGGCGTTGGCGGCACTCTCCGCGTCGTCAGGCGGCGTCCGCCTGCCGTCGGGCGTCACCATCGGCGACGAGATCGCCAGCATCGAGTCAGAGCTCACCGAGGTACGCGCCGAGTTCGACGCGCAGGCGCAGCGACCCGACTCGGTGAACGCAGTCTTCGACCGGCTGGTCATGTTCGTCGACGTCATCAGCGAGCAGACCCGTCAGGTGCTGCAGGAGGCGGCCACCACCAGCGAGCTCGCCGGCATCGGCGCCGAGTCCGAGCAGTTCCTGTCCACGCTGCAGTCCGCCACCACGAACCTGCGCCTGGTCGCCGACGCCAGCATCGCGGGCGGCGAGCGCTCACGGGTGCTCGAGGCGATGGTGGCCACCGGCGCGTTCGAGGAGTCACTCGACCGCTTGCGCTCGTTGCTCGACGGCCAGCGCCTCACCGAGTTCGACGAGTTGGTGGCCTCACCGGCGTTCGCCGCGGTCGACGATGCGCTGCCCACGCTCGTCGAGGCGCTCACGCTCGTCGACGACTCGGGCATCAACGTCATCGACGACACGAGCACGCTCACGGCCATCATCGACGTGCTCATCGCCTCGTTCGACCGGTTGACCGCGCTCCAGTCGTACGGCAACTCGTTCCTCGAGGAACAGGTGCAACGCGCGGGAGCGATCCGCGCGCAGGCCGAAGCCGACCGTCGCGACGCCATCCGGGTGATGGTCGCAGTGCTCGGCATCAGCCTGGTGCTGCTCGGACTCATCCTGCTGTCCATCCTGCGACCTCTGCGCCGGCTCGTCCGCCAATCGCGCCAGGTGGGCGACGGCGACCTCGCGCTCGCACCGGTGAAGCCCACCGGACCCACCGACATCCGAGTGGTGATGCGCACGTTCAACGAGATGGTCACCACCCTGCGCGCCTACGACGCG
The DNA here is from genome assembly GCA_030685215.1 of Actinomycetota bacterium. GTDB lineage: Bacteria > Actinomycetota > Acidimicrobiia > Acidimicrobiales > Ilumatobacteraceae > UBA668. The sequence goes on from JAUXQB010000183.1 coordinate 15,792, forward strand.
CAGGTTCGGCGGCTGGCGCTGGGCGACACCGAGATCGACCGCACGCTGCCCGGCCCGCTGGGCGACACGCTGCGCCAGTCGGTGAGTCACCTCGCCGCGGTCACCTCCAAGCTGCACGCGTCGGAGGCCGCGGCCAACGAGCAGGCCCGTACCGACTCGCTCACCGGCCTCGCCAACCGCGCCGCCGCACTCGAGCACCTCGCTCGCATGGCGATGGCCGCCCGGCTCGACGAGCGCCGCAGCGCCATCGTGTTCCTCGACCTCGACGGCTTCAAGAGCGTCAACGACACGCAGGGACACGGCGAGGGCGACCGCATCCTCGGCGAGATCGGTGCGCGCCTGAAGGCTGCCTGCCCCGATCACCTCGTCGCCCGCATCGGTGGCGACGAGTTCATCGTGCTGATGGACCAGGTGGCCGATCAGGAGCAGGCCACCGAGCTCGCGCACCGGCTGATCGAGGTCGTGTCGGCGCCGTGCACCGGCACGAGCGGTCAGCTGTTCACCATCTCGGCGTCGGCGGGCGTGTCCATCGTCGACGGCAGCCGCGACCCGCTCGACAACATCGCGCAGGCCGACTCCGCGGTGTACCACGCCAAGCAGAGCGGTCGCGGACGCGTGGAGGTGTACGACGAGCAGCTCGCACGCGAGATCGAGGACCGCGCCGACATGGCGCTCACGATGCGCCAGGGCATCGTCGGTGGGCAGTTCAGCATCAAGCTGCAACCGATCATCGACATCGCCAGCAAGGAGCCGGTCGGTGCCGAAGCGCTGTTGCGCTGGAACCGGCCGGGCATCGGCGAGGTGGGGCCCAACGAGTTCATCCCCATCGCCGAGCGCACCGGCGTCATCCTCGACCTCGATGCCTGGGTGCTCGAACAGGCGGTGGGCGTGCTGCGCGAGTGGCAGGACGAACCGCTCACCGCACACCTGCGCATCGCGGTGAACATCTCCGGGCGCCACATCATGGAGGGCACGCTCAGCCCGCTGCTGCAGCGGCTCTGCGAACGCGCCGAAGTCGACCCGGGGATGATCGATCTCGAGATCACCGAGACGCATCTCGTGGCCGACGTCGCCCGTGCCGGGGCCGTGGTCGACGACCTGCGCAGCCGCGGCATCAAGGTGGCCATCGACGACTTCGGCACCGGCTACTCGTCGATGAGCTACCTGCACCAGCTCACGGTCGACACGCTCAAGATCGACGGCGTGTTCGTGGCCGGCATGTGCGACAACCCGCTCGACCACACCATCGTCGAGCTGCTGCTGCGGTTGGGCGATTCGCTGGGGCTGAAGGTGGTGGCCGAAGGCGTCGACAGCATCGAGAAGCTCGCCGCGCTGCAGGCGCTGGGCTGCCCGTGGGCGCAGGGCTTCTACATCGCGCGGCCGATGTCGGTGACCGATGCCACCGTGTGGTTGCGCCAGCAGGTCACACTGGCCGAAGTGCTCTAGCGAAGGTGCTCTAACCGCGCTTCTGTTGCAGCAGCGCCGTCACCAGCTTGCCGTCGGCCTTGCCCCTGCTCGCCTTCATCACCAGGCCGACGAGCGCTCCCATCGCCTTGCCGTCGCCCGCGCAGAACTTGGCCCACGCATCGGGGTCGGCGGCGATGGCCTCGTCGACGAAGCCTTCCAGCGCGCCGGTGTCGATGGCCTCGAAGCCCTTCGCGGCAGCGATGGCAGCGGCGTCGCCGCCACCGTTGGCGACCAGCTCGGCGAGCACAGCCTTGGCCTGGGTGGCAGTCAACTTGCCGCCGGTCTCGAGCAGCGTGAGCGCAGCCAGATCGCTGGCGGGCACGTCGGGCGACTCGGCGAACGCTTCCTTCACGTGCACGAGCGCACGTGCGACGTCGCCGCCGGCCGCAGCGACCGCCAGCACGTACTCGTCCTGACCGCGTTCCACCACCGCGGTGACGGCTTCGCTGCCGGCGGGCTGACCGGTGGCGGCAGCGAGCCGGGTGCGACGCGCGGCCGGCAGCATCGGCAGCGCGTCGTGCACGCGCCGGATCCACTCCGGCGACGGCACCAGCGGCACCAAGTCGGGTTCGAGGAAGTAGCGGTAGTCGTCGGCGTCCTCCTTGGAGCGGAGGGTGTGCGTGCGGCCGTCGCCTTCGTCCCAGTGGCGGGTCTGCTGCACCACCGTGTCGCCGCTCTCGATGAGGTCGATCTGGCGGCGCGCCTCGTACTCGATGGCGCGGCCGACGCTGCGCACGCTGTTGACGTTCTTGATCTCGCAGCGCGTGCCGAAGGGAGTGCCCGGCTTGTGCACGCTGACGTTGGCGTCGACCCGCATGCTGCCCTCCTCCATCTTCGCGTCGCTGGCACCGATGGCCACGAGGATGCTGCGCAGCTCGCTCACGTACGCGCGGGCGTCGTCGGCGCTGCGGATGTCGGGCCGGCTGACGATCTCGACCAACGGCACGCCGGCGCGGTTGAGGTCGATGAGCGACGAGGTGGCACCGTGCACGCGGCCGCCGCTGCCGCCGACGTGCGTGCTCTTGCCGGCGTCTTCTTCCATGTGCGCGCGCTCGATGCCCACGCGCACGCCGTTGGGCAGGTCGAGGTACCCATCGACGTTGAGCGGCTGGTCGTACTGGGTGATCTGGTACGCCTTGGGCATGTCGGGGTAGAAGTAGTTCTTGCGGTGGAAGGTGCAGCCCTGGATGGTGCAGTTCAGTGCTGCGCCCACGCGCATGGCCAGCTCGACGGCGTGCTCGTTGAGCACCGGCAGGGCACCGGGCAGGCCGAGCGTCACCGGGTCGATGTTGGTGTTCGGCTCGTCGCCGAAGCGGTTCGGGCTGCCGCTGAACAACTTCGTCGCGGTGGCCAGCTCGACGTGCACCTCCAAGCCCACCACCAGTTCCCAGTCGCCGGGCAGACCGTCGTACGCACTCATTGCATCGCCCTTTCCAGCGCAGCTGCCACACGGAACATGACCGGCTCCTGCAAGGTGCCGGCGAGCACCTGCACGCCCACCGGCAGTGCGTGGGCGCCGGTGCCGAACGGCACGCTCATGCCCGGGTGGCCGGCGAGGTTGGTGGGGATGGTGTACGTGTCGCACAGGTACATCGCGAACGGGTTGTCGCCCTTGTCGCCGAACGGGAAGGCCACGGTGGGCGAGGTGGGGGTGAGCAGCACGTCGGCGTGCTGGTAGGCCCGCTCGAAGTCGTCGTGGATGAGGCGGCGCACCTTCAGCGCCTTGCCGTAGTAGGCGTCGTAGTAGCCGGCGCTGAGCGCGTAGGTGCCGAGCATGATGCGTCGCTTCACCTCGTCGCCGAAGCCGGCGGCACGGGTGACGCCGTACATCGCGTTGGTGTCGGCGGCCTCCACGCGCAGCCCGTAGCGCACGCCGTCGTAGCGGGCGAGGTTGCTGCTCGCCTCGGCGGGGGCGATGAGGTAGTAGGCGGTGAGCCCGAACGTGAACGCTGGTACCTGCACGTCGACGATGGTGGCCCCAGCGTCCCTCAGTGCGGCGAAGGCAGCTTCCAATCGCTCCTGCACATCGGGGTCTGCGCCTTCCGGGAGGTCGGTGATGCGGCCGACGCGCAACCCTTCCACGCCCTGCGTGATGGCGTCGGTGAGGCTGGGGTGCACCTGCGGGATGCTCGTGCTGTCGCGCTCGTCGTGACCGCCGATGACGTCGAGCAGCAGTGCCGCGTCGGCGACGCTGTTGGTGAACGGGCCGATCTGGTCGAGGCTGCTGGCGAACGCCACCAGGCCGTAGCGGCTGACGTAGCCGTAGGTGGGCTTGACGCCGACGACGCCGCACAGCGCTGCCGGCTGGCGGATGGAGCCGCCGGTGTCGCTGCCGAGGGCGAGGTGGGCGAAGCCGGCGGCGACCGATGCCGCGCTGCCGCCGCTGCTGCCGCCGGGCACACGGCTGGTGTCGTGCGGGTTGCGGGTGGGGCCGAACGCGCTGTTCTCCGTACTGCTGCCCATGGCGAACTCGTCGAGGTTGGTCTTGCCGATCACCACCGCGCCGGCGTCGCGCAGCGTGGTGACGATGGTGGCGTCGTACGGTGGCTTCCAGCCGTCGAGGATCTTCGACGAGCACGTGGTGGGCACCCCACGAGTGCACATGTTGTCCTTGAGGGCGACGGTGACGCCGGCGAGCGGGCCGGGGTCGATGCCGGCGGCGACCTTGGCGTCGACGGCGGCTGCGGCCTCGCGTGCATGGTCGGTCATCACCAGGTTGAATGCGTGGATCTCGGGTTCGCGCTGGGCGATGGTGGCGAGGTGCTGTTCGAGCAGCTCCGTCGCGGTGGTGGTACCGGCGCGCACGGCGGCGGCGACGTCGGCTGCTCGCACGGTCATCAGCCCTCCAGCCCGATGATCGGCGGCACGCGGAAACGGCCACCTTCCGACGAGGGCGCGGCAGCCATCACCTCGTCGCGATCGACGCCGGGGGTGACCACGTCGGAGCGGAACACGTTGACCAGCGGATATGGCTGGGTCATCGGCTCGACGTCGGCGAGATCGAGCGCATCGACGTCGGCGAAGTGTTCGAGCATTCCGGCCAACTGGTGGGCGAGGTGCTCCAGTTCGTCGTCGGGCAGGTCGAGTCTCGCGAGCCGGGCGACTTTGGCCACGTCGGCGACGGTGATGCGTTCGGCGGGGTGATCAGGCACGGGGATGAAGCCTATGGGCGCAACCCCGCCGGGAGCGGAGGGATTCGCCGAGGCGGCCGGGCGGCGGTCAGGTGGGGTGCAGCGCTCGCAGGTGCAGCAGCAGACCCGACTCGGGGTGCTGGCGCGGGAGCTGGATGCCGTGGGCAGCGAGCTGGGTGCCGGTGAGCACGACGCCGCTGGCGGTCCACTCGACCCGTGCTCCGGGCAGCGGCACCTGCTCGACCACGTAGCGCACGTCGGGCAGCAGTCCGGGCAGGCGCAGCGGCGGCGGCAGCAGGCTCATGCCGGTGGTCAGTTGCGCATGCGCGACGAGCGCGGCGCGGCGATCGGCGGCGTACACGCCATAGGAGTGGCTGGCTGCCGCGTCGCCGTTGAACACCGGGTCGAAACGCACCACGTCGCCCGCGTGCAGCAGCTCGCGGAAGCGTCGATGGAGTGCGATCGCTGCGGCCAGTTGCGTGCGCTCACTCTCGGACAGCGAGAGCACGTCCCACTCGACGCCGAGGTGGCCGAACATCGCGGTCAACGCCCGGAACGCCAGCGACTGCGTGCGACCGGTGGTGTGCGAGCGAGTCGGCCCGATGTGTGCGCCCATCAGCTCGTACGGGATGAGCATCGACGCACCCCACTGGATGGTCTGCCGTTCGAGCGGGTCGTTGCAATCACTCGTCCACACGCGCTCCGTTCGGCGCAGCACCTCGTGGTCGATGCGCCCGCCGCCGCTCGCGCAGCTCTCGATCTCGACGCCAGGGTGCGCGGCTCGCAGCGCGTCGACGAGGCGATAGAACGCCCGCGTCTGAGCGCTCGAACCGGCCGCGCCATCGCCGCCACTGCCCTGCACGTGGTTGCGGTTCATGTCCCACTTCACGAACGCGATGTCGTGATCGCGCAACAGCGCGTCGAGCTGACGGAACACGTGATCGAACGCTGCGGGTTCGGCGAGGTTCAGCACCAGCTGGTGGCGGCCGAGCACGGGCTCGTACCCGGCATCGGCCAGCACCCACTCGGGGTGCGCACGGAACAGGTCGCTGTCGGGGTTCACCATCTCCGGCTCCACCCAGATCCCGAACTCCATGCCCAAGCCACGCACGTGCTCGATGAGCGGCGCCAGTCCGTCCGGATACACGTCGGCCGACACCGTCCAGTCGCCGAGCCCGCGAGTGTCGTCGCGTCGCGACCCGAACCAGCCGTCGTCGAGCACGAACCGCTCGATCCCGAGTGCCGCCGCAGCGGAGGCCAACGCCTGCAGACGGTGCGTGTCGTGATCGAAGTACACCGCCTCCCACGTGTTCAGCAACACGGGACGAGGTCGCGACGGGTGCACCGGCAGCGTCCGCAGCGAACGGTGGAAGCCCCACGACGCCGGCGTGAGTCCCGATGACGAGAACACGCCCAACACCGTCGGCGACTCGTACGCCTGCCCCGGGTCGAGGCACACCTCGCCCGGGTGCAGCAACTCGCCCGCTTGCACGCACCGACGGCCGTCGGGCAGGCACTCGGCGGCCATCGAGTGGTTCCCACTCCACGCGAGGTGCACGCCCCACACCTCGCCGCGCCACTCACCGAAGCCCGGCTCGCCGGCGAAGACGAACGGCGGGTGCTCGTGCGACGTGCGCCCAGCTCGGTTCTCGCTCACCCACGCGCCACTCCGCCACGCGCGCCGGACCGGCTGGAGCTCGCGTGCCCAGCGGCCGTCGAAGGTGAGGAGCTCGCCGGCGTGCGCGGGCACCGGCAGCGTGGGGTGCAACCCGTCGAGCAGGTAGCGGGTCGTCCCTTCGTTGACGACCGTGCACGACACTGCGAGCACGTGGTCGAGCACGATCCGCGTGACCAGTCGCAGCTGCGCCACCGGGTCGACCGCCGTCACCTCCACACCGCCGGCGAACGGAGCCACCGCCGACGGCTGGAAGCGCGGCGCCCACGCCGTGCCGCCGCGCCGATGACCGGTGAGCCCGGGGCGCCCCTGATGACCCGACCCGTGCTCGGGCACCACCGACAGCGGCGCCACCACGTCAAGACCACCCGACACGAGCGGGCGGGCCAGCGCGGCGACGATCGTGGCAGTGTCGACGTCGCCCAACGGCGAACCCCAGTACGCGATGACTGGTACACCGAACGACGTGTCGATCACCACGTCTGCCTGAACGCCCCGCAGGTGGATCATGCACTGCAACGTAGACGCCCACGCATCCGCGGGCCGATACCGTGGCAACACGCATGACCGAACCATCCGACCTCCGCATCGACCCGCACCTGGGCACGCTCGTGCACGTGGTCGGCACCCGCCAGGCCCGCCCCAACCTGCCCGACACCGGCTGCCCGTTCTGCCCGGGCGGACGAGAGGCACCCGAGCCGTACGACGTCCGCTGGTTCCCCAACCGCTGGCCGGCCATGCCCGGAGAGCGCTGCGAGGTCGTGCTCTACACGCAGCAGCACGACGCCACGTTCGCGTCGCTCGGCGTCGCCGGCGCTCGCCGTGTGATCGACCTGTGGGCGTCGCGCACCGAGGCGCTCGGCGCGCGATCCGACGTCGACTCCGTGCTCGTGTTCGAGAACCGCGGCCCGGAAGTGGGCGCCACCATCGCGCATCCGCACGGCCAGATCTACGCCTACGACCACATCCCCGACCGGCCGCGCCGGCTCCTCGAGGCGCACTGGTCGCCCGACCCGGACCCGGCCGACCGGCTCGTCGCCGAGCACGGCAACTGGCTGGCCTCGGTGCCGTACGCCAGCACGTTCCCCCTCGCGCTCTCGATCGCGCCACGCCGACAGGTGCCCGACCTGATGGCGCTCGACGACGGCGCACGCGACGAACTGGCGACCATCCTCACCGACGTGCTCGGTCGCCTCGACCGCCTCTACGACCGTCCGCTGCCGTACATGCTGTGGCTCAACCAGCGGCCCACCGACGGCGGCGACTGGCCACAGTCGTGGCTCAACATCGAGCTCGTCTCGCCGTGGCGCAGCGCCGGCGTGCCGCGCTACATCGCAGCCGCAGAAGTGGCGTGCGGCGAGTACTTCAACCCTGTCATCCCGGAGGTGCTCGCGGAGCAGCTCCGAGCACTGTCGTCACACTGACTGGTCGACCGCCGCGAAGTCGGGGTTCCGCTTCTGCAGGAACGAGGCGACGCCTTCCTTGAAGTCGGGGCGGCGCAGCGACGCCTTCATCAATTCGATCGCGTCGTCGGTGGCCGGCACCACGCCGCGGTCCCAGTCGCCGTAGACCTGGCGCTTCATCACCGACATGCTGGTGGGCGACGAGTGCGTGGCCAGCTCTGCCGCGTACTCGAGCGCGCGGTCGAGCAGGAACTCGGGCGCGACCACCTCGTTCACCAAGCCCATCTGCGCGGCTTCCTCGGCCAGGATGACCCGTCCGGAGAACAGCAGATCGAGCGCCCGCGCGGTTCCCACGAGCCGAGGCAGCACCCAGCTCATGCCGTACTCGGCGATGAGCCCACGGCGAGCGAACGCGGTGGTGAACTTCGCGCCGGCCGCCGCGAACCGGATGTCGCACATCAGCGCCTGCACCATGCCGATGCCTGCGCACGCGCCGTTGACCGCCGCGATGACCGGCTTGGGAATGAGCGTGGTGTGGTACTGCGGCCGACCACCCGCGGCCGCATCGGACCCTCCGCTGCCGCTGGCGGCACCGAGGCCCTGCAGGGTGTCCATGTCGGCGCCCGCGCAGAACCCGCGACCGGCGCCGGTGACCACGATCACCTTCACCGCCGGGTCGGCTGCGGCCTGGTCGAGCAACTCGAAGTAGCGCGTGGCCAATTCGCCGTTCCAGGCGTTGAGCCGCTCGGGCCGGTTGAGCGTGATGAGGGCGATGCCCGGCTCACGCAACTCCATCAGGACGACGTCGTCAGTCATCTTCCGCAACGTACTCGGCGGCCTCGTCGCTCGCCCAGGCGACCGGCACGTCGACCTCGACCGGCACGTCGCCCTCGACCGGCACGTCGACCTCGACCGGCACGTCGCCGCGGTGGCGGCGCCAGTCGATCAGCAGGTACAGCGCGGCCGCACCGCCGGCCGCGAGCGCCGTCCACTGGTTGAGCCGCCAGCCGCCACCGGCATTGGCGGGGTCGATGCGCAAGCCTTCGATCCAGAAGCGGCCGATGGAGTAGCCCACCACGTACATCGCCAGCAGTCGACCGGGGCGCACCTTGATGCGCCGGTCGATGGCGATGAGCACGAGGCACAGACCCACGTTCCACAGCGATTCGTACAGGAACGTGGGATGGAAGGTGGTGCCCGAGGGATAGCCGGCGGGCAGCTTCGCATCGTCGATCTCCAGGGCCCAGGGCAGGTCGGTGGGCCTGCCGAACAGCTCCTGGTTCCACCAGTTGCCCAGCCGGCCGATGGCCTGCGCGAGCGGAATCGCGGGCGCCGCGGCGTTGAACACGCCACCGACCGACAGCCCACGCCGCCGGATGGCCCACATGGCCACCAGCACGCCGGCGAGGAGCCCGCCGGGGATGCCGAGGCCGCCCTCCCAGATCCGCAGCCAGCGGCTCGGTTCCTTCCACGGCTGACTCTTGTCGGTGATGATGTAGTAGATGCGGGCACCGATCACGCCGGCCCCGACTGCCCACATCGCGATGGCACTCATGTCGTCGCGGGTGCCGACACCGGCTGCTTCCATCCGCCGGCCAGCGAGCCACACGGCGGCGACGACGCCGAGCGCGATCATCAGCCCGTAGGCGTGGATGGACAGTGGTCCGATGCTGAACTCGCCCGACGACGGGCTCGGGATGCTGGCCAGGAACGAGACCATGTCAGGCAGTGACGCGGTTCGCGAAGGCCACGGTGGACTCGAAGACGAGGTCCTTGTCGTAGTCCTGCGTGGCCACGTGGTAGCTGCGGTCGAGGCTGATGCGCTCCACCGGACCGCCGTAGTTCGCCGCCAGGTAGTCGCCCTGCGCGGGCTCGACCACATGGTCCTGCGGTGAGCTGAGCAGCAGCAGTGGCTGGCGCATGCCCGCGTACTCGGCGCCCAGCGGCGCGAGCCCGTCGTTCACCAGCGACAGCAGCGGCGCCAGCGGAGTGCCGTCGTACGCGGACTCGTGCGCGTCTGGGTCGGCGATGTCGCTGCCGATGGCGGGGATGATGTCGGTGCCCGCGTCGATCATGCCCTGCAGCATCTCCACCACTTCCGGCGCCTGCGGTTGTGTCGCCGGGTTGATGCACACCAGGCCGGCGACCTCCGGGTGATCGGCGCCGATGCGCAGCGTGAGCGCGCCGCCCATCGAGAGCCCGACCACGACCACCTTGTCGACCCGCGCGGCGAGCGTGCCGTACGCGGCCTCCGCCGCGGCCGACCAGTCGGCCCATCGGGTGGGCAGCATGTCGGCGACGGTGGTGCCGTGGCCCGGCAGCAGCGGCATCTCCACGTGGTAACCGGCGGCGGCGAGCGCCTCGGCAACGCCGCGCATGCTGCCCGGGTTGCCGGTGAAGCCGTGCAGGACCAGTGCGCCGTGTGCCGAGGTGCCGATGTGCGACCAGGGCTCGGCCCCGGGGATCAGTGCAGTCATGGCGTGCAGTATGTCAGCGAAAGTTCACACGTACGGGTCGTTCAGGTGTACGGGTCGTTCAGGTGTAGGGGTCGTCGGGCCCGTTCGGTTCCTGCCACCACTCCGCCGGCACGGGTGCGCCCTCCCACTCGGGGAACGGGTAGATGCAGTTCACCGGACAGGCGGGCAGGCACTTGTCGCAGCCGCTGCACAGTTCGGGGATGATGACCACGTCGGGGCCGTGGTTGAAGATGGCGCCGAACTGCGGCGGGCAGTGGCGCAGGCACGCGTCGCAGTTGATGCACTCGAGCATCTCGATGCGCAACGGCGGGTTCTTCCACTTCTGGTTGCGCTCGCGTTCGGCGATGCGCTCTGCCCGGGTGGCTGCCATGGCCCGAGTGTAGGAGCACGCATCGTCGCCCGGATTGACCCACGGGTCAATGCCTGCTGGACTGGCTGCGTGTCCGACGACCGCCGCCACACCGAACAGGGCATCGAACGCAAGCAGCAACTGCTGGAAGCCGCCGAGCGACTGTTCACCGAGAAGGGTTACGGCGCCACGCGCATCAGCGACATCTGCGCCGACGCCGGCGTCGCCAAGGGGTTGTTCTACTGGTACTTCCCCACCAAGGAGTCACTGTTCGGCGAGCTGGTGCGCACGATGCGCCTGCAGTTGCGCCGCGCTCAGGCCGGTGCGATGGACCCGAACGCCGACCCGGTCACTCGCATCCGCCAGGGCGCGGTGGCCAGCGTGCGGTTCATGGCCGAGCACCAGCCGTACTTCGCGCTGCTCGACGTGGAACGCACCGACGACGCCTTGGCCGGTGTGATGAAGGAGGGCAGCGACGTCTACTCGGGCGACGTGCTCCGGCTCATCGAAGCGGCCCAGCAGCAGGGACTGCTCGCCGACGGCGACCCGGGCTTCTACGTGGTCGGCGTGCTCGGCGCGGTGTCGTCGTTCAGCCACGCGCATCGAATGGGTCGCCTCACCATGCCCATCGACGATCTCGCCCAACTGGTGGGCGACTGGGTCATGCAAGCCCTGACAGGTCGAGCCGCGACCGCAGCGACGGGTCTCGACGCAACATCACCGCGATGAAGGCGCGCACGATGCGCGGTTCGAACTGGGTGCCGCTGCCGGCCACCACGTAGTTGACCGCGTCGATCGGCGACCAGGCGTGCTTGTACACGCGAGCGCTCACGAGCGCGTCGTACACGTCGGCCACCGCGACGATGCGCCCGCCGAGCGGGATGCTCTCGCCGAGGGCGCCGTAGGGATACCCCGTGCCGTCCCACCGCTCGTGGTGCGTGAGCGCGACTTCGGCGGCCAGCTGCATGGTGGGCGACGTACTGCCGACGAGCACTTCGTGACCGGCCGTGGTGTGCGTCTTGACCAGCTCGAATTCGGCGGCAGTGAGCGGCCCCGGCTTGAGCAGCACGTTGTCGGACACGGCGACCTTGCCGATGTCGTGCAACCGCGCGGCCATGCCCAACCGCTCCGCGAACTCGATGCTCTCCCCCAGCTCTAGGGCGAGGTGGGCCGCGAGCTCACCGACGCGCACGGGGTGTTCGGCGGTGTCGATGTTGCGCAGTTCCGCCATCACCGCCGCGCGCTGCAGCGACTCGAGCTGGAACGACTCGAGGTGCTCGGTGCGCATGCTGACCATCTGTTCGAGATCGGTGGTGCGCAGGCGGAGGATCTCCGCCTGCTGCCGCGCCGCCTCTGTGTCGTGCTGGATCTGCAGCGTCTTGATGCGCAGGTCGGTGCCGCGGTTGAACATCTCCTCGTTCAGCGCGTAGCGAGCCTCCTGGTGACTGAGGGCGATCTCGAACCGACCCATCTCCTTGCACAGGTTCGCGAGCTTCTCGCGCAGCGTGAGCGCGACCTCGGTCATGTTCGCCTGCGACGCCAGGTCCAGTGCCTCGCCCCATTCGCGCAGTGCGTGGTCGCGCAGGTGTTGTGCCACGTACAGCTCGCCACGCGCGACTCGCACGGTGACGACGCTGCCGGGTGAGAGCGCCACGCGGCGAGCAGTGCGGTCGCGCAGCACGCCGTCGGCCTCGTCGAGGCAACTCGACGCACGGTCGAGCGCGGCCAGCGCCACGTAGGCGATGGCCAGGCGAGCAAGGATCTCGGGCACGAACTCCGGTGCGTGATCCTTCGCCAACGTGAGCGCGGACTCGCCGAGGCTCACCGCCAGCAGGTCCTCGTGGCGGTCGGCGCGCACCTTCGCCATGTTCGCGAGCGTGATGGCATCGAGGTCGAGCCGGTTCTGACCCTTGTTGGCCATGAGCGCGGCTTCGTAGGTGACGATGGCGCGGTCGGTGTCGCGCAGGCTGTGCTGGATGACCGCGAGCGAGTTGAGCAGCATGCCCTCGCTGGCTCGCTCCGAGGTGGTGCGATAGAGCTCGAGGGCCGCCATGGCCGACCCGAGCGCCTCGGAGTAGTTCGCCGCGTGGTACTGCACGGCCGCGATGAGGTTGAGCGCGGACACCTCGGAGTTGACCGCGCCGCACTGGTGCGCGAGGTCGCGCGACTCGAGCGCCACTGCGAACGCCTCGTTGTTGAGACCCGACATGTAGGAGAGCTCGGCCAGGCGGTACAGCGCTTCCGCCTCGCCGGCGGCATCGCTCTGACTGCGGGCGATGACACGTGCCTGCTGGACGAGTGCCCGGGCGCGCCCGATGTCGGCATCCTCGATCTCGCGGGCCTGGTCGAGCAGTTCGGTGATGCTGGGTTCGCCGCCCCCGGATTCCCGCGATACGGGCAGTGTCGACGCCATGCTCACCTCCTTCATCCGCTCTCCGGCCGCGGTCGATCGCCGCTGCGCACGCTAGTTATCGGCAGATTCGTCGAAAGGGATAGCGGAGATTCGTGTGAACACCGTGCTCACTGCCCGTGACCTTCTGGAATCGCACGTATCGTGTTCCGGGTGGACACCTTGGGGCGGCCCCGCCTCGCTCGCCGAAACCTCGACTCGTCGGCCATCACCGCCATCGCGCCGGTGGTCGCCGTCGTGCCCGTGTGGCTCCTCGCGCTCCTGGTGTTCTGGTGGCCGGTGCACCTCATCTGGCAGGTGCCGTTCCTGTGGTTCGCGGGCGGCTACCTGGCCTCGGTGGTGCTGCTCTTCCTGCGGCCGGTGCAGGTGTTCCTGCTCGCGCCGCTGCTCGGGGCGCGGCGGCCCACCCACGATCAACGCGCCGCGTTGGCCCCGGCATGGCGGCCCGTGCTGCAGGTGAACGACATCCCCGGCCGCCGCTACGTGCTGGCCGTGCTGCCGTCGAACGAGTTGAACGCGTTCGCGTGCGGTGGCCACCTGGTGGTGGTCACGTCGTACGCGATCGAGGCACTGCCTCGCGACGAGCTCAGCGGTGTGCTCGCCCACGAGCTCAGCCACCACCTCGGCTTCCACACGGTCGCGCTCGCCATCGGGCAGTGGCTCAGCATCCCCGTGCTCGTCCTGGCCCGTGTCGGCTTCTTCCTGCAGAACGTGGCCACCGCGGCCACCACCAGCTACGCCAGCCACTCGTCGGCCATCACCGCCGTCGGCCGCACCGTCGCCGCGCTGCTCACCGCCGTGTCGTGGGTGTTCCTCAGTGGGTTGCTGCTCAGCAACATGCTGGCCAACGTGGTCGGCCGCAACAGCGAGTTCCAGGCCGACGGCCGTGCGGTCGACATGGGTTTCGGTCGTCCGCTGGCCACCGCGTTGCGCCGGTTCGTCGCCGAGTTCGGTGGCGATCGCCCGCTCACGTGGCGCGAGCGGCTGGCTGCCACGCACCCGCCGGCCCGCACGCGGGTGGCGCGCATCGAGGCGATGTTACGCACTCGTCGCTGAGCGCTTGCCTAGTGTCGGTGCGATGACCGGCGCGATCGAAGCAACAGCACTGCGGCGCACGTTCGGTGAGACGGTCGCGGTCGACGGTGTCGATCTGTCGGTCGCGGTGGGCGAGATCTACGGCTTCCTCGGCCCCAACGGTGCGGGCAAGAGCACCACCGTGCGGATGCTCACCACGCTGCTGGCGCCCACCGGCGGCAGCGCCCGGGTCGCCGGCTTCGACGTGGCCACCGACGCCGACGACGTGCGGCTGCGCATCGGCGTGGCACTGCAGGACGCGGCGCTCGACGGCAAGCAGACCGGCCGCGAGCTGCTCGATCTCCAAGGTCGGCTGTACGGGTTGTCGCGCGCCGAGCGGTTGCGGCGGGTGGCGGAACTGCTGCCGCTGGTCGACATCGGCGAGGCCATCGATCAGCGCATCGCCACGTACTCGGGTGGCATGAAGCGGAGGCTCGACCTCGCCGCGTCGCTCGTCCACCAGCCGGAGGTGCTGTTCCTCGACGAGCCGACCACCGGCCTCGACCCCACCAGCCGCGCCGCGGTGTGGCGGGAGGTGCGCTACCTGAACCAGGAGCTGGGCATCACCATCTTCCTCACTACGCAGTACTTGGAGGAAGCCGACGCCTTGGCCGATCGGGTGGGCATCATCGCTCACGGCCGGCTCGTCGCGCAGGGCACGCCGGCGGCGCTGAAGCGGTCGATCGGCAGCGACGTCATCGTCGCGCGGGTGGCAACGGGCACGGGGGCAGAGGTGGCCGAAGTCGTCGGTCGGTTGCCCGAGGTGGACCGCGTCGAGCGTTCGGGTGACGAGGTCGTGATGTCGGTGGCCCACGGGGCCGCGGCCATCAGTCCGGTGGCGGTCGCGCTCGCAGAGGCAGGGATGGTGGTGGAGGGGCTGACGCTGCGCACCCCCACGCTCGACGACGTGTTCCTGCACATCACCGGCGGGCGCATGCAGGAGGACGCGGCGTGAGCGCGGTGGTCGACGGGTCGCGTGGCGATCGTGTGCATCCGCGCCGGGCAGGGTTCATCGCCGACTGGCGCACGGTGAGCCTGCGTGCGTTGCGCCTCACCTGGCGCGACCCGGAGGCGTTCGGGCCCGCGCTGGTGGTGCCCGTGTTCTTCTTCGTGGTCAACGTGGGTGCACTGCAGTCGTTCGTCGAGGACAGCTTCCCACCAGCGTTCGACTACAAGGCGTTCCAGCTGCCCGTGGCGGTGATCTTCGCGGTCACCGGCATCTCACGCGCGAACTCGCTCGTCATCGACATCCAGGACGGCTACCTCGATCGACTGCTGCTCACTCCGGTGCGTCGTGGCACGCTGCTGCTGGGGCTGATGACCGCCGACTTCGTGCTCATCATCGCGTTGGCCGTGCCGGTGATGGGGCTGGGTCTGGCACTGGGCATCGACGTCGCCACCGGCGTCGCGGGCATGGTCGTGTTCATCGCGCTGGCGGGGCTGTGGGGCCTCGCGTTCACCGGCTTCCCGTACGCCATCGCGTTGCGCACGGGCAACCCGACTGCGGTGAACAACGCGTTCCTGCTGTTCTTCCCGTTCGCGTTCCTCACCACCGCGTTCCTGCCGCAGGAGGCGATGACCGGATGGCTGGCGACGGCGGCACGGTTCAACCCGACCACCTACATGTTGGAGGGGATGCGCGCGCTGCTGCAGACCGGCTGGGACTGGGGCGCGCTCGGCGAGGCGTTG
>JAUXQB010000192.1 GCA_030685215.1 Actinomycetota bacterium
ACTGCTGGATGCGTCCCCAGCCGCCGTCGTGCCAGAACTCCACGGGGAACGGGTCGTTGTGGATGAGCGAGGCGCCGTCGAGCCCGGCCAGGTAGCGGTCGATCTGCTCGCGCGACTTGATCGGGTAGTCCTGACCGCTGATGAGCACGGCGTAATCGAACGTGAGCGAGCGGCAACGCCGGAGCCCTTCCAGGGTTGCTTCCACGAGCGAGTACGCGCCCCATGCGCAGCGGTGGCGGGGCAGGAACTCGACGTTCGGGCGAGCGACCAGACCTTGGCGGATGATCCGGACCTCGTGGTCGGACATGTTGCGGTCGAGATGAACCAGGATGCGGACGTCGGGCCCCTCGAGCCGATCGACGAGGCGGATCAGCTGCTCCGGCAGTTGGTGCGCGAGCACGATGTAGACCAGCCGCATCGGGCGGAAGGTACCAGACCGGCGCGGCGACCACCTTCGCCGCGTGTTCGGTACATTCGACGCCGTGCCCGACGATCCTGCTGCCCGCCTACGCGCCGCGGCCGAGGCGTTGGAGGCGGTGGTGGCCGACCGGTCGCTGCTGCAGTCGCTGTCGCTCGACGAGCGCACCCGGCTGCTCAACGCGGCGGGCAACGTGTACGAGCCCGACGTCGAGGCTCGACGGCGTCAGATCAAGGCCGAGCGGCGCCAGCTGAAGCAGCAGAAGGCACAGCGCGATCAGGGTGCGCTGAACGAGACCGGCATCCGCTCGCTGCGGGCGAAGCCGGTGTTCACCACGCCGAACGTGTTCGCACCGGCGATCACCGGACCCGACGAGATCGACGACTCGGCCGCCGACGAGCCCGCTCGTGAGTCGGTGCAGCTGCAGCACTGCTACATCTGCAAGCAGAAGTACTCGCAGATCCACCCGTTCTACGACCAGATGTGCCCCGACTGCGGCGCGTTCAACTACGCGAAGCGCAGCGAGACCGCCGACCTGCGCGGGCGGGTGGCCCTGCTCACCGGCGGACGGGTGAAGATCGGGTACCAGGCGGGGATCAAGCTGCTGCGAGCCGGCGCGCACCTCATCGTCACCACCCGCTTCCCGCGCGACTCGGCGCAGCGCTACGCGCAGGAGGCCGACTTCGCCGACTGGGGCGATCGGTTGGAGATCTTCGGGCTCGACCTGCGCCACACGCCCAGCGTCGAGGCGTTCTGTCAGCACCTGATGGACACGCGCCACCGGCTCGACTTCATCGTCAACAACGCGTGCCAGACCGTGCGACGTCCGCCCGACTTCTACCAGCACATGATGGAGCTCGAGACGGGCCCGTTGGCCACGCTGCCGGCGCACGCCGCCGGCCTGCTCGGCGCGTACGAAGGCCTGCGCGGCTACGACATGCTCAGCTCCGGCCGTGTCGACGAGCGCGCCGACGCGCCGCCCGTGCTGCCGATCGGCGTCACCCGCTCCGCGGAGCTGTCGCAGGCCGCACTGCTGCCCGACGACCTTGCCGGCAGCGGCGATCTCTTCCCGCAGGGCCGGCTCGACCAGGACCTGCAGCAGGTGGACCTGCGCGACCGCAACAGCTGGCGGCTCACCATGGCCGAGGTGTCGTCGGTCGAGCTGCTCGAGACGCAACTCGTCAACGCGGTGGCGCCGTTCGTGCTCAACGCTCGGTTGAAGCCGTTGATGCTGCGCACACCGGACCGCGACAAGCACATCGTCAACGTCTCGGCCGTGGAGGGCCAGTTCTACCGACGGTTCAAGACCACCCGCCACCCGCACACCAACATGGCCAAGGCCGCGCTGAACATGATGACGCGCACGTCGGCGGCCGACTACCACGCCGATGGCATCCACATGAACAGCGTCGACACCGGCTGGGTGAGCGACGAGGACCCCGTGCACATCGCCGAACGCAAGACTGCGCAGCATCACTTCCACCCGCCGCTCGACATCGTCGACGGTGCGGCCCGCATCGTCGACCCGATCATCGACGGCATCAACACCGGCACTCATGTGTGGGGCAAGTTCCTCAAGGACTATCGACCCACCGACTGGTAGCGGCAGGGGGCCCGCTGCGTCGGGTTACGATCGGCCACCATGAGTCAGCGCGCCGACGAGCCCTCGTTGGTGAGCGCCTTCGTGGCCGGCGACGAACTGGCCGTGCGCAGCGTGTATGGCGCGTACTCGGGCCTGGTGATGTCGGTGGCCATGCGCGTGCTGGGCGACCGCGGCCTGGCCGAGGAAGCCACGCAGCACACGTTCGTGCAGGCGTGGCGCAACGCGCGCAGCTTCGATCCCGAGCGCGAGCTGGCGCCGTGGCTGGTCACCATCGCTCGCCGCGCGGCCATCGACATCCAACGTCGTGAGGCCCGTCGCCCTGCCGACGCGCTCGACGACGCCGATCCCGGCGACGGGGCGCTCGTCGCACTCCCACCGAGCGCAGAGGCGATGTGGGAGGCCGCGCAGGTCCGCCTCGCGGTCGACGCGCTGCCGCCCGACGAACGCAGCATCGTGCGCCTGCAACACGTCGACGGGTTCACGCACAGCCAGATCGCCGAGCAGCTCGGGGTGCCGCTCGGCACCGTGAAGAGCCGTAGCTACCGTGCGCACCGTGCGCTGGCCGCTTCGTTGGCCCACCTGCGCGAGGAGGCACCATGAACCGTTCGTGTGTCGCCGGCGTAGTAGAGGTGGTCGTGGTGGAGGAGGTGCACGTATGTCGAACGAAGAGCTGACCGAGCGCGAGCGTGCGCTCATCGCCGAGTTCGACGACCTGCTCGCCGATCCGTCGCTGTGGGCCGTGCCCGATCCCGAGCTCGAGGACCGTGTGGTCGCCGCCATCACCGTCGAGGCCGAGCGCTCGGCTCCCGCCGGGTCGGTCACGCACAGCTACTCGGCCATGCCCTCCCGTCGCCGCCGTTGGCTCGCAACGGCGGGCGCTGCCGCGGTGGGCGCAGCGGCAGCAGCCGTGTTCACGCTGATCGCCACACGCGACTCGTCGCCGGCGGCCGATGCCACCGTGGCGATGACCGGTACCGAACTCGCGCCGGGCATCACGGGCAGCGCCGGCATCACGTCGGGCGCGTCGGGTGTGGAGATCCACCTCGAGGTGCCCGGGCTGCCGCGCCGCGACGGCGGCGAGTTCTACCAGGTGTGGCTGAAGAACTGCGACGGGTCGGAACTGGTGCCCGCCGGTTCGTTCCACGAGCTCGACTGGGCCATCGCCTGGGCCGGTGTGTCCACCGACGACTTCCCGCTCATCACCGTCACCAAGGAAGTCGCGGCGGCCCCCACCGACCCCGCGCAAGGCAGCTCCGGCGAGGTCGTCGTCGCCGGCGCCGTCGCCCCCTGCCCCACCTGACCGCCGTTCACGAGCGCACGTGTCGCGGCTCCACCTGGGCGTGAGTCGGTCGCGCAGCGACACGAAGGGGCGCGCGACGGGCGGGGTGGCGGCGCTGGTTGACTGGGCGGTCATGCCGGTCCTGCTCGCCTTCGCCTCCGCGCTCGTGTACGGGGTGGGCGACTACTGCGGCGGCCGCGCCAGCCGGCACCAGGCCAGCATCGTCGTCGCTGCGGTCGGGCAGATGGTGAGCCTCGCGCTCGTCATCACCGCCGTGCTGGTGATGGGCACGCCGGCGCCCGATGCCTCCACGTGGTGGTGGAGCATCGCCGGTGGCGTGGTCGGCGCACTTGGCCTCGTCGGCCTCTACCACGGGTTCGCCCACGGCGACATCACGGTCGTCGCGCCGACGAGTGCCGTCGTCGGTGCGGTCGTGCCGGTGGCGGTGGGGCTGGGTCTCGGAGAACGACCGAGCGCACTCGCGCTGCTCGGCATCGCCATCGCGGTCACCGCGGTCGCGCTGGTCAGCGGCGCAGTGGGCACTCACCAGCACAACACGCCGCTGCGCATCGTCGTGCTCGCGGTGGCCGTCGGCGCCTGCTTCGGCCTGCTGTTCGTGGCACTCGACCGCACCGACCCCGACTCGGGCATGTGGCCGCTGGTGATCGCTCGTCTGGCATCGGTGCCGATGTTGTTGGTCGTCGGCGCACTCGCCGGCGTCCGTGCGGCGCCTCACCGCCCGTCGCTGAAGATCGCCGTCGTGGCGGGCGTGTTCGACATGGGGGCCAACGTGCTCTACCTGCTGGCCGTGCGCGGCGGCATGCTGGCCATCGTGTCGGTGGTGGCGTCGCTGTACCCGGCGACCACGGTGGCGATGGCCTTCGGTCTCGACAAGGAACGCGTCACTCGCTGGCAGAGCATCGGTCTCGGCGCGGCGGCCCTCGCACTCGTGATGGTGAGCCTCAGCCGCCAGTGAGCGCTCGCGTGTGAGCACTTCCGCTCGCCTGCCGGGCGAAAGTGCTCAGACGGCGGTGGCGGCGTCGACGACCTGTTGGCTCTCGCGAGCAGCGGCAGCGAAGATGCCCTTGCTCATCAGGCTGCTCTCCATCTTCCGGCGAGCGAGGTAGATGGCCGCGCGGCCACCGTGGATGGTGGGGTCGTCGGGCGCTGCCCATCCGGCCAGGTCGGCCAAGTGCGACGCCAGCCGTTCGTCGCCGTCGGCGATGGCCTGCTCGGCCCGCCGCAGCAGCACGTCGGCGCCGCCCGCCAGATCGGCCAACACCGAGGCCAGGTGCGCGTCGGGCGAGGGCTTCAGCCGCGATGCCGCGCCGTCCCACCAGCCGCCGAACTGGCGCCAGATGCCGCGCACCACGAACTCGGGCTCGTCGTACAGCGGGCGCAGGTAGGGCTTGGCCAGCGTGTCGGCCGGCACCTTCACGGTGTGGATGATGGTGTCGAGGTTGGCGCCGCTGTTCATCATCGCGACCACGTCGCGCACGATGTCCTCCAGCGCGCCGGCCACGTCGCCGAGCACACGAGCGATGCGATCGGCGCCCTCGATGGGAAGGCCGTGCGCGGGCAGCAGGAGTTCCGGGCCCATCGCCACCATCCGGCGCAGCGCGGCCGCCCACTCGATGGGGTAGCGCTGCACCTTCTGCGGGTTGCCGGCGTTGGGGAAGTTCCAGATGAGGAAGTCGCCGGTGACCACTGCCTTCTGCTCGGGCAGCCAGGCCCACAGGTGGTCGTCGGTCTCGCCGCGAGCGTGGTGCATCTCGATGCGGTGCCCGCCGACGGTGACCTCGTGCGAGTCGCGAAAGGTCTCGTCGGGCCGCATGGTCGCGGCCGGCAGGAAGCGACGCGCCTTCGGGTTCGCCTGCACCTCCAGCCCCGTGCCGGTGTCGCCGACGCTGAAGTTGAGATCGCCGCTCACGCCACCGAACTGGCGTGCATTGATGATGAGGTTCCACGTGCTCGTGTAGTCGTAGCGGTCCATCCGCACGGCGACGTTCTCGTGGCCCACCACCACCGGGCGGTCGTCGGCGAAGAACATGCTGCCACCCACGTGGTCGGCGTGGCCGTGGGTGTAGACGAGGTGGCTCACCGGGGCGGGGCGCCAGCCGCGCAACGACTCACGCACGGCCTGGCCGGTCATCACCCCGGACGCGTCGAAGCACACCAGGCCGGCGTCGGTGTCGAGGGCGACGCAGTGGCTGAAGCTCTCCACCATCGCGATGCCGGGGGCGATCTCGCTGAGCTCGTTGGTGACCCGGTTCACCGGTTGATCGGTGTGACCACTGTCGATGATGCGGGACGAGAGCGCGAGCAGATCTGCCATGTGCGCGACGGTACTCGCGCTGCGGGTCGGCGGAGCGTGGCAGCCGATCGCGCCCGGCCCGAGCCGAGGCCGCACGTGGGGGAGGTCAGCGGGGGAGACCGAGGACGCGTTCGCCGAGGATGTTGCGCATCACGTTGGAGGTGCCGCCCATGATGGTGTAGCCGGGCGCGTAGGCGAGGCCCTTGGTGACGTCGTCCCACAGCGTTGCCTCGGCGCCGAGCACGCCGGCGATGAACTCGCTGACGCGGATCTCGTGCTCGGTGCAGAAGCACTTGGTGGCCGCGCTGAACCCGGCCGGCGCCTGCTTCAGCACTTCCCGGATGACCAGGATGCGGCCGATGCGGTACCCGATCTCGAGCTGGGCGATCTGGTCGCGGACCACAGAGTTGGTGGTGTCGGCTCGTTCGCGAGCCATCAGGTAGAGCGCGTGGTTGCTGACCAGGCGGTCGATGCCGCCACGCTCGTGCTCGAGCTGGCGCATGGTCTGCTTGAAGGCGCCACCCTCGACGCCGACCAGGTTCACCAGGGGCACCCGCACGTCGGTGAAGAACACCTCGCAGAAGTGGCGGTTGGTGGTCATGTCCTTGATCGGGCGCACCTCGATGCCCGGGGTGTCCATCGGCACGATGACCTCGCTGATGCCCGCGTGCGGAGGACCCTCCTGCGACGTGCGACAGATGAGGTAGCAGTAGTCGCTCACCGCGCCGAAGCTGGTCCAGATCTTCTGGCCGTTGATGACGAACGAATCGCCGTCGCGCACGGCCGTGGTGCGCAGACTGGCGAGGTCGCTGCCGGCCTCGGGCTCGCTCATCCCGATGCACCAGGTGGTCTCGCCGGCCACGATGCCGGGCAGGAACGCGGCCTGCTGGTCGGGCGTGCCGTACGCCAGCAGTGCCGGACCCATCTGGCGGTCGGCGAACCATGACGCGGCGATGGGGGCGCCGGCCTTGATGAGCTCCTCGCCGACGATGAGCCGGTCGATGCCCGGGCTGGCGGCGCCGCTGTACGGGTTGTCGGGCCAGGTCATGCCGATCCAGCCGTGACCGGCGAGCTCCTTGGAGAACTCCTTCGAGTAGCCGTTGATCCACGAGTCGTTGAATCGTCCGTAGCGGGCGACGGCGTCGGCGGCCACATCGGCGGCCTTGGCGCGCAGCGCGAGTTGGTCAGCTGTCCACGAGAAGTCCATCGCTGCCGATGCTACGAGTTGGTGCGGGCGAGTGCCGCAACGAGCCTGGTCAGGCCGTGGTGTGAGCGTGAACGTGCACCGTGGTGGTGCTCGTGGAACTGACCAGCAGGTGCGGCGTGTTCGGCGGCACGAGCGTGGTGCTGCCCGACTCGCGCACCTTGCGCATGACGGAGGAGCCGACCATGCGTTCCTCCATCAGCGAGCCGCTGACCACGTGGAAGGCGACGAACTGCTCGTGAGCGTGCAGGTCGCTGGTGGCACCGGCCGGCCACGACATGACCCACACGTCGTACGCGGGAGTGGACAGGACGAGTTCGCGCGACAGCGAGCGTGAAGGGTTCGGTGCCAACTCGTCGGGCACGGTGACGGCACCGATGCCGGCGGCGATCTCGACGAGCAGGTCGCCCGGGTCGAGGATGGGCGCGACTCGCTGCGACGGGTGCGTGGC
The DNA here is from genome assembly GCA_030685215.1 of Actinomycetota bacterium. Classification (GTDB taxonomy): domain Bacteria; phylum Actinomycetota; class Acidimicrobiia; order Acidimicrobiales; family Ilumatobacteraceae; genus UBA668. Next base: position 7,270 of record JAUXQB010000192.1, read on the forward strand.
ACGGGAGGCAGTGAGCTGCCACGAGTTCACCTCGGCGCGTTCAGATGAGGTGAGGTCGGAGGACGTCATGGCACCAGCCTACCCAAAAGATGACCAGATCAGTCATGAATTGTCCGAGTCGGGCGGGTGAACAGCGGGTCCGCCGTTTTCGCCGACCCGGGCGGGTGCGGTAACCTGTACAAGTCCGATACAAGTTCCGCGGTCGAACAACCGGTTCCGACACGAGTGCAGAGGTAGACGCAGATGGCAAAGATCAAGGTGAAGAACCCCGTCGTCGAGATGGACGGCGACGAGATGACCCGCATCATCTGGCAGTTCATCAAGGACAAGCTCATCCTGCCGTACCTCGACATCGAGCTCGACTACTACGACCTGGGCATCGAGCACCGTGACGCCACTGACGACCAGGTCACCATCGACTCCGCCGAGGCCACCAAGCGACACGGCGTCGCCGTGAAGTGCGCCACGATCACCCCCGACGAGCAACGCGTCGAGGAGTTCGGCCTGAAGAAGATGTGGAAGAGCCCCAACGGCACCATCCGCAACATCCTCGGCGGCGTCATCTTCCGCGAGCCGATCGTCATCTCCAACATCCCGCGGCTGGTGCCGGGCTGGACCAAGCCCATCGTCATCGGCCGTCACGCACACGGCGACCAGTACAAGGCCACCGACTGGAAGGTGCCCGGCGCCGGCACCGTCACCATGACCTACGTGCCCGCCGACGGCAGCCAGCCGGTGGAGATGAAGGTGGCCGACTACGGCGACGACGGCGGCGTGGTGATGGGCATGTACAACTACAACGACAGCATCCGCGACTTCGCCCGCGCCTCGCTGCGCTACGGCCTCAACCGCAACATGCCCGTCTACCTCAGCACCAAGAACACCATCCTCAAGGCGTACGACGGCTCGTTCAAGGACATCTTCGAAGACGTCTACCAGACCGAGTTCAAGACCGAGATGGACGCGGCAGGCCTCACCTACGAGCACCGCCTCATCGACGACATGGTGGCCTGCGCGATGAAGTGGGAGGGCGGCTACGTCTGGGCGTGCAAGAACTACGACGGCGACGTGCAGAGCGACACCGTGGCCCAGGGCTTCGGCTCGCTGGGCCTGATGACCAGCGTGCTGATGACCCCCGACGGCAAGACCGTCGAGGCCGAAGCCGCCCACGGCACGGTCACTCGCCACTACCGCGAGCACCAGAAGGGCAACAAGACCTCCACCAACCCGATCGCCAGCATCTACGCCTGGACCCAGGGGCTCACGTACCGCGGCAAGATGGACGACACTCCCGAGGTCGTTGCATTTGCACAGTCACTGGAGAACGTGTGCATCGAAGCGGTGGAAGCCGGCGAGATCACCAAGGACCTGGCGCTGCTCATCGGCAAGGACGCGCCGTGGCTCACCACCGAGGACTTCCTCGACGCGCTCGACCGTCGCCTCCAGGCGAAGATGGCCTGACCGCCACCCCCGTTAGCCTTCACGGGCCATGCGCCTCGACGACTTCGACTATCCGCTGCCGCCCGAGCGCATCGCCCAACACCCCGCCGAGCCTCGCGACTCGGCGCGCCTGCTCGTCGATCAGGGTTCTGCCGCGCCACTGCACCGGCGCGTGCGCGACCTCGGCGAGTACCTGCGCGAGGGCGATCTACTGGTGGTGAACGACACCAAGGTCATCCCGGCACGGCTGCGACTCACACGCGAGACGGGCGGCGCGGCCGAAGCCCTGCTGCTCGAGCCGATCGACGGCGAGCGGCGCACGTGGGAAGCGATGGTGCGCCCCGCGAAGAAGATGCGCGCGGGGGAGGAGCTGCTCGCCGCCGGCACGCCACTGGTGCGCGTGCTGCGACGCAGCCACGCGGGCGACACGATGATCGTGGAGCTGATCGGCGAGGGCGACCCGCTCGCACTGCTGCAGGCCCACGGTGAGATGCCGCTGCCGCCGTACATCACCGCACCGCTCGAACAGCCCGACCGCTACCAGACCGTGTACGCGAACCTGCCGGCCTCGGCAGCCGCGCCCACCGCCGGTTTGCACTTCACCCCGGCGCTGCTGGCACAGCTGGAGTCGGCCGGCGTGCGCACCGCCACCGTCGAGCTGGTGGTGGGTCTCGACACCTTCAAGCCGGTCAGTGAAGCCGACCCGCGCCACCATACGATGCACAGCGAGCGGTACCGCGTGCCGTCCGAGGTGCTGCAGGCGTGCCGCGACGCTCGCCGAGTGGTGGCAGTGGGCACCACCAGCGTGCGTGCGCTGGAGAGCGCCGCGACGCTCGGCGCCGCCGAGGGCCGCACGCGCATCTTCATCCACCGGCCCTACGACTGGCAGCTGGTCGACGTGCTGATGACCAACTTCCACCTGCCGCGCACCACGCTGCTGATGATGATCGACGCGTTCGTCGGGCCACGCTGGCGACGCCTGTACGACGAGGCGCTCCGCGAGGAGTACCGCTTCCTGAGTTTCGGCGACGCGATGTTGCTGGATCGGAGCCTGAACTAGTCATGCACGCAGTTCGATTCGACACCGCGGCCACCGACGGCAGCGCCCGCACCGGCGTGGCGCACACCGCTCGCGGCAGCTACCGCACGCCGTGCTTCATGCCGGTGGGAACCCGCGGTGCCATCAAGTACCTCAGTGCCGCCGACTACGAGCGGCTGGGCGCCGAGATCGTGCTCGGCAACACCTACCACCTGATGCTGCGGCCGGGCGCGGAGACCGTCGCCCGCTTCGGTGGCCTCGGCGCGTTCGCCGGTTGGGGAGGGCTCACGCTCACCGACTCCGGTGGGTTCCAGGTGTTCTCGCTGGAGCCGAAGGTCGACGACGACGGTGTCACCTTCAAGAGCACCTACGACGGCTCGTCGCACCGATTCACGCCGGAGGTGGCGGTGCACACGCAGGAGCTGCTCGGCGCCGACATCCAGATGGTGCTCGACGTGTGCCCACCGCTGCCGTCACCCGACCACGTCGTGCGCCTGGCGGTCGAGCGCACATCGATGTGGGCGGCGCGGGCGCGGGCCGCGCACCAGCGACCCGATCAAGCGCTGTTCGGGATCGTGCAGGGTGGCGTCGACGAGGCCATGCGCGCCGAGAGCGCGCAGCGCACTGCCGCGCTCGAGTTCGACGGCTACGGCATCGGTGGGCTGAGCGTGGGCGAGACTCGCGAGCAGATGCTGCCCGCGCTCGCCGCCGCGCTGACCCATCTGCCCACCGATCGACCGCGCTACCTGATGGGCGTCGGCGATCCCGCCAGCCTCGTGGAGGCGGTGGCACTCGGAGTGGATCAGTTCGACTGCGTGATGCAGACGCGCATCGGCCGCCACGGCACCGCGTTCACCAGTCAGGGCAAGCTGCACGTGAAGAACGCCGTGCACGCCATGTCCGACGAACCGCTCGACCCCACCTGCACGTGCGAGGTCTGCACCCGCCACAGCCGCGGCTACATCCGCCACCTGTTCCAGGTGGGCGAGCCCACGGCGTCACGCCTGCTCAGCCTGCACAACATCGCCTGGACGCTGCAGTTGATGGATCGCATGCGCACTGCCATCGCCACCGGCACGTTCGATTCTCTGCGGGCGGAAGTGCTCGCCGCGTGGGGGTGACCCACCGTTCAGGCCGTGGCCTGGATACAATCGCCCGTCGATCAACGAGGGTCCCTCCTCCTTTCTGAACACTCTGGACGTTCCATGCATCTGTCCCTGCTGGCGGCTGAAAGCACCAACCCGCTGCCGTCACTCATCATCTTCATGCTCATCCCGGTGGCCATGTACTTCTTGCTCGTGCGCCCGCAGCGTCGCCGCCAGCGTGAGGCCGTGGCACTCCAGCAGTCGGTCGAGGTCGGCGATGAAGTGATGACCACCTCCGGTGTGTACGGATTCATCACCGGGTTCGACGGCGACATCGCATGGCTCGAGATCGACGACAACGTGCAGATCCGCATCGCCCGTCAAGCCGTGCAGCGCAAGGTCGACACGGCCAAGGGCGAGACCGCGGTGCCCACCGACGACGGCAGCAAGGCCAAGCAGACCAAGATCGACGACGTGGTCCTCGGCGACGACGACGAAGGCTGACCCAGGCCCGCGATGCGCAAGCAACTCATCATCTCCCTCGTGGGGATCATGCTGCTGGCCTACGGCTCGATGGCCGTGGTGCTCATCAGCGGTTCCGGTCCCGCCCTCGGCCTCGACCTGCAGGGTGGCATCTCCATCACGCAGCGACCGAAGGACGGCACCCCGTACAGCGACGAGAGCCTCGACCTCGCCGTCGAGAAGATCCGTGAGCGCGTCGACAGCCTCGGCGTCGCCGAGCCCGAGATCCTGCGCCAGGGCAACACCATCGTGGTCAACCTGCCCGGCGTGAAGAACCAGCGGCAGGCCGAAGAGCTCGTCCAGGTCACCGGTCAGGTGTACTTGCGCCCGGTGCTGCAGTGCCAGGCCATCGACCCGCCCTCCGCCGACACCACCACGTCGGCCGGTGGTTCCACGACTTCGGGCCCGTCCACCAGCGGCCCCACCACGACGGCAGCCGGTGGCCCGTCACGCCCGGCGAGCGGCGACACCACCACCACGCCCGACACCACCGTCGACGGCGCCACCACCACGGCGCCAGTGTCGCCCGAACCCGCGTCGGCCACCACCACACCCGGCGCAACCACCACCACCGTCGCCAGCGGCCCGACCACCACGGTCGACGTGCCGCTCGACCAGAACGGCTTCCCGCTGCAGCAGAGCGACCCCACCACGCAGCAGTTCCTGCCGCTGAAGGGCGACGACTCCGTGTACTGCCTGGTCGGCCCCGCACAGGGCACTGGCGAGGTGTTCTCCGACAACGCGTCGGCCGTGGTGCTGCCCACCGGTTGGGGCGTCACCGTCGACCTTCGTGAAGGCCCTGAAGGCGAAGGCGTGTTCAACGCCGTCGCCGCCGAGTGCAACCAGCTCGCCGAAAGCTGCCCGACCGGCCAGCTCGCCATCGAGCTCGACGGCACCATCCAGTCGGCGCCCAGCATGAACGCCGCCAGCTACTCGGGTGGCGTCGAGATCTCCGGCGACTTCACCCCCGACGAAGCACGCAACCTCGCCCGCGTCATCAACAGCGGCTCGCTGCCCGTGCAGCTGCAGCTGGAGTCGGTGCAGACCGTGTCACCCACGCTCGGCTCCGACTCGCTGCGCGCCGCCTGGATCTCCGGCCTGTTCGGCGTGTTCCTGGTCCTCGTGTTCATGGTGCTCTACTACAAGGCGCTCGGGTTCATCGTCGCAGTCGGCATCACCATCTCGATGTCGCTGCTCTGGAGCGTCGTCACCCTGCTCTCCAAGACGCAGGGCCTGGCGCTCTCGCTCAGCGGCATTGCCGGCATCATCGTCTCGGTCGGCGTCACCGTCGACTCCTACGTGGTGTTCTTCGAGCGCCTGAAGGACGAAGTGCGCTCCGGCAAGACCTTGCGCAACAGCGCCCAGCGCGGTTTCACCGGCGCATGGCACACCATCGTGCTCGCCGACGTCGTCTCGCTCATCGGCGCGCTGGTGCTGTGGTACCTCACCGTCGGCGCGGTCCGCGGGTTCGCGTTCTTCCTCGCGTTGTCCACGGCCTGCGACCTGTTCGTGTCGTACTTCTTCACTCGGCCGGCGGTGCTGCTGCTGGCCCGCACGAAATGGATGGAGCGCCGCAAGGTGATGGGTATCGAAGTGGCACACGCCGGCGGTGTGGCATGACCGACATCGAGCTCCCCGAGTCCGACACCGGCGACGACAAGGTTGCCGTCGACACGGTCGACGCACCGACCGGTCAGCAGCGTCGTGGGCCGGGCGGACGCCTGTACCACGGCGAGACCTCCATCGACTTCTACGGCCGCCGCTGGTGGGGTTTCGGCCTCTCCATCTTCCTGCTGGCGCTCAGCATCGGCTCGCTCGTCATCAGCGGCCTCAACCTCAGCCTCGACTTCGAGGGTGGCGTCGTGTGGTCGGTGCCGTCCGCCGAGCTCTCCGAGGACGACGCACGCGCCGTCCTCGACGAGCAGGGGCTCGACGGCGAGAACGCCAAGATCACCGTGCTGGTCAACCGCGACACAGGGCTGCGCACCGTCGAGGTGCAGGTGGGCGAGCAGCCCGACACCGTCCGCCAGACCGTGCAGGAAGCCTTCGCCGAGGTGGCCGGTGTCACCAACGACGAGGTGAGCAGCACCTCCGTCAGTTCCACGTGGGGCCAGAGCATCACCGAGAAGGCCCTCACCGCGCTGGTGGTGTTCCTGTTCCTGGTCGCAGCGTTCATCGCGTGGCGGCTGGAGTGGCGCATGGCCATGGCTGCCATCGCGGCCATGTTGCACGACGTGCTGCTCAGCGTCGGCATCTACTCGCTGCTCGGCTTCGAGGTCACGCCCGCCACCGTGGTCGCGTTCCTCACCATCCTCGGCTTCTCGCTCTACGACACCATCGTGGTGTTCGACAAGGTGCGCGAGAACCAAGCCCGCTTCACGGGTGCGAAGGTGCCCTACGCCGACATCATGAACGTGTCGATGAACCAGGTGCTGATGCGCTCGCTCAACACCAGCCTCGCAGCCGTGCTGCCGGTGCTGTCGCTGCTCGTCCTCGGGTCCGGCATCCTCGGCGCGGTCACGCTGCGAGAGTTCGCCCTCGCGCTGCTGGTCGGCATGATCACCGGCTCGTACTCGTCCATCTTCATCGCCGCCCCGCTCGTGGCCATCGCCAAAGAGCGCGAGCCGCGGTTCCGCGGTCTGCGCGGGCGTCACGCCACCGGCAAGGAACTCGAGCTGATGGTGCTCGGTGGCGCGCCGAGCGGCCGCCGCGAGGGTCGCCGCGCCACGCAAAAGGATCTGGTCGCGGCTGCTGCCGCGTCGATCACACCGCAGACTCCCGAGGCGGTGCTCACGCACACACCACGACCTCGGAAGAAGAAGCGTCGCAGCTGAGAGTGCGGGCTACCCTCTACGCATGACTCCCAATGCAACATGGATCTCAGGGCTCGTCCGGGACATTCCCGACTATCCCGAGCCAGGAGTCACGTTCCGCGACATCACGCCCCTGCTGGGCGACGCGGAGGGCTTCACGAGGTCCATCACCGAACTGGTGCATCGCTTCGCCGACGTGCCGGTCGATCGTGTGCTCGGCATGGAGGCAAGGGGCTTCATCGTGGCCGCACCCGTCGCCTATCGCATGGGCGCGGGCTTCATCCCGGTGCGCAAGGCGGGCAAGTTGCCGTGGGCCGTCGTGCGCGAGGAGTACCAGCTCGAGTACGGCAGCGACAAGCTCGAGATCCATCGCGACGCCATCCACCCCGGTGAGCGCATCCTGGTCATCGACGACGTGCTCGCCACCGGCGGCACTGCGGCGGCCACATGCCGTCTGGTCGAGGCACTCGGCGGTGTGGTGGTCGGGCTCGGCTTCCTCATCGAGATCGAGCAGCTCGGCGGCCGCGGCCAGTTGAAGGGGCGCTTGGTCGAGAGCCTGGCCAGGTACTGATGGCCGCTGTCGATCGTGTTCTGCCCTGGCGTCGCCACCAGAACGCGACGGCCGAGGAACTGACGCCGCTGCTCACCGCCTACCGCCGTCGCCACCCGAAGGCGTCGGTGGCCATGATCAACCGCGCCTACGAGACCGCCAAGCAGGCGCACCGACATCAGCAGCGCAGCAGCGGCGAGAGCTACATCAACCACCCGCTGGCCGTGGCACAGATCGTCGCCGACCTCGGCCTCGACGAGATCTCGTTGGCAGCGGCGCTGCTCCACGACGCGGTGGAGGACACCGAGATCACCATCGCCGACGTGGAGAAGAGCTTCGGCGCGGAAGTCGCGCAGATCGTCGACGGGGTCACCAAGCTCGAGCGCCTGCAGTTCGACTCGAAGGAGGCGCAGCAGGCGGCCACCATGCGCAAGATGCTGGTGGCCATGGCCCGCGACCTGCGCGTGCTCATCATCAAGCTCGCCGACCGGCTGCACAACATGCGCACCATCGCCGCGATGCCCAGCGAGAAGCAGCAGCGCATCGCGCACGAGACGCTCGAGATCTACGCACCGCTCGCGCACCGTCTCGGCATGCAGGAGCTGAAGCAGCAGCTGGAGGACCTGTCGTTCGCGTCGCTCTACCCGAAGCGGTTCGCCGAGCTCGACCACCTGGTGGCCACCCGCTCTCCCGAGCGCGAGATCTACCTCGCGAAGTCCATCGCCGAGGTGCAGGGCCGGCTGCTCGAGCTGAACATCAACGCCGAGGTCACCGGTCGCGGCAAGAACCTGTGGAGCATCTACGAGAAGATGGTGCAGAAGGGCCGCGAGTTCGACGAGATCTTCGACCTCATCGCCGTGCGCGTCATCGTCGACTCGGTGAAGGACTGCTACGCCGCGCTGGGCTGCATCCACGGCCGTTACAAGCCGGTGGTGGGGCGGTTCAAGGACTACATCGCGATGCCGAAGTTCAACCTCTACCAGAGCTTGCACACCACCGTCATCGGACCCGGCGGCAAGGTGGTCGAGATGCAGATCCGCACACGCGAGATGCACCAGCGCGCCGAGTGGGGCGTGGCCGCGCACTGGGCGTACAAGGACGAAGGTGCCGCGAGCGACATCGACTGGCTGAACCGCATCATCGACTGGCAGGCCGACATCAGCGATCCGGCCGCCTTCATGGAGAACCTGAAGACCGACCTCGAGCAGGACGAAGTGTTCGTCTTCACGCCCAAGGGCAAGGTGGTCACGCTGCCGGTCGGGTCCACCACCGTCGACTTCGCCTACGCGGTGCACACCGAGGTGGGCCACGCGTGCATCGGCGCCAAGGTCAACGGTCGGCTGGTGCCGTTGCAGCACCAGATGAAGAGCGGCGACACCTGCGAGATCTTCACTTCCAAGGTCGAGTCCGCCGGACCGTCGCGCGACTGGCTGCAGTTCGTGGTGTCGCCCCGTGCGCGCAACAAGATCAAGCAGTGGTTCTCGCGCGAGCGGCGCGACGACATGGTGGAAGCCGGGCGCGACGAGCTCACCAAGGAGTTCCGCCGCGAGGCGCTGCCCATCCAACGCATGTGGTCGAGCCCGGCCATCGCCGCCGAGATCGAGGCGGCCTCGTACACCGATCTGGATTCGTTGCTCGCGGCCATCGGGGAAGGGCACGTGTCGGCGCGCTCCATCGCGCAGAAGGTGGCACGCACGTTCCGCACCGGCGACGACGCCGAGCAGCCACCGGCGATGGTGCTGCCCAACCGCACCGGCCCTCGCCGGCCGCGCAACGCGGTCGGCGTGCACGTGGAGGGGCTCGACGACGTGCTCGTGCGCCTCTCTCGCTGCTGCACGCCCGTGCCCGGCGACGACATCGTCGGCTTCGTCACGCGTGGTCGCGGCGTGTCCGTGCACCGCACCGACTGCGCCAACGCCGAGAGCCTGATGTCGGAACAGGCCGCTCGCCTCATCGACGTCGAATGGGACGGCGACCAGTCGAAGGCCGTGTTCCGCGCCGGTGTCGAGGTCATCGCGCTCGACCGCTCCAAGCTGCTGCGCGACGTGGCCAACTCGTTGAGCGAGCAGCACGTCAACATCGTCGCCTGCAGCACCCACACCGGCTCCGACCGCGTCGCGAAGATGCGCTTCGAGTTCGAGCTCGCCGACCCCTCGCACCTCGACTCCGTACTGCGAACGATCAAGCAGATCGACGCCGTCTACGACGCCTACCGCCTGGTGCCCGGCAAGGGCAGCTGACCGGTCCGCGCAACGCCACAGGATTCTGGACAGGAATCGTCCCACCGAAGGTTTCTGGACAGGAATCGTGCCGTTCTCCGAGACGATTCCTGCCCAGTCGCTGCGCCAGCGCCGTTCGGCGCGTCGCGGCGTGACGTTCGTGCGCACCGCTCCGTGCACCTGGCCCCGTACAGGGGTGAGGGCCACGGGCTAGGCGTGGCCCTCAGTGCACCCTTACTCGATGGAGCGGGCGTGGTTTCATCGTGCGCCTCTGTGGCCGCGGTGTCAACCCATCCGCCACGGCACCGACGCAAAAGGTCACCGGGGGCGGCGGGAGACCGCCGGTAGCCTTGATGCTCGTGCCCGAGTTCCAGACCAGCCCAGGGATGCGCGACATCCTTCCCCCCGAATCGGCCCGTTGGCGCCGGTTCGTGGAGGTGTTCGCCCAGGTCTCGGAAGCAGCCGGCTACGGGCAGGTCATCTCACCCTTGCTGGAAGATCTCGGCGTGTTCCAACGCATCGGCGACGCCACCGACGTGGTCACCAAGGAGATGTACGACTTCGTCGACAAGGGCGGCCGTCACATCGCACTGCGCCCCGAGCTCACCGCCTCCGTCTGCCGCGCGTTCGTGCAGCACCGGCCGCTCACGCCGTGGAAGGTGTGGTACACCGGCTCGCAGTTCCGCTACGAGAAGCCGCAGCGTGGGCGCTACCGCCAGTTCGACCAGGTGGGCATCGAAGTGCTCGGCGCCGACGACCCGTACCTCGACGTCGAGATCATGGCGCTCGGCTGGCAGTTCTTCCGCGCCCTCGGGCTCAGCCAGGTCACGCTGCTGCTCAACTCGCTCGGCGAGCCCGCCGACCGTGCGCGCTACGTGCACGCGTTGCAGGCCTACTTCGAGGCCAACCTGTCGTCGCTCAGCGAGGCCAGCAAGGTCACGTTGCAGAAGAACCCGTTGCGCGTGCTCGACTCGAAGCGCCCCGAGGATGCACCCCTCATCGCGGCCGCGCCCCGCATCGCCGAGTTCTACAGCCCGCTCGCGGCGGCACACTTCGAAGCCGTGCAGGCCGGCCTCACCGCGCTGGGCATCCCGTTCACCATCGACCCCAAGCTGGTGCGCGGGCTCGACTACTACCGCCACACCACGTTCGAGTACACCGGCGGCACGCTCGAGTCGGCACAGAACGCACTCGGCGGCGGCGGTCGTTACGACGGGCTGGTGGAATCGCTCGGCGGGCCGTCCACACCCGGTGTCGGCTTCGCGCTCGGTCTCGACCGCACGCTCATCGCCTGCGACGACGAAGGCGTCTTCGCGCCGCCGGTCACCGATGTCGACGTGTTCGTCGTCGACACCACCGGCGGGCTGCAGGCGCTGCAGATCACCGACCAGCTGCGCGCCGCCGGCATCAGCGCCGATCGCGCCTTCGAGAACCGCAGCATGAAGAGCCAGATGAAGGTGGCCGACCGCAGCGGTGCTGCGTGGGCCGTCATCGTCGGCAGCAACGAGCTCGAGGCCGGCGAAGTGGTCGTGCGCCCGATGCGCACCGGCGACGCACACGATTCCACCCAGTCCGGCCAGACCACCATCCTCCGAACCGATCTCCTCGAGTACCTGCAGAAAGCAATGTCATGACCTCCACGTCCATGCGTACCCATCAGTGCGGCGAGTTGCGCCCCGAGCACATCGGGCAGCAGGTCACGCTCACCGGGTGGGTCGCCACCCGCCGCGAGCACGGTGAGAAGCTCGCGTTCATCGACGTGCGCGACCACACCGGTGTCACGCAGGCCGTCGTCGACAACACCGTCGACGTGCGCTCCGAGTACGTGGTCCGGGTCACCGGCACCGTCGCGGCCCGCCCGACGGAGAACCTCAACGAGAAGCTCGCCACCGGCGGCATCGAGCTGCAGGACTGCACCGTCGACATCCTCAACGTCGCCGAGGCACCGCCGTTCCCCGTCAGCGAGCGCGCCGACCAGGTGGCCGAGAACACCCGCCTGCAGTACCGCTTCATCGACATCCGCCGCGAGCGCATGCAGCGCAACCTGCGCCTGCGTGCCGCCATCAACAGCGCCATCCGCACCTCCATGGAGGATCAGGGCTTCGTCGAGGTCGAGACCCCCATGCTCGTGCCCAGCACGCCCGAGGGCGCTCGCGAGTTCATCGTGCCCAGCCGCCAGCAGCCGGGCTCCTTCTACGCGCTGCCGCAGAGCCCGCAGCTGTTCAAGCAGCTGCTGATGGTGGCCGGCATCGACCGCTACTACCAGATCGCTCGGTGCCTGCGCGACGAAGACCTGCGGGCAGATCGCCAGTACGAGTTCATGCAGCTCGACGCCGAGATGAGCTTCGTCGACCAACTCGACGTGCACGAGGCCATCGGCGCCTGCGTGGTCGCGGCGGCGAAGGCGGCCGGCCAGGACCCGGGCGAGATCATCAAGATCACGTGGCACGAGGCGATGAACCGCTTCGGCAGCGACAAGCCCGACCTGCGCTTCGGCATGGAGCTCACCGAGCTCACCGACGTGTTCGCCGCCACCGAGTTCAAGGCGTTCGCCGGCGCCGCCACCATCAAGGGCATCAACGCTGCCGGCAAGGCCGACGACTACGGCCGCAACAAGCTCGACGGCATGACCGACAAGGCGAAGAAGATGGGCGCCAAGGGCCTCGTGTGGCTGAAGGTCGCCGCCGACGGCACGCTCGAGTCGCCCGTCGCGAAGTTCCTCGGCGAGGCCGAGCAGGCTGCGCTGAAGTCCGCCCTCTCGGCGCAGCCGGGCGACCTGCTGCTCATCGTCGCCGACGAGTGGGCCACCACCTGCGAGGTGCTCGGCACCCTGCGCAACGACATCGGCCGCCCGCCGGTGTACGAGGGCCCCTACCGCTACCTGTGGGTGATCGACTTCCCGATGTTCGTGGGTGTCGACGCGGTCAGCGGCCACCCCATCCCGGCGCACCACCCGTTCACCCGGCCGCACCCCGACGACCTGCACCTGCTCGAGACCGACCCGATGAACGTGCGCAGCCAGGCCTACGACCTGGTGCTCAACGGGTGGGAGCTCGGCTCCGGGTCCATCCGCATCCACGAACACGAGCTGCAGGCCCGCATCTTCACCATCCTCGGCATCAGCGACGAGGAAGCACAGAAGAAGTTCGGCTTCTTCCTCAACCCGTTCCGATACGGTGCCCCGCCGCACGGCGGCTTCGCGTTCGGCATCGACCGGCTGGTGGCCGTGCTCGCCGGCGAGGAGAACATCCGCGAGATCATCGCCTTCCCCAAGACGCAGAGCGGCATGGACCCGATGACCAACGCGCCCACGCCTGTCGTGCAGAAGCAGCTCGACGAGCTCGGCATCCGCGTCCTGCCCCCGAAGGCGTAACGCCGCCCACCTCGGCCGCCCGGCGGCCCAGCGCTTCCCCCACCGATCCACCGTCTGTGCACTTTCGCTCGCTCCGCGAGCGGAACTGTTCGGACGCGACGGAAGGGGCGCGAGATGCGGCCAGAACACCACGATGCGCAGCCGACTCCCGAGGAGTGGGCCGAGCGTCACGACGGACTCTTCACTCACGACGTCGCTAGGGCCGCCGGTCTCAGCCGACAGCAGATCAGCCGACGGCGAACGAGCGGGCGCGCCCGCGGCATTCGGCGCGGCGTCAGTGCGATCGGCGGCGCGCCGTCCACTCGCCGCCAGGCGTTGCGCGCGGTGACGCTGACCACGCCCTCCGACGTGGTCCTGTCGCACGAGGCCGCGGCGTGGCTGCTCGGTGCTCCATGCCCCGCCGACGATCTCATCAACGTGGTCGTTCCGCCGCATCGGGTCGTTCGCGTTCCCGGAGTCCGAGCCCATCGAAGCGCAACGCTCGAGGACGGCGACGTCACCAGTCGCAGCGGCATCCGCTGCACGTCGCCGTTGCGCACGGTGATCGACCTCAGCGGACGGCTCACCGTTGCAGAGCTCGGCAAGCTCGTCGACCACTTCCTGCGCCAGAGGCTCCTGCGACTGGAGGACCTGCGCGGTCGTGTGAGCAGGACACGCCCGGCTCCCGGTAGGTCGGTCCGCGCGCTGCAGCAGGTGCTGCGCGATCGCATCCCCGGCTACGACCCGGGCGAGAGCGAGCTGGAGGGCCGGCTCGCGCGAATCATCGCGCGTGCTGGACTGCCGTCTCCGGCCCAGCAGCACCGTGTCAGCTACGGCGCCACCCGCTACAGGATCGACTTCGCCTGGCCCGACAGGAAGCTCTACCTCGAGGGCAACGGGTTCGGTTGGCACCAACTGTCGTCCGATCTCGACAACGACGCCACCCGTCAGAACGAACTCGTGCTCGACGGGTGGAGGCCCATCGAGCTCACGTGGCGGATGACCGACGACTACATCGAGACGACCCTCCGCCGATTCCTCGCACGCGTCTGAGCAGTTTCGCTCGCTGGGCGAGCGGGAGTGCACACACGCGGAAGAGGGGCACGGCGTCTGAGCACTTTCGCCCGGTGGGCGAGCGGAAGTGCACAGACGCGGAAGAGGGGCACGGCGTCTGAGCAGTTTCGCCCGCTGGGCGAGCGGAAGTGCACACACGCGGAAGGGGATGGGGTGGGAGGTACGGTGGCGAGATGGCGAGTCAGCACTTCCGAGCGGGCGTGGTGATCGTGGTGCGCGACCCCGGCCAGTCGAAGGTGCTGGCGTTCGAGCGGTCCGACAACCCGGGCAGCTGGCAGCTGCCGCAGGGCGGGCTGAAGGCGGGGGAGAGCCCGATCGAGGGCGCCTGGCGCGAACTCGAGGAGGAGACCGGACTGCACGCCGAACACGTCGAGGTTCGTGCCGAGTTCCCCGAGTGGCTGGCCTACGAGTGGCCGGCCGACGTGCAACACGAGCAGGGTGGCACCCACAACCGCATCGGCCAGGTGCAGCGCTGGTTCCTCTTCGACGCTCTCACCGCCGACGTGGAACCCACGCCCGACGGCAGCGAGTTCGTGGCGTGGCAGTGGGTGGAGCCACGCTGGTTGATCGATCACGTGGCCGAATGGCGCCGGCCGCCGTACGAACGCGTGCTGAGCACGCTCTGACCCCGCTACGGTCGACGGCGTGTCCGACCTGTTCAGCGCCGCCGCCGAGGATCGCCTCCGCCAACAGGCGCCGCTCGCCGCGCGGCTGCGGCCCCGCACCCTCGACGACGTGGTCGGCCAGACGCACCTGGTGGGGCCGAACAAGCCGCTGCGCCGTCTCGTCGAGCAGGATCGCCTGACCAGCGCCATCTTCTGGGGGCCCCCCGGCACCGGCAAGACCACGCTCGCACTGGCCGTCGCCGGCTCCACGAAGCGGGCATTCGAGCAGCTCAGCGCCGTGACCGCCGGCGTGAAGGACGTCCGTGAGGTCATCGAGCGTGCCCGGCAACGCCTGGGCGAGCACGGGCGCGGCACCATCCTGTTCCTCGACGAGATCCACCGGTTCAGCAAGTCGCAGCAGGACGCACTGCTGCCTGCGGTGGAGGACGGCACGCTCACGCTCATCGGCGCCACCACCGAGAACCCGTTCTTCGAGGTGAACCCACCGCTGCGCAGTCGCAGCACGCTGTTCCGGCTCGACCCCCTCGGCTACGACGACATCGAGACGCTCATCCACCGTGGTCTCGCCGCCGAAGGCCGCACCGCAGCCCCGGAAGCCATCACCTACCTCGCCGACCGTGCCGGCGGCGACGGCCGCCAGGTGCTGACCGCCCTGGAAGTGGCGGTCGCCCTCGCACACCCGGGCGAAGTGGCCCTGGAGCACGTGGAGCAGGCGCTCGGCACCAGTGCCCTGCGCTACGGCCGCGACGACCACTACGACGTGGTGAGCGCGTTCATCAAGAGCATGCGCGGCAGCGACCCGCAGGCGGCCGTCTACTACCTGGCCCGCATGTTGGAGGCCGGCGAGGACGCTCGCTTCATCGCGCGCCGGATGATCATCTTCGCCAGCGAAGACGTCGGCCTCGCCGACCCCACCAGCCTGCAGGTGGCCGTGGCCACGGCACATGCGCTCGAGCACGTAGGGCTGCCCGAGGCGCAACTGAACCTGAGCCAGGCGGCCATCCATCTGGCCACGGCACCGAAGAGCAACCGTGCCGCGCTGGCCATCTGGAACGCCCGCGCCGACGTGCAGGCCGGCGCGGTCGGCGAAGTGCCTGCTCACCTGCGCGACGCGCACTACCAGGGTGCGAAGAGCCTCGGTCACGGCGTCGGCTACGACTACCCTCATGATCACCCCGACGGGTACGTGGAGCAGCAGTACCTGCCCACCGAGCAAGCCGACAAGCGCTACTACGAGCCCACGCACCACGGTGCCGAAGCCCGAGTGGCCGAACGCATGGAGAAGCGACAGCAATGACCGCAGGTGAACTCGCAGTCCTCCTCGCCGCCGTGCTCTGCTGCATCGGCTTCGCCGCCCTCGTGGTCGTGCTGATGCGCGTGCTCGACTCGCTGAAGGCGCTGCGCGGCGAGGTCGAATCGCTCCGATCCGAGACCCGCCCACTGCTCGCCGAGCTCAGCTCGTCCACCGCCGACGCCCGCGCCGCCATCGAAGAAGCACGCGACGACCTCGACCGCTTCGACCGCGTGCTCGGGTCCGCGGAGGCCATCAGCGGCGCAGTCGCGGGCGGCAGCCGCGTCGCCCGCGCCGCGCTGTCGGCGCCCGTCATCAAGACCGTCGCCATCGGCACCGGCACCAAGCGCGCCGTCCGCCGCCTTCGCCGCCGGGAGAGGAACGTCGCATGATGAAGCGACTCACCTGGTTCGTGGGTGGCGCAGCAGCCGGCATCGCGGGCGCGAGTGTGGCCAAGAAGAAGGTGAAGGCCGCTGCGCACGAGATGGCACCGGCCAACGTGGCCAAGAAGGTGAGCGGTCGCGTGCGCGACGCGTACGACGACGGCAAGCGAGCGATGCGGGCGAAGGAAGCCGAGCTGCGCGCACGGCGCGACGGCCGTGCCAACACCCTGGCCGACGATCTCGACGAAGGCGACACGGTGCTGGTCGACGGCATGCCGGTGGAGCCGGGCAAGGTGATCGTGCTCAAGCAGGTGCGCGACCGCAACGACGCACCCGGTCACCGACGCCGGCAGGCATGAGCCGCAGCGCACACGCGGCCTCGACCATCGAGGCGCTCGCCGCCGAACTGCGCGCGGCGCTGCCCGCGAACCACGTGCGCACCGGCGCCACCGAGCTCGGGTTGTACGAGCGCGACGCGTCGAACATCTCCGGCGCCGCGGGCATCGTGTGCTTCCCCACCAGCACCGCCGAGGTGCAGGCGTGCGTGCGTGCCGCCGCGCGCCACGGCGTGCCGTTCGTCGCGCGCGGCTCGGGCACCGGCCTGGCCGGCGGCGCCACTCCGCTCGATCACGCCCTGGTCATCACGCTCACCAAGATGGACCGGGTGCTGTCGGTCGACCCGGTGAACCGGCTGGCGTGGGTGGAACCGGGCGTGCTCAACCTCGACCTGACCCGCCAGGTGGCCCACCTCGGGCTGCACTTCGCGCCCGACCCGAGCAGCCAGCAGAGCTGCAGCATCGGCGGCAACGTCGCCAACAACTCCGGTGGGCCGCACTGCCTCAGCGACGGCGTCACCGCGGCGCACATCCTCGGGCTGGAGGTGGTGCTCAGCGACGGCTCGCTGGTGCAGTTGGGCAGCACCGAAGCCGAGCCACACGGACTCGATCTGCGTGGTGCGTTCGTGGGCAGCGAGGGCATGTTCGGCATCGCGACGAAGGTGTGCGTGCGCCTCACCCAGAACGCTCCCGCGGTGCGCACCCTGCTGATGGACTTCGCCACGGTCGACGCCGGCGCGCAGACGGTGAGCGCCATCATCGCCGCGGGCATGGTGCCCGCCGCGTTGGAGATGATGGACCAGCTGTGCGTGCAGGCGGTCGAGGCATACATCCACGCCGGGCTGCCCACCGAGGCCGCTGCCGTGCTGCTGGTGGAAGTCGCCGGGCTGCCCCACGGCCTGGAGGCCGACGTCGCGCGCATCGTGGAGATCGGCACCGCACACGGCGCGGGCACGGTGCGCATCGCGCAGGACGAGGCCGAGCGAGCGTTGCTGTGGAAGGGCCGCAAGACGGCGTTCGGCGCGATCGCGCGCATCAAGCCCAACTACTACCTGCACGACACGGTGGTGCCGCGGCGGATGCTGCCGGAGGTGCTGCGCCAGGTCTACGAGATCGTGCAGCGCCACGACCTGCTGGTGCTCAACGTGTTCCACGCGGGCGACGGCAACCTGCACCCGTTGCTCGTGTTCGACAAGAGGGAGCCGGGCGTGATGGAGCGCGTGCACGCCGCGGGCGAGGAGATCGTGCGCGCGTCGGTGGCCGCCGGGGGAGTGCTCAGCGGCGAACACGGCATCGGGTTGGAGAAGCGCGACTTCATGCCGTTGATGTTCGGCCCCGCCGACCTCGCCGCACAGGCTGCCATGCGGCGCGCGTTCGACCCCGCGGGTATCGCCAACCCGTTCAAGGTGCTGCCCACCGCAGCAGCGTGCGGCGACGTGCAGCACGTGCCGGAAGGCGCGTGGGTGTGATCGACCTCACGACGTTCGCCGCCGAGGTGGGCGCCGACGGACCGGTCACCATCTCCGGTCTCGGCACCCGCGGCGGCCCGGTGCCCGAGGTGCGGTGCGTGCGCGCCCCGAGCGGCATCGACTGGGTGCAGCCCGACGAGATGACCGTCGCCTGCGGTGCTGCCACACCCGTCGACGAGCTCGTCGCCGCGCTGGCCGAGCACGGCCAGACCGTCGCACTGCCGCCCGGTGGCACCGTCGGCGGCGCGCTCGCGGTCGGCCACAGCGACGTCCGTCGTCTCGGCTACGGCCCCGTACGCGATGTGCTGCTGCAGGCCCGATACGTGTCGGCCGCGGGCGAGGTGGTGAAGGCGGGTGGCCCGACGGTGAAGAACGTCAGCGGATTCGACCTGCCACGCCTGCTCGTCGGCGCTCGCGGCACACTCGGCTTCCTCGGCGACGTGATCGTGCGCACGCGGCCGCTGCCGCAGCACTCGCAGTGGTTCACGCGTGCCACCGACGACCCCAGCGCCACCTTCCAGCTGCTCTACAAGCCGATCAGCGTGCTGTGGGACGGTGGCGCGGTGTGGGCGCTGCTCGAGGGTCATCCCACCGACGTGGCCGAGCAGGCGGCGCTGGCCGGGATGGTCGCGTGCAAAGGGCCGCCGCCACTGCCCACGGGGAGCCGCCGAGTGATCCCTCCGGCGGCGGTGCTCGCATGCACCGGCCGCTTCGTCGCCGAGGTGGGTGTGGGCATCGTGCACCACACCGACCCGTGGGAACCACCGGCTCGCGATGCCCGCGCCGCAGCGCTGGCAGCTGCGTTGCGCCACGAGCTCGACCCCTCCGGTCGCCTCAACCCCGGCATCGATGTCTGACCCGCTGCCCTTCGTCAGCCGGCCCCCGGGCGACCCCGCGACGGCGGCGCACGCAGCGCGCGCTGCAGCATCGGCGTGGGGGTTCGGCGAGCCACAGCACCTGCGCACCGGCATGAACGCGCTGTTCACGTGCAGCGACGACGTGATGCTCCGCGTCAGCCACACCAACGCCCCACCCGAGCAGGCGGCATGGCTGATGGCGCGCCTGCGCGAGCGCGGCGTGGGCGTGCCGACACTGCTCCGTCCGGAGCCGGTCGACGTCGATGGGCTCGCCGTGTTCGCCATCGAACGACTGCACCCGGCCGGCCGGGTCGACTGGAGACAGATCGGCGCCATGGTGCGCATCGTCCACGACTGGCCTGCACACGAGGTGGTCGGCCGCTACCCGCTGCCGCACGCCGACACCTTTCCCTGGTGGGACACGCACGCCGCGCTCGCAGCGGTCGACGACCTGCTCGACGAGCAGGCCCGAGCGGGCCTTGCCGCCGCGATCGATGCGCACGGCGCGTGGCTGGCGCTGGTGACCGATCGGGTGGTGTGCCACGGCGACGTGCACCCCGGCAACGTGCTGCAGTCCGCTGCCGGGCCCGTGCTGCTCGACTGGGACCTGCTCTGTCTCGGGCCCCCGGCGTGGGACCACGGGCCGCTGATGTCGTGGGCCGAGCGGTGGGGCGGCGACCCGACGATGTACCCAGAGTTCGCCGACGGTTACGGACGCTCGCTGGTGGGCGACCCACTCGCCGAGTCGTTGGCCACCATGCGCAACGTCATCGCCACGCTGATGCGCGTGCGCGCCGGCCGCACGGACCCGGCCGCGGCGGAGGAGGCAGAACGACGCCTGCGCTTCTGGCGAGGCGACCCGGCAGCGCCCATGTGGCGCGCGCAGTGAGCCGCGAGCCTCAGCGCGGTTGGCAGACCGGGCAGTAGTAGCACGCTCGCCCACCGAGCTCGACGATCTGCACCGGCGTGCCGCAGCGGAGGCAGATGTCGCGGTGGTACACGTAGGTGTTGTCACCCCGACGGGCGCGGCCACGCGTGACCGGGAACTCGCGACGGTCGATGGTGATGATGCGGTTGTCCTTCACGCCCTGCTTGAGCATCGCGACGATGGTGACCCAGAGCGCCCTCGCCTCCTCGACGCTGAGGTCGACACCGGCGCGCGACGGGTGGATGCCGTTCACGAACAGCGCCTCGGCGCGGAAGACGTTGCCGACACCGGCGAGCACCTTCTGATCCAGCAGCAGCGCGCCGATCGTCTGCTTGCTCTTGCGCATGCGTTCGATGGCGACATCGGCGTTGGCATCGCGCCGCAATGGGTCGGGACCGAGGCGAGCCACGATGCGGTCGCGGTCGTCGGCAGTGCCGATGCTGCAGTCGGTGGGACCCGCCAGGTCGATGGTGCCGGCGTCAGTGGACATGCGCATGCGCACCTGGCCGACCACGTCGGGCACCTCCGGCCCCTTCGCCACACGGAACTTGCCGAACAGGCCGAGGTGCACGTGCCCGACGAGACCGTTGCTCCACCAGTAGAAGAGGTGCTTGCCGATCGGCTCGATGCGTTGCAGCACGGATCCGTCGACCAGCGCCGCGTCGCTGTCGAAGCGGCCCTGCGGCGAGGAGACGGCGACGGGTTGCCCGACGAGGATGGGGGAGTGGTCCTTGGCGATGCGGTGGATGGTGTGGCCTTCGGGCATGGTGCCGCTGACGCTACGGTGGGCGTGCCGTGAAGTTCCACCTCGACGACACAGAACTTGCGACATGCGTGAGCTGCGGCCTCTGCCTGCCGCACTGCCCCACGTTCCGGGTCACCGGCGAGGAAGCGCTGTCGCCGCGCGGTCGCATCGCCGCCATTCGTGCGGTGCACCTCGACGACGCGCCGGTCACCGACGAGTTCGTGTCGTTCATGGAGACGTGCGTGCAGTGCCGCGGCTGCGAGCCGGCGTGCCCGTCCGGTGTGCCCTACGGCCGCCTGCAGGAGGGTGTGCGCGAGACCCTCGCCGAACAGCACCGCATCACCCCTCGCTGGCAGCGGGCGGGCTTCGCGGTGCTCCCGCGCCATCGACTGCTGCTCGCCGGTTCGTCGATGCTCGCCGTTGCCCAACGACTGCGACTGGTGCCGAAGCGGATGAGTCTGCCGCAGTTGCCGGTGCGGCGCGCGAAGCCATTGCAGCCCACCGGCAGCGACGTGTGGCTGTTCACCGGATGCGTGATGGATGCGTGGTTGCGCGACACCCACCACAGCACCGCGAAGGTGCTGCACCACCTGGGCATCACGTACGCACTCCCTGGCCGAGGTGGTGGCTGCTGCGGTGCGTTGCACACGCACGCCGGACTCACCGACAGCTCGCGCCGGTTGGCAGAACAGGTGATGCAGTCGATGCCGGGTGATGCCCCGATCGTGGTGAACTCGGCCGGCTGCGGCGCCGCGTTGAAGGAGTACGGGCACCTGCTGGGCACCCCCGCTGCGCATGCCTTCAGCGAGCGTGTGCTCGACGTGCACGAGTTCCTGGCGCCGCACGTCGAGCGCCTGCGGCCGGCGCGCCACCTCGGCGCCGTGGTCGTGCAAGACCCGTGCCACCTGCGCCACGTGCAGCGCGCGCAGCAGTCCGTGCGCACGGTGCTCGCACCGATCGCCCATCTGGTCGAGCTCGACGACGACGGTCTCTG
The DNA here is from genome assembly GCA_030685215.1 of Actinomycetota bacterium. Classification (GTDB taxonomy): domain Bacteria; phylum Actinomycetota; class Acidimicrobiia; order Acidimicrobiales; family Ilumatobacteraceae; genus UBA668. The sequence goes on from JAUXQB010000192.1 coordinate 28,992, forward strand.
CTGCGGGGCGGGTGGCGCCTACTCGGCACTGCAGCCCGAGCTCGCCGCCGACATCCGCACGAGGAAGCTGGCTGCGCTCGATCGTGCCGGAGCCACCAGCACGTCGGGCCTGGTCGCCAGCGCCAACCCCGGTTGTGCAATGCATCTCGCAGCGGCGGGCATCACCGTCCGCCATCCCATCGATCTACTGGCGGAGGCCCTATGAGCGGTACCTACGATCACCTGGCCGACCGGCTCGACACCATGGCCGAGGAGCTCGACGAGGTGATGTTCGACCAGCTCCGCGAAGCGTCGGCCGCACGTGGTGGCCGCCCCGTCGACGACAAGCGGCTGACGCAGGCGCGCCGGGCGATCGAGAAGGCCAGCCGCCTGCTGCGCGGCAGCACCGACGACTGACGCGGTCAGGCGTCGACGAGTCGGTCGCCGGCGCTGATGGTGCCCGGTTGCACCACGGTGGCGTAGACGCCGACGTCCTGGCCCAGATCGCGCACGATGTGCCGCAGCACCGCACGGTCTGCGGGAACGTGCTGGTCGATCTCGCGAGTGACCATCACGCAGCGCGGACACGCGACGGCGATCTCGATGACGGCGCTGCCGATGGCGAACCGGCGACCCACCCAGTCGAACTCCGGATGACCGACCGCGGAGCCGGTGTCGACCAGCAGGTTGGGTCGGAAGCGGCGGATGTCGATGGCCGAATCGGGCAGCGCAGCGGCGAGCGCGGCCAACGCCGACGTGGTCATCACCAGCAACGGGAACGCATCGAGGTACGTGCCAGGCGGTGACTCGAACTCCATGATGACCTCGGGGAACTTGCTGAGGTCGGGGAGCGGTTCGTCGGTTTCGCGACCGAAGATGTCGCGCAGCTCCACCATGATGTCGGGATTGTCGGCCGCGCCACGCCGGTAGTGCGCCAGGTCGGTCGCCGGCTGCAGCGGCCACAGCGTGACCCGATGGTCGAGCGCTTCGCTGAGCACCGCGTGCACCTGCGGGTCGTCGCTGCTCACCTCGCGGCCGCCGGGGAGCGTGATGACCACCGTGCCGTCGTCGACGTGTCGCGCGGCCAGTTGCATCAGCGCGCCGATCTTCTTCGCGCCACGGATGCCGCCGCGCTCCTCGTCGCGCACGGCCCACGCGCGATCGCCCTGCATGCCGTCGGTGGTGAGGGCGGCCGAGGCGACGGTGCCGCCGATGAGCGACTTGACCGGGTACTGCCAGATCTCGTGCAGGCGAAGGTCAGGCGTCGACGAAGGAGTTGCAGAGGTCGATGAGTCCACGCAGCTCACCGTAGCCGTGCTTGCCGAACTCGAAGGAGATGCGAGCGAGGTGCAGTCGATCGTTCTCGCGCCGCTCTGGTTCGAACGGCTCGGCGAGGTGGATGGAGCCTTCCTTGCACAGGTGCGAGAAGCGCTCGTTGAGCAGGGCCAGCTGCTCGGGCGTGGGGGCGACCCGGAGTCGGATGACGAGGTGGTCGCCCACGTGCCGCAGCGAGTCGTAGTTGCGGTAGAAGCCGATCACTTCCTGCACTGCCTGCTCGCACGAGTCGGTGATGAGGTACAGGTTGGTGTCGGCTGCGGCCACCAACCCACGTGCCACCAGTTGTTCGCGGATGAACTCGTCGACGGTCTCCCAGTACGGATCTCCGGGCGTGTCGAGGAACACGATCGGCACGGGCACACCCTTGCCGGTCTGCGTGAGCGTGATCAGCTCGAAGGTCTCGTCGAGCGTGCCGAACCCACCGGGGAGGCAGATGAAGCCCATGCTCTCCTTCACCAGCATCAGCTTGCGGGTGAAGAAGTAGCGCATGCTCACGTACTTCGCGTCGCCGGCGATGACGTGGTTGGCGCCCTGCTCGAACGGCAGGCGGATGGAGACACCGATGGAGCGCTCGCGCCCGGCTCCCTCCATGCCGGCCTGCATGATGCCCGGGCCGGCACCGGTGATGACCATCCACCCCTGCTCGGCAAGGTGCTGCGCGACGTCGCGAGCGGCCGCGTAGAGCGGGTCGTTGGAGGTGGTGCGAGCCGAGCCGAAGATGGTGACCTTGGGGATGCCGACCGACCCGGCGAACATCGCGAACGCGTCGCCCATCTCCTCCAGCGCCGCGGCGGCGATCTTCAGATCGAGCGTGGCCGGACGCTGCGACACGAGGTCGACGGCAGCGCGGAGCAGCTGTTGCGAGTGCCGGCGGTCGGCACCGGCGGGCACGCCGGCGAGCAGTTCGGCGAACATCTCGTCGGCCGGATGAGGGGTCGTCACGGCCGCCACTCTACGGCCGAAAAGATTTCTCGTTTTCTGCGTCATGGATGCGAGTGGCCCACGTCTTCCAGGCAGACAACACAGCACGCGCGGGAAACTCCGAGCCCACCCCCGTGGGTTCGGTGCGTAGCGAAGGCCACCTGAGTGGCCTGACGCTGAGAGAAGGTGGTGGAGGGCGGCGGAATCCCTTCACCACCTTCTTTCGCGTCTGAGCACGAATGCGAGGTCAGCCCGCCAGCTTGTCGGCGTTGGCCGAGAGCGCTTCCAGCAGCTCCTCGAAGCTCTTCTGGAAGCTGGCGACACCGTCGCGTTCGAGCTTCTCCGCCACGTCGTCCATGTCGACACCCACGTCGGCGAGCCGGCTCCAGACCAGTTCGGCGTCGGCCACGCCCTCGTCGATGGTGCGTGCGGCGGTGCCGTGGTCGATGAACGCTTCGATGGTGGCATCGGGCAACGTGTTGACGGTGTCGGGGCCGATGAGCTGGTCGACGTAGAGCGTGTCGGGGTAGGCCGGGTTCTTGGTGGAGGTGCTGGCCCACAGCGGCCGTTGCACGACGGCACCGTCGGCCGCCAGCGCCTCCCAGCGCGGGCCGCTGAACGTGTGCCGGAACGCCTGATACGCGAGCTTCCCCTGCGCCACGGCAGCCTTGCCGCGCAAGGCCAGCGCCTCGGGTGTGCCGATGGCATCGAGCCGGGCATCGACCTCGCTGTCGACGCGGCTGATGAAGAAGCTGGCGACGCTGGCCACGCGGGCCAGATCGGCGTCGAGCGTGTCGGCGTAGGCCTCGAGACCGTCGATGTAGGCGTCCATCACCTGCTGGTAGCGGCTGAGGCTGAAGATGAGGGTGACGTTGATGTTGCGCCCTTCGGCGATCATCTGGCGGATGGCGGGAATGCCCTCCGCAGTGCCCGGGATCTTCACCATCAGGTTGGGACGCGCGATCTGCTCGTGCAGCGACCGGGCCGCGACTTCGGTGCCGGCACCGTCGTGCGCGAGCCCGGGGTCGACCTCGACGCTGACGAACCCGTCGCCGCCGAAGCTCTCGTGGTACATCGTGGAGAACTCGTCGAGCGCGCCGTTGATGTCGGCGAGCACCAGCGCCCAGTACTGCTCGATCACCGACGCACCGGTCTCCACCAGGCCGCGCTGCTGCTCGTCGTAGTCGGCCGAACCCTGGATGGCCTTCTGGAAGATGGTGGGGTTGCTGGTGAGGCCGCGAATGCCGCGCTCGATGAGGGCGTGCAACGTGCCGTCGGTGAGATAGCTGCGCTTCAGGTTGTCGAGCCAGGGGCTCTGTCCTTGATCGAAGTAGAGGTGATTGAGACGGTCCATTGGGGTCAGCCCTTCTTGACGGCGAGTGCGGTGGCTCGGGCCACCACGTTGGCGACGTTGATGCCCAGGTTCTCGAGCACGGTGGCACCCGGGGCACTGGCTCCGAAGCGGTCGATGCCGATGGTGTCGTCGGCCCAGCGTGCCCACCCGAACGTGGTGGCAGCTTCGACGGACAGCACCGGCACGCCGGCGGGCAGCACCATCTGGCGGTACGCGGCCGGCTGGGCCTCGAAGCGATCCCACGACGGAAGGCTCACCACGCGAGCGGCGACGCCGTCGGCTTCCAGCGCCGCGGCCGCCTCGACGCACAGGCTCACCTCGGAGCCGGTGGCGAGCAGCACGACCTGCGGATCGGCGGCGTCGCGCACGATGCCGCCACCGGTGGCGACCGCGGACCCGTCGGTGACGACCGTGAGGTTCTGGCGAGACAGCACCAGCGCCGTGGGGCCGGGGTGCTCGACGGCGGCGACGAAGGCGGCCACGGTCTCGTTGCCGTCGGCCGGGCGGATGACCTGCAGGTTCGGGATGGCCCGCAGCGTGGCGACGTGCTCGACCGGCTGGTGGGTTGGCCCGTCCTCGCCGACGCCGACGGAGTCGTGCGTGAACACGAAGATGACCTTCGCCCCGCTGAGCGCGGCCAGCCGCACGGGCGGGCGCATGTAGTCGAGGAACACGAAGAAGGTGCCGCCGGCCGGCAGCACGCCGCCGTGCAGCGCCATGCCGACCATGGCAGACCCCATCGCGTGCTCGCGGATGCCGTAGTAGACCTGCCGGCCCGTGGGATCCGCGGCGGTGGCGGCCACCTGGCCGGCGAGCTTGGTGCCCGTGTTGCCGGTGAGGTCGGCCGCGCCGGCGACGAGGCCGGGCACGGTGTCGAGGGCCGCGTTGAACGCCTTCTCGATGGCGACTCGGGTGGCGATGGACTCGCCCTGCTCGAACACCGGCAGCGACGACTTCCAGCCGTCGAGACCCTCGGCCGCCCACAGCGCGTGCCACAATGCGGCGTCGATCCCGGCCGCCTCGAAGCGTTGCTGCCACTGCTCGCGCTCGTGCGTGCCGCGAGCCGCGCAGTGGGCCCGGTAGGCCTCGACCAGCTCGGCGGGCGCCCAGAACGGCTCGTCGGGGATGCCCATGACGGCCTTCGTGCGCGCGATCTGCTCGGCGTTGAACGGGTTGCCGTGTGCGGTGTGGTGATCGGTGAGATCGGGGCTGGGCGCACCGATGTGGCTGCGCAGGATGAGCAGGCTGGGCCGATCAGTGACGGCCATCGCGCGCCGGATGGCGGCTTCGAGTGCGTCGCAGTGGTCGGCGATCTCGCCGAGGTGCTCGACGTGCCACCCGTACGCCTCGAAGCGGCCGGCCACGTCGTCGCTGTACGCGAGCGCGGTGTCGCCGTCGATGGTGATGTGGTTGTCGTCGTAGATGCACACCAGGTTGCCGAGCCGCTGGTGTCCGGCCAGCGAGGCGGCCTCGTGGCTGACGCCCTCCATGAAGCAGCCGTCGCCGGCGAGCACGAACGTGTGGTGGTCGATGACCTGCTCGCCGAACCGGCCGCGCAGGTTGCGTTCGGCCATGGCCATGCCGACAGCGTTCGCGAAGCCCTGACCGAGCGGGCCGGTGGTGACCTCGACGCCGGCCGTGTGGCCCACCTCCGGGTGACCGGGTGTGGCGGAACCCCATTGGCGGAACGCCTGGATGTCGGCCATCTCGAGGCCGTAGCCGCTGAGGTAGAGCATCGCGTACTGGAGGATGGAGGCATGCCCGTTCGACAGCACGAACCGATCGCGGTCGGCCCAATCGGGGCGAGCCGGATCGTGGCGCATGATGCGGCTGTAGAGCACGTGGGCGAGCGGAGCGAGCGCCATCGCGGTGCCCTGGTGGCCGCTCTTCGCGCGGAGTGGTGCGTCCATCGCGAAGCCGCGGATGAGCGAGATGGCCTGTTGTTCGAGGTCGGGGGAGAGGCTGTCGGGCACGACGACGACTGTACCCGCCAGCTCTGGCCCTCAGACCGGTGGCAGCAGCGTGAACGGCACCAGGTGCCACGGGCCGTGGCCCACGCGGCAGTGGGCGATGATCTGTCCGTACTCGGCGAACTCGAGGTCGCCCTTCACCAAGCGGTAGGTGAACTTGCCCGGCTCCACCGTGAACGGGCTCACGTTGCGGGCGAGCTGCTCGTCGTCGTCGCCGATGCCCTTGCGGAACACCACTTCGAAGACGCCGCTGCCCGACTCGCCGGGTGGGCAGAAGATGAGCGCCACGAGATGAGGCGCGATGGTGACCGGTACCGGTGACGGCGCAGCCATCGAGAACATCGCCCCGGTGATGTCGATGCGGGTGGACGGACCGGGGGCCTGACGGAGCTCGAAGTTCTCGACGAACAGGGCGGAAACGATCTGCATGGCGGGCAGGGTACCGTTCACCCATGGGCTACCGAACTGCTCCCGACGGCTGGTGGCAGGAGTTCGTCCGCGCAGTGCCGGCACGCACCGGCAAGCTCGCGGTCACCCGCCTCGACGGCAGCCCGCACGTCGCCCCGGTGTGGGTCGACCTCGACGGCGACGACATCGTGTTCATGACCTCGGCCGCCACCATCAAGGGCAAGTCGATCCTGCGCGACGGGCGCGTGGCCCTCTGCTTCGACGACGAGCGGCCGCCGTTCGCGTTCCTCGCCGTCACCGGCCTCGCGTCCGTGTCCACCGACCCCGACGAGCTGCTGCACTGGGGCACCCGCATCGGTGGTCGCTACATGGGCGCCGACCGCGCCGACGAGTACGGCCGGCGCAACGCAGTGCCGCCGGAGATGGTCGTGCGAGTACGCGTCACCGATGTGGTCGCGAAGGTCGACGTCGCCGGCTACTGAGCAGCCGTCACCGACCGGGCAGGGCTGGTTCGCCGGCCACCCACACCTGTTCCACCGCGAGCTCCGGTGTGACGGCGACCAGGTCCGCACGCAACCCGGGGGCGATGCGGCCTCGATCGGTGAGGCCCAGCAGTCGCGCCGGCGTGGTCGACGCGGCCCGCAGCACCACCGCAGGGTCGATGCCGGCGTCGACGCACGTGCGCACGGCCTCGTCCATGCGCACCGCACTGCCGGCCAGCGTGCCGTCGGGCAGTCGCGGTGCCCCGTCGCGCAGCTCGAGGCCGATGGAGCCGACGCGGCCACTGCGCCACGCCACCGCGTCGGTGACGAGCACGGCGCGGCCCGGCCCCAACGCGGCGAACGCGAGGCGTAGCACCCGTGGATGCACGTGCACGCCGTCGGCGATGATCGACGCGCACACGTCGGGGTTGGTGAGGGCGAAGGTGGCGACGCCCGGTTGCCGGTGGTGCACGCCGGTCATCGCGTTGAACAGATGCGTGGTGAGGCGGGCGCCCGCCGCGACTACCGCATCGAACTCGGCTTCGTCCGCGTGCGTGTGACCGATCGACACGAGGCGGCCGGCCTCGGCGAGCAGGCGGGCGGCAGCGGCCGCCTGTGGCTGTTCTGCCCCGAGGGTCACCAAGGCGACGTGCGCGGGGAGGTCGGCCAGCCATCCGAGGTCGATGGGCACGATCTGGTCCACGGGATGTGCGCCGGCAGCACGCCCGAGGAACGGTCCCTCGAGGTGGGCGCCGACGATCGTGGGCCGCACCGCCGGCGGGCGCTGCATCGCAGCGGCAATGCGCGCGAGTGGCCGCTGGAAACGGTCGAGCGGCATCGTCACCAGCGTGGGGCACCAACTGGTGACGCCTTGCGCGAGCAGCAGATCGTCGAGCCGCGCCCAGTCGTCGCCGTCGGCCACCGACACGTCGACGTCGTCGATCCCGTTGACCTGGAGGTCCACGAAGCCGGGGACGAGCCACCGCTCACCGGCGGCGCCGGTGACACCGTCGAGCGGCTCGATCGACTCGATGCGGCCCTCGGCGAGCCACACGCGGGAGGGGCCGAGCCAGCCGTCGGAACTGAGCACCCTGGCCGCGTCGAGGCGTGACATCGATCGGCATCGTATGTGAGTTGCGCCTCATATGCTGCAGCCATGGCTGATCACGGGAGCGAGCATCTCTCCACCAGAGAGCTCATCCTCAGTGAGGCCCGCAAGTGCTTCGCGGAGAACGGCTACGACGGCACCTCGCTGAACGACATCGCCGCAGGCGTCGGCATCCGGCGCCCCAGCCTGCTGCACCACTTCCCGTCGAAGGAGGCGCTCTACGGCGAGGTGTTCGAGCAACTGCTGAGCGACTGGTTCGAGCTGCTCGCATCGGCCATCAACCGTCCCGAGACCGGCCAGCACAAGATGGAGCTCGTCATCCAGGCAGGGTTCGACCTGTTCGCCGACAACCCCGACTACGTGCGACTGATGCGCCGCGAGGCGCTCGACAGTGGCGCACACCTCGGCATCGACCTGGCCGCCGTGCTGCGCCCGATGTTCGACCGTGCGGTGGCGTTCTTCGAACGCGAGATGGACGCGGGCGTCTTCCGCCGCCAGGACCCGCAGCACCTGCTCATCACCGGCTACGGCGCACTGCTCAGCTACTTCAGCGATGCACCGTTCCTGGGCGGGCTGCTCGACGGCGACGCGCTGTCGAAGGAGGAGATGGTGCGCCGCCGCGTGCACATCACCGAGTTCTTCGTCGCCGCGCTCAAGCCGTAGCCGCCGACGCCTCGCGGCTACGTTCGGCCACATGGCCACGCTCGACGTCGACGGACAACTCATCGGTTACGCAACGGAAGGCGCGGGCGAGCCGCTGCTGCTGCTGCACGGAACCACCATGAACCGCACCGGTTTCGACACCGTGCGCAGCGCGATGCCGGCCGGCGTCGAGTACTCGTACGTGATGGTCGAGTTCCCGGGCTCGGGCGAATCGGCGATGCCCTCCGGCCCGATCACGGTGGCAGCGCTCGCGGCACAGGCGCACGCCGTCATGCAGCACCTCGGCCACGAGCGGTACCACGTGGCGGGCTACTCGCTCGGTGCCGTCGCCGCGGCCGGGCTCGCCGGGCTGCAGCCCGCGGCGGTGCGCAGCGTGACGCTCATCGCCGGATGGATCACCACCGACGCCCGCATGCGCGCCACCTTCGAGCTGTGGAAGCGGCTCATCGCCACCGACAAGGAACTGTTCATGCGGTACGCGATGGTCGACGGGCTCACCGCCGCCGCCCACGAGGCCATGGAGCCGATCCTCGAGATGGCCATCGGCATGGGCGCGGCCACCATCGCCGAGGGGTCGGCGGCCCACCTCGACCTCGACATCGTGGTCGACATCGCGGCCGAGGTCGCCGCCATCACCGCACCCACGCTCGTCATCGGCGGCGCCGAGGATCGTTGGGTCGACGCGTCGCACTCGCATGCGCTGGCCGTCGCCATCGCCGGATCGCGACTCGAGATCATGCCCGCCGGTCACCTGATGATCACCGAATCGGCGCCGCAGATCGCCGCGTTGCTGCACGAGCACACGTCGGCAGCATGAGCCGCGCCGAAGGGTTCGCTCCGCTCGACGACGAGCGGCACGCGCGCTGGATGAAGTTCGCGAGCTGGGACCGCACCTACTTCCCGATGCTCGTCGGGCTCACCGTGGAGGACGTGCGCACCGACTACTGCCGCATGCGGCTGCCTTTCCGCCCCGAGCTCGAGCAACCCGCCGGCGTGGTGCACGGCGGCGCCATCGCCACCATCCTCGACAGCGTGGTGGTGCCCGCGGTCGGCTCCGCCTACACGGCCGAGCATCGGTACAGCACGGTCGACATGCACGTGCAGTACCTGTCGGCGCTGGTGCAGGAAGACGGCATCGCCGAAGGTTGGATCGTACGGCGCGGTCGAACCACCGTGTTCTGCGAGGCCGAGCTGACCGGCGCCACGAGCGGCAAGCTCATCGCCCGCAGCCTGCTCACCTACAACGTCGGCGCGCCTCGCACCTGAACGGTGCTGCGGCGGCACGGTTGGCTACCGTGGCACCGATGACGACGCCCGGCACGCCTCCCACGACCAACTCCGACACGACGCACGGGCACACGCTCTCCGAGGCAGCCTCGAAGGCACTGCTGCGCGAGTACGGGGTGCCGATGGCCGACGAACGCGAAGTGGTCGATGCCGCGGGTGCCGCCGATGCCGCGGCAGCAGTCGGGTTCCCCGTGGTCGTCAAGCTGTGCGGCGACGCCATCGCGCACAAGACCGAACGAGGGCTGGTCAAGCTGCGCCTGGGCGACGCCGCGGCCGTCGAGGCCGCTGCCAGCGAGCTGCTCGGCAAGGCCACCGAGGCCGACGGTCCGGTCACGCTGCTGGTCGCTCCGATGATCAGCGGCAACCGCGAGCTCATCGCCGGCGTGGTGCGGGATCCACAGTTCGGCGCGAACGTGATGCTCGGCGTCGGGGGAGTGCTGGCCGAGGCGGTGGCCGACGTGGTCTTCCGCCCGGTGCCGCTCAGCTCCATCGACGCGGCAGAGATGATCGACGGGTTGAAGACCCAGAAGCTGCTCGGTGAGTTCCGCGGCGAGGCGGCGGTCGACGGCGTCGCGCTGCAGCAGGTGCTGCTCGGACTGTCGGCACTCGCGGCCGCTCGACCCGACGTGGCGAGCGTCGACGTCAACCCGCTCATCATCGCGGCCGACGGCCAACCGGTCGCGGTCGACGCACTCGTCGAGATCGGTGAACACGCTGCAGAGGAGGCCGTGCACCGCCCGCGCCCCACCGACGCACAGTTCCGTGCGCTGTTCGAGCCGAAGGGCGTGCTCGTCACCGGTGCGTCCACCCACCCTGGCAAGTTCGGGTTCGTCAGCCTGCACAACATCCTCGCCAGCGGCTACGCCGGGGGCGTGTACGGCACCAACCTGCAGGGCGAGGAGGTGCTCGGCATCCGCACCGTCGCCGACATCGCCGAACTGCCCGACGATGCCATCGACCTCGTGTTCGTCTGCACACCCGCCAGCGCCAACCCGGCCATGCTGCGCGCGTGCGCGGCCAAGGGCGTGAAGGCCGCGTTCCTCACCAGCGCCGGCTACGGCGAGGCCGGCGACGAAGGTCGCCAGGCGGAGGCGGAGCTGGTGGCGCTCGCCGACGAGCTCGGCATCCTGCTGGCCGGGCCCAACGGGCAGGGCGTGGTCAGCACGCCCGTCAACCTGTGCGCGCAGATCGTGGCGCCGTTCCCGCCCGCAGGCCGCATCGGCGTCGCCAGCCAGAGCGGCAACTTCGTCAGCAGCTTCCTCAACTACTCGCGCCAGACCGGCGTCGGCATCAGCCGCGCGGTGTCGGCCGGCAACGCGGCTGCGGTCACGCCTGCCGACTACCTCGACTGGTACGCCGACGACACGGCTACGGCCGTCTCGCTGGCGTACGTGGAAGGCATCGTCGACGGGCGCGGCCTGCTCGAGCGCTTCGCCTCCGTCGCGGCACGCAAGCCGCTCGTGGTGGTGAAGGGCGGCGCCACCGCGAACGGTGCACGTGCGGCCGCCAGCCACACCGGCGCCCTCGCGGCCGACGACAAGGTGTTCGACGGTGCCTGCCGCCAGGCCGGCGTCACCCGTGCCGCCACGGTGGAGGAAGCCTTCGAGGCGGCCGCCACGTTCGCGACGCAGCCGCTGCCCAAGGGGCCGAACACGATCGTGCTCACCACCGCCGGCGGCTGGGGCGTGGTCACCAGCGACGCCATCGCGGCCGACGGGCGGCTGCAGCTGATGGACCTTCCCGCCGACCTGCAGGCGCAGATCGACACCAAGCTGCCGCCGCGCTGGAGCCGCAACAACCCCGTCGACTGCGCGGGCGGCGAAGTGCGCGACACCATCCCGGAAGTGATGGAGATGATCGCGGCGCACCCCGACGTCGACGCGGTCGTGTACCTCGGTCTCGGCATCCAGAGCAACCAGGGTCGGCTGATGAAGGAAGGCCACTTCTACCCCGACCACGGCCTCGAGCGCATCGTCGCCTACCACGAGCGACAGGACGAGCGGTTCGCGCAAGCGGCCCACGAACTGTCGGTGAAGTACGACAAGCCCATCCTCACCGCCACCGAGCTGGCGGTCGCCGACCCCGACAACGCCGGCCCCCGGGCGGTGCGCGCTACCGGCCGCCTGTGCTACGCCAGCGGCAACCGTGCGGTCACCGCCCTGGGACACCTGTGGCAGTACGCCGAGTTCCGCCAGCGACGAGGGCTCGACTGAGTGGCTCCACGCCGTCGGAACCCGTACCCCGGGCTCGTCGCGGTCGCGCTCGTGCCCACGCTGCTGCTGGGCGGGTGCTGGCGATTCGCCGACGGCCGCGCACCCGCCGGCTCGGCATCACCCTCCACCAGCTCGGTCGCACCGGGTGAACCTGCCGCCCCCTCGGCGCTCACCACGCCCGTCATGTCGGTGCGGCGCGCGCCCGCAGTGCTCGCCCGCGACGTGAACGTCTCGACGTTCGTCGACGACCTGCAACCGCTCATCGACGTCATCGATCCCACGTCGTGCCTCACCGTCGCCATCGACGGCGCGCCGGTCACCGCGGTGAACGACGAGGTGCCGCTGCGCCCGGCCAGCAACGTGAAGGTCATCACGGCCGCCGTCGCGCTGGAGGTACTCGGCCCGGAGTTCGTGTACACCACCGAGGTGACGGGAGCGATGGGCGACGGGGGAGTCGTGGCCGGCAACCTGTTCTTCGTCGGCGGTGGCGACCCGCTGCTCAGCAGTTCGTGGTGGACCGGGCCGAACCAGAAGTTCCCGCCGTTCAACGTCACCTCCATCGAGGCGCTGGCCGACTCGGTGAAGGCCGCGGGGGTCACGGCCGTGAACGGTTCGGTCGTCGGCGATGCGTCGCACTACGACGACGAGTGGTACCTGCCCACGTGGGGCGACGGCGTTCGATTCAGTGAAGGCGGCCCACTGTCGGGGCTGCTGGTCAACGACTCGCGAGAGGCGATCGACCGCTCGTCGAACGACCCGGTGGTGGGCGCGGCCACCGTGCTCACGCAACTGCTACGAGAACGCGGCATCACCGTCGGAGGGGCACCCAGAGCCGGCACGGCCGACGACTCACCCGTCATCGCGTCCATCGATTCGCTGCCCCTGCCGGCCGTGCTCGAGCAGATGCTCACCACCAGCGACAACAACACCGCCGAGCTGATGTTGAAGGAGATCGGGTTGCAGGCCGGAGGTGCCCCCACCTCCGTCGGCGGCTTGGCGGTGGTGATGGAGACGCTCGGGGAGTGGGGTATCCCGCTCGACGGTGTCACGCTCGTCGACGGGTCAGGCCTGTCCGACGAGAACCGGCTCACGTGCGCCTCGCTGCTGGAGGTGCTGCAGCACGGCAGCGTCGACGACGCGGTCGGTCAGGGCCTCCCCGTCGGCGGTGAGGAGGGCGGCACCCTCAACGACGCGTTCCAGGAAGGGCAACCGCTGTCGGGCGTCATCCGCGCGAAGACCGGCACGCTGCACAACACCGACGGCGTTGCCGACAAGCCGGGCACGAAAGCGCTCGGCGGCTACATCCCGCAGGTCGGTGGGGGAGCGATCGAGTTCGTGATGTTCCTCAACGGCGAGACCATCACCAACCAGAGCGAGTACCGCCCGATCTGGGAGCTGTTCGCCGGCATCATGGCCGGGTACCCGTCGGGCCCCGCGGCCGACACGCTCGGACCACGCTGATGCGCGTGCTACCGATGTTCCCGCTGGGCAACGTGCTGCTGCCCGGCGGTGTGCTGTCGCTGCACGTGTTCGAGCCGCGCTACCAGTCGCTCGTGCGCGACTGCATCGCCGCCGACGACCACGAGTTCGGCGTCGTGCTCATCGACCGCGGTCACGAAGTGGGCGGCGGCGACGTGCGGCGACCGGTCGGCACGGTTGCCAGGATGGTGCAGGTCGCCGAGCTGCCCGACGGACGGTTCGCGGTCATCGCGGTGGGGGTGCAGCGTCTTCGAGTCGAGCGCTGGCTCGCCGACGATCCGTACCCGATCGCGGAGATCGAGGAGTGGGACGACCTCGACGAGCCCGTCGACGCTGGGCGCCTGTCCGAGATCACACAGCGCGCTCGCCGCGCTGCGGCGTTGGCGCTCGAGCTGGGCGACGCGGCGACCGACCCGTCGGTCGACGTGTCCGACGAGCCACGCGCCGCCAGCTACCAACTCGCCGAGCTCGCCCCGGTGGGTGCCGCCGATGCGTACGACCTGCTGTGCTCCGCAGGGCCCGGCGCGCGGCTCGGCCTGCTCGACGCCCTGCTGGGCGATCTGGAGGCCGTGCAGGCGTTCCGGCTGCAGAGCCCCTGAGCCCCGGGAATTCGCCGCGACGGTAGGGGAAAGGTGCGATCGCGTGCTACACATGTGGGCGTGCCCGAGAAGCCCCGCGCCCCCAAGAACGCTGCACCGCAGGGCCAGATCGGCCAGACGGTGCAGCTCATCAAGGACTACGCCCGCCAGGAGACCCTCGGCCCGCTGAAGGGTGCCGGTCGCTGGATCCTCCTCGGCCTGGCCGGCGCCGTGCTCATCGGCACCGCCACCGCCTTCCTGGTGCTGGGCCTGCTGCGACTCATCCAGACCGAGTGGCCGGGCACGTTCGACGGTCGTGGCATGCGCCTGTTGCCGTACCTGTTCGGCCTCATCTTCTGCGTGCTGGTGGCCGTGCTCGCCTTCATGCGCATCAACAAGAGTCCTCTCACGAAGGAGAAGCGCTGACATGGCGCAGCAACGCATCACTCGCGACGACCTGGAGAGCAAGTTCCGTGAGGCGCAGGGTGGCTGGCAGGGCAAGCTCAACGACCAGAAGCAGACCCTCGCCACCATCGCCACCGTCGGTGGTGTGGTGCTGTTGATCCTGGTGTTCCTCATCGGCAAGCGCTCCGGCAAGAAGAAGACCACGTTCGTCGAGATCCGACGGGTCTAGTCATCGTGGCCCGGCGCACGCGCCTGCTCTCACCCACCGCTCTGCTCCGCCGCAGTGCGCTCTACAAGGGCCTGCTCGGCGGCAGCCGGGGTTGGATGGCGGTCGGCGTCATCCTGTGGGGTCCGCGGCTGCTCAAGCGCGTCGCGGGCAAGCAGGAGCAGATCGTGGCCGTCGAGAAGCTCAAGCCCGGGCAGTTCGTGCGCATCGAGGCCATCGGTCCGCTCACGCGCGCCGAACGCAAGGCCATCAAGCGCGCACGCTGACACCGCTCGCCAGGCACACTGGTGCGATGAAGGTGCTGCTGCGCAACCCCCGACGCGAACTCGAGCTCACCGGCAAGCGCAGTGTCAACGCGCTGCTGGCATCGCTGGAACTGGCCAGAGAGTCGCACCTCGTCATCCGCAACGGCACGCTGGTGCCCGGCGATGCCGAGCTGGCGGCCGACGACGTGGTCGAGATCCGGCCCGTCATCTCGGGTGGCTGCTGATGGTGGCAGTGGGTTCCAAGTGCCGGGTGTGCAAGGCGCCGGCCATCATCGATCTGCCGCGCCACAACGCGCACTTCTGCGCCGACCACTTCCTCGAACTGTGCCGTCGCCAGGTGGTGAAGGCGATCGAGAAGTTCGACATGCTCTCCAAGGACGACCGGGTGCTCGTGGCCGTGTCCGGAGGCAAGGACAGCCTCGCGGTCTGGGACATCCTCCTCGAGCTCGGCTACCAGGCCGACGGCCTGTACATCGGCCTCGGCATCGGCGAGTACAGCGAGACGTCGGGCGAGTTCGCCCGCGCGTTCGCGCATGAGCGCAACCTGCGGCTCATCGAGATCTCGTTGCGCGACGAGTACGGCTACGACGTGCCCACCGCGGCCAAGGCAACCAAGCGAGTGCCGTGCAGTGCGTGCGGCATCAGCAAGCGTCACCTGTTCGACAAGGCCGCGCTCGACGGCGGCTACACGGTGCTGGTCACCGGCCACAACCTCGACGACGAGGCCGCAGTGCTGTTCGGCAACACCCTGCGCTGGGACGTCGAGTACCTCTCCCGCCAGCTGCCCGTGCTGCCCGCACGCGACGGCTTCCCGAAGAAGGTGAAGCCGCTCATCCGCCTCACCGAGCGGGAGATGGCGGCATGGTGCATCGTGCGCGGCATCGACTACCTGGTCGACGAGTGCCCGATGGCGCTGGGCAACAAGCACCTCGCGTACAAAGCCGCGCTCAACGCGATCGAGCAGGAGTCGCCGGGCAGCAAGGCCGCCTTCTACCTGAACTTCCTCGACAACATGGCGCCGCTGCTGGCCGGCCGGTCGGCTGCGGCCACCCACGGGTTGCAGTCGTGCGGCTCGTGCGGGGCGCCCACCACGGGCGACCTGTGCGCGTTCTGCCGCGTGGCCGAGAAGGCCAGCGCACACGACCCGGTACCGGTGGAACTGGTGCTCGGAAAAGGAAGAGGACGACGATGAACCGACCGCTCGCATACGGCGACAAGGTGCTGCTGCTCGACAACAAGCAGCGCCGCTACCTCATCACGCTCGCCGAGGGAGCCGAGTTCCACACGCATGCCGGGCTGGTGCCGCACGCCGAGTTCGTCGACAAGCCCGAAGGCGTGGTGCTGAAGAGCACCAAGGGCGCCAGCTACACCGCGCTGCGGCCCACGCTGGAGGACTTCGTGCTCGAGATGCCGCGCGGCGCGCAGGTCATCTACCCCAAGGACCTCGGGCCCATCTGCATGCTGGCCGACATCGGCCCGGGCGTGCGCGTGCTGGAGAGCGGCGTCGGTTCCGGCGCGCTCAGCATGACCATGCTGCGCTACGGCGCCGAGATCGTCGGCTACGAGATCCGCGAGGACTTCCTCAACCGGGCGCGCACCAACGTGCGCAGCTTCCTCGGTGAGGAGGCACTCGATCGCTACCACCTGCACCTCCGCGACTGCTACGAGGGCATCGACGAGCGCGACATCGACCGCGTGGTGCTCGACCTGCCCGAGCCGTGGAACGTGGTGCCGCACGCCGTGGAAGCGCTGCGGCCCGGCGGCATCCTCATCGCGTACACGCCGTCCATCACGCAGGCCGCGCAGACCCGCGAGGCCATGGCCAACCGCATGTGGAGCGGCACGCGCACGCTCGAGGTGCTGCACCGCGGCTGGCACATCGAGGGCCAGGCGGTGCGCCCCGACCACCGGATGGTGGCCCACACCGGCTTCCTCACCGTCGGCCGCTTCATCGGCTGAGGCCCAGGTCGGGAAGCCTTTCATCACGGCATCCGTGATGAAAAGCTTCGCAAGGCTCTGGGCGACCGGACCGGTGACGCGAAGAAGGCGGCCCGTGGGCCGCCTTCTTCAGAGAACGTGCTCGCTGATCAGGGTTCGATGAAGATGCACTCGCCGGGGCACTCTTCGGCGCTCTCGATGACCGCGTCGAGGCGGTTGTCGGGGATGTTCGCCATGCCGTCGGCGCCCTGGGGGAGACCCTTCGCGGTTGCGTACACCTTGTCGCCTTCCTTGACGTAGGCAAGGCCGTCGTCGAGCAAGGTGAAGACGTCGGGTGCGATCTCCTCGCACAGGCCATCGCCCGTGCAGAGATCCTGGTCGATCCAGACCTTCATGTCGTGTTGTCTCCTAAATCCGAGGGTCAGACGTTCCTGAGCATACATGCCGAGACTCTCAGACCGGCATTTCTACGGTCCGCACCCGCTCGACCACCGTGCGTGACAGTTGCCTAGTTCTTGAGGCTCATTTTCGGCGTTTCCGCAGATTGTCCAACACTCTGGGTGACGAAGGGTGACTAAGCTCCACAACCAACGAGACAGGAACGTGGCGACCGACACACGAGTCGCCACCGAGCGGGAACACTCCCTACGTGTCGGCGGCAAGACCACCGGGAAGGCAGTCATGAAGACTCAACACAATCGCAGCTGGCAGCGACTGGCCCTGTTCATCACCGGCGTGGTCATCGCCATCTTCGGCGTGGTCGGTACCGGTGCGGGCACCGCCTCCGCACACCATGCCGACCTCACCGCGTCGGTCACCTGCGAACGCATCGTCACCTGGAGCACCCAGGCCTGGGACGGGTGGGGCGATCCCGTCTACCGCACCAACCCCGACGTCCGCGTGTATTACCAGCGCGGCAGCGACGCCGGCACCGTGCCGCTGCTGAACGGCGCGTTCAACGCCGGCAACGGCTACAGCCTCTCCGGTCAGTTCACGTTCCCCGACGGCGAGAACTACATCATCGTGTGGGTCGCGACGCTCGGCACCTGGGGCGACGGCGGCGGCGGCGGCCAGACGAGCTTCGTGAAGGTGTACAACCCGAAGCCGTGCACCACCACCACGCTGCCGGCCACCACGACGACGGTCCCCGCCACCACGACGACGGTCCCGGCAACAACCACCACGGTTCCCGCCACCACCACCACGGTTCCCGCCACCACCGTTCCGGCAACCACCACCACCGTTCCGGCAACCACGACCACCGTTCCGGCAACGACGACCACGGTCCCCGCCACCACGACCACGGTCCCCGCCACCACGACCACGGTTCCCGCCACCACGACGACGGTGCCGGCCACCACCACGACCGTGCTCGGCACCACCACCACGGTTCCGGCCACCACCACGACCATCCCGGCAACCACCACCACCGAACTCGGATCGGGCGGCCCCACCACCACCACGACGGTGGCAGGCACGACCACCACCACCGTGCTCGGTTCCGGTGGTCCCACCACCACGGTGGCAGGCAGCCTGCCCCGCACGGGTGGGTCGAGCGGCTCGCTCGGCCTCATCTCGCTCGGCCTGCTGCTCATCGGTGCGTCGTTCATGCTCACCACCCGCCGCCCGGCGGTCTGATTTCCCACAGTCGTTCTCCCGCTAGAGAACCCGCTGCGATGCCCGCCGTTGTCCGACAACGGCGGGCATCGTGGTGTTAGGTTCCTGCCATGGCCGATGGTGACACCGACGAGTCGATGGCTGTGCTGCAGTCGCAGGTGGTCGTGCTCGAAGGAGAGATCGAACAACTGCGTCGCAAACTCGCCGACGCACCGAAGCGACAGCGTGCGCTCGAGGAACGCCTCCTCGAGACCAAGGGGCAGCTGGCACACGCCGTCTCCCAGAACGAGAAGCTGAGCTACACGCTCCGCGAAGCCCGCGAGCACATCGCCGCGCTGCGCGACGAGGTCGAGAAGCTCACCCAGCCGCCGTCCGCGTACGGCGTCATCGTCGGCAAGAACGACGACGGCACCGTCGACGTGCTCACCAGCGGTCGCAAGATGCGAGTGAGCCTGCACCCCGACATCGACCACGACGAGATCGAACGCGGCGCCGAGGTGGTGCTCAACGAGAGCTTCAACGTGGTGCAGGCACGCGAGGCCGAGGTCACCGGTGAGGTCGTCACCATCAAGGAGCTGCTCGACGACGGCGTGCGGGCGCTGGTCATCGGCCGCGCCGACGAGGAACGGGTCTGCGAACTGGCCGACGTGCTGCGCGGCGTGCACCTGCGCAGCGGCGACACCTTGCGGCTCGATTCACGCAGCAACCTGCTGCTCGAGAAGCTGCCCCGGCCGGAGGTGGAAGACCTGCTCCTCGAAGAGGTGCCCGACATCTCGTACGCCGACATCGGTGGCCTCGATTCGCAGATCGAGCAGATCGCCGACGCGGTGGAGCTGCCGTTCCTGTACGCCGACCTGTTCGCCGAGCACCAGCTGCCCGCGCCGAAGGGCATCCTGCTGTACGGGCCTCCTGGCTGCGGCAAGACCCTCATCGCGAAGGCGGTCGCCAACTCGTTGGCCAAGAAGGTCGCGGAGAAGACCGGCGGCGAGAAGGGCCGCAGCTACTTCATCAACATCAAGGGTCCCGAGCTGCTCAACAAGTACGTCGGCGAGACCGAACGCCAGATCCGCCTCGTGTTCCAGCGAGCACGCGAGAAGAGCGAGGAGGGCTGGCCGGTCATTGTGTTCTTCGACGAGATGGACAGCATGTTCCGCACTCGTGGCTCGGGTATCAGCAGCGACATGGAGAGCACCATCGTGCCGCAGCTGCTCGCCGAGATCGACGGGGTGGAAGGGCTGCGCAACGTCATCGTCATCGGCGCTACCAACCGCGAAGACCTCATCGACCCGGCCATCCTGCGACCCGGCCGGCTCGACGTGAAGATCAAGATCGAGCGCCCCAGCGAGATGGCGGCACGCCAGATCTTCGCGCAGTACCTCACCGACGAGATCCCCATCGACCCCGAGTCCGCGGTGCCGGCGATGATCGAAGCGACAGCCCGCGAGATGTACCGCGACGACGAGGCCAACCAGTTCCTCGAGGTCACCTACCAGAACGGCGACAAGGAGATCCTGTACTACAAGGACTTCGCGTCGGGGGCCATGATCGAGAACATCGTCCGCCGGGCGAAGAAACTGGCCATCAAGCGAGTCATCGCCGGCGGGCAGCGCGGTGTGTGCCAGCAGGACCTGCTCGACAGCATCAAGCAGGAGTACAAGGAACACGAAGATCTGCCCAACACCACCAACCCCGACGACTGGGCGAAGATCAGCGGCAAGAAGGGCGAGCGCATCGTGTTCATCCGCACCCTCGTCAAGGGCCGCGAACAGAAGGACCGCGAGGGCGGCCGCGCCATCGAGCGCGTCGCCACCGGCCAGTACCTCTGAGGCCGCGTTGCACCGGCTCGTGTCCGTCGGCGGGAAGCTGGCCAACGCGGTCGCGTGGAAGGCACTCGGCCTGACTGCGCGCTCGTCGCGCCCGGCGGTCGTGCATCGCCGTCAGGTCCTCACCGGCCGCCGGCGAGACGAGCTGCTGTGGCGCACCGAATCGGCCACGGTCATCGAGCCGCAGTACGGCTACCCGATCGTCGAACCGCGGCGGCTGTGCCTGGAGGGCTTCGACGCACTGCGCGGCGCACTGCCACCGTGGAGCTACGGCATTCCGTCGGTGCGGAAGTGGCACTCACCGCGTGAACGACGTGCCCGTCAGGTGGTGGAGCTCGACCGAGTGGTGTCGCTGCGTCACTTCTACGAGTGGAACTACTACCACTTCTTCGCCGACGTCATCGGCATGCTCGAACTGCTGCACCGGGCGCGGGCACTCGACGATCTCCCGATCGTCGTCGGCCCCTCGGCTGCAGAGTTGCGGTTCGTGAGGGAACTGTTGTCGATGGGCGACTTCGCGCGGATGCAGTGGGTGGTGCAGCAGCACGACATGTACATCCGCGCACGCGAGGTCACGTTCGGCAGGTCGCGTTCCTCGCATGCCGCCACTGCTCGGTTCATCGTCGATCGCTTGCACCTCACGCCGCTTCCCCCGTCCGAGCCGGGTCGCAAGGTGTTCCTGGTGCGCCGCCCACCGGCGACGCGTTGCATCGTCAACCTCGACGAGGTCGAGGCGGTCACCACTGCCGCCGGCTACGAGACCGTCGACACCACCGGGTGGCCGCTCGCCGACCAGATCGAGCTGTTCCGGCGCACGTCGTGTCTCGTCGCGATCCACGGCGCAGGGTTGACCAACATGATGTTCCGCATCGGCAACCCGATGAGCGTCGTCGAGCTGTGCTCCGACCGGTGGCACCCGGAGAGCTTCCGGCGCGCGGCCGGCGAACTCGGGTTCGACTTCACGCGACTGAGCTGTCCCGCCGAGCCCGGCCAGAGCCCGCAGCACGCCAACTTCCGCGTCGATGTGGCCCAACTCGCGGCAACGCTCGCCGCGCTCTGACGCCCGCGGTCAGGGAGCCTGATCGGGTCGCAGACGCGAGGCGGGCTGGTAGTTGACGCCGGCGGTCTCGTCGACACGCCGGAGCAGCAGTTCGCACGGCGGTTCGAAGCGCTGCGCGAACTCGCGCGCACGGGCTTCGCCGATCAGCTCCCACGGCAGGGTGGTGAGCCGGTCGGTGTCGTCCTCGATGCGCTGTCGCAGCGCGACTCCCTCGGCGGTGACGGTGCGGTCGACGACGAGGCCGCGGCGACGCAGCCGTTCCCAACCGACCTCGATGGCGTCAGGAGTGGTGCCACGTGAGCGGGCCAGCCAGTCGGGCTCGTAGCCGAGCCATGCGTTGTGCAGGATCGACGCTTCCGCATGCGAGAGGCCTGCGGCCACCACCAGCGCCCAGTGCGTGTCGCCGCGCCACTCGCGCAGGCAGTTGACGGCGTGCCAACCGGAGAGCAGCGGGTCGCTCGGCCGCGGCATCGCGAGGTGCGCGCCGTAGAAGGTGCGGCCCACCAGCGGCAGCTGATCGACCGTCGCCCACAGCTCGTCCGCATACTCCACCAGGGGCTCGACGATGGCGGGCGCGTGCGCACGAAGGCCCTCCGCCACTGCTTCGTCGCGTGCGTCCCACATCTCCCGAAAGCGATCGACGGTGCCGAGCAGGTCGAACACCGCGGTGATGCCCACCGGGCTGATCGAACCGAAGGCTGCCGTGATCGCAGCGGGTCCCGCGGCTGCCAGCGGCGCGCACCTGGCAGCGATGTAGCCGAGCGGACCGGCGAAACCCTCCGGGAGACCCGCCGCCTGGTAGCGCTGCACCGCGCCCGGATCCCAGAAGATCCAGCCGATGGTGGTCTGCACCGAGCGTGCGTTGCGGCGCGTGATGTCGAACCAGTCCGTCATCCGACGATCATGCCCCGTCGACGGCGTGAAGGTCGTCATCGATGACGCTGCCGCGCCGGTGCTCCAGCCTCTTCCACCCGCGAGTTCCGGTCCTCGTCATGGATCGACCGAGGATTCCTCGCTCAGGGCATGACACAGAACGCATTTCGGAGGTGGAGAGCCGACGGGATGCGCCTGTTCTTGTGCGCGCGAG
>JAUXQB010000202.1 GCA_030685215.1 Actinomycetota bacterium
CCGAGTGGCACGGCGCCATCCGAGTGGCACGGCGCCATCCGAGTGGCACGGCGCCATCCGAGTGGCACGGCGCCATCCGAGTGGCACAGTGCACCCCGTCGGGACGCACCCACTCGGATGGTCGCCGCGGACGAGGGAACCGACCTGCCCGCAGCGGGGTAGGACGGGCATGAACCAGCACCCTGTTCCTGAACGGCACCACGCACACTCCCGAACCCTCGTCGGTCTGCTCGTCGCACTGCTCGCGATCCTCGGCCTCGGCGGCACCGCCGCCGCCGGAGGATGGGCGGTCACCACGCTCGATGCCACGCCGGTGCCGGTGCCCGGCGAGCCGGTCGACGTCGGCTTCACGATCCGACAGCACGGCGTGACACCCGTCGACATCGCTGACGGCGTCGCCATCGAGGTGGTCGCGGCCGACGGCACGGTGCAACGGTTCCCCGCCGAACGGCAGGGCGTCGTGGGGCACTACGTCGCCTCGGTCGTCTTCCCGGCGGCGGGTGACTTCAACTGGTCGGTCATCCAAGGCTCGTTCGGCCCGCAGGATCTCGGCGTGCTGTCGGTCGACGCCGCGACGAGCGGCGCGGTTGCGGGTGCCGGCAGCGAGCACCGGTTCCCGGCCGTGCTCCGCTACGGCCTCATCGCACTGGCCGTGTGCCTGGCAGCGTTCGCCATCGTCGACTTCGTGTCGAGTCGCCGCCGGCGAACGGCGGCGGCGTGAGCCGAGCCGCCATCCTGGCGGCGGCCGCGGCGATCGTCGCTGCGGCCGCGGCTGTGGTCGGCTGGCAGACCGAACCGTCCGAGAGTGCTGCACCGAAGCCGGTGGCGGTGTCGGGCGCGGAGCTGTTCCAGAGCAAGGGTTGCGCCAGCTGCCACATCGGACCGGACTCCACCCCGCTCGTGGGCGCGTTCCCACCACTCGACGATGCTGCTTCGTGGGCGGCCGAGCGGCGGCCCGGCATGAGCGCCCGCGACTACCTCGCCGAGTCGATGCGTACTCCGTCTGCGTTCCTGTCGCCTGCGTGGGTGTCCGGTGGCCCGACGACCGCGATGCCCGACCTGGGCCTCACGGAGGCAGAGATCGACGCGTTGGTCGACCATCTGCTGCAAGGCTGAGCGTCACTGATCGACGAGCAGGAGCACACCCTCGTGCGGCGAGCCAGTTCCGGCGACGCCGCGGCCTTCGGCGAGCTGTTGACTCGCCACCGGTCGAGCGCGCTCCGGGTGGCGACGGTGATGCTCGGCACGGCGAGCGGGGCGGACGACGTGGTGCAGGACGCCGATGTGCGGGCGTGGCGAGCGCACGCCACCATCGATCCGGCGAGAGGGTTTCGCAGTTGGTACCTGCACGTGGTCGCCAATGCGGGAAAGAACGCGCGCCGATCGCGTGGTCGGCGTGCCGCGCTGGAGCTGCGCGCGCCGCACGAAGGGTCCGTGCCCGACCCCGCCGACCGGGCGGTCACCCACATCGAGCGAGTCGCGGTGATCGCGGCCGTCAACCGGCTCGACGCCGACGACCGATTGGTGATCGCGCTGCGTCACTTCGAACAGCTCACCGAACACGAGATGTCCGAGGTGCTCGCCTGCCCGGTGGGCACGGTGAAGTCGCGGCTGTCGCGGGCGACGGCTCGGCTCCGAGCCCAGCTCGTCCGTCTCCAGAAGGAGGAACTCGATGATCGATCTCGATGACGACCGGCTGGCCGAGGTGCTGGCCGACGTCGGTCAACACCTGTTCACCGGGCCGGCTGACGTGCCGGCCCGCGACGACCGACGCTGGTCGTCGGTGGTGCGCGTCGCACTGGCGGCCGCCGCGGCAGTGATCCTGCTCGTCGTGGCCATTGCTCCGCTGCGGACCGCGGTGGCCGACTGGTTGGGCATCGGTTCCACACGCATCCGCATCGATCCGTCGCCGACCACCACGATCGAGGCGATCCAGTCGATCGATGCCGACCTGACCCGCATCGATCGGACGCGGGCGGAGGAGATCACCGGCGAGTCGCTGGGCGGCCTCGACGGATCCGATCTCGGTGCACCGTCGGGCTTCGCGCGCATGCCCGAAGGCGGCGTGCTGGTGCTGTGGCCGGACGGGTCGACACTGTGGATCCACGTCGAGTCGATCGACGCCGATCGCTACTTCGAGAAGCTGGTGTCGAGCGGCGCGCAGATCCAACGGGTCGACGGCCTCGGCGACAGTGCGATGGTGATCGAAGGCGACCACTTGTTGCAGACGCCCCATCGCATCGTGGCGGCCACCACGGCGGTGGTGTGGCG
Organism: Actinomycetota bacterium; assembly: GCA_030685215.1. Lineage (GTDB taxonomy): Bacteria > Actinomycetota > Acidimicrobiia > Acidimicrobiales > Ilumatobacteraceae > UBA668. The sequence goes on from JAUXQB010000202.1 coordinate 2,272, forward strand.
CACGGGCGCCATGGAGTACCGGCTGGAGTCGAGTCGCGAGCCGGTCGAGCTGATCGAGATCGCGCGACAGTTGGCGAACGACTCGTGAGGTGGATGTCGAGAAACGAGTGACGGCTCCGCTCCTATGGTGAGAGCCGCGACCGACGTGGCCGACGACGAGGAGAGTTCCATGCCGAAGTACCTGTTGCTCAAGCACTACCGCGGCGGCCCCGATCCGCACATCCCGTTCCCGCCCATGGACCAATGGGCACCCGACGACGTCGATGCGCACATGAACTTCCTCCGCGAGGTGAGCAAGGTGCTCAAGGAGAGCGGTGAGTACGTCGACGCGCGGGCGCTCACCATGGCGCAGACGTGGGTGCGCTACGGCGGCCCCGACGCGGCGCCGGTCACGACCGATGGCCCGCACCCCGAGACCAGCGACCTCGTGGCCGGGTGGTACATGATCGACGTCGACAGCCATGAACGTGCCGTCGAGGTGGCGGCGTGGGTCTCGTCAGAACCCGGACCGGGCGGCGAGCCGATGTACGAGTGGATCGACGTGCGCGAGGTGATGGACTGAGCGTGAGCGGCGAGTGGCGGCCGGGCGAGGTCGATCTCCTCGTCCGGTCGCTCGCGCCGAAGGCGTTGGCCGCCCTGCTCCGTCGCGGTGAGGACTTCGCCACGGCCGAGGATGCGGTGCAGGACGCGATCGTTGAAGCGCTGCGAGTGTGGCCGGAACGGCCGCCGCGCGACCCGCAGGCGTGGCTCATCGCGGTCTCGCAACGACGCTTGATCGATGCGCGACGCAGCGAGTCGGCGCGGCATCGTCGTGAAGCAGCGGTGGCCGACGAACCGGCCCAGGGCCCCACAGAGCTCGGCGACGACACGTTGCTGTTGCTGTTCTGCTGCTGTCATCCCGACCTCTCGCCGGCATCGCAGATCGCGCTCACGTTGAGAGCGGTCGGCGGGTTGACCACGAGCGACATCGCCGACGCATTCTTCGTGCCGGAGGCGACGATGGCGCAACGGATCAGCCGCGCGAAGCGCACCGTGCGCGACCGCCAGTTCACCGAGCCCGGCGATCTCGCTGTCGTGCTGCGGGTGGTGTCGCTCGTGTACCACGCGGGTCATGGACGCCGGAACGACCTGGCCAGCGAAGCGATTCGTCTCGCGCGCCAGCTCACACTGGCGACGCCGGAGCCGGAGGCACGGGGCCTGCTGGCGCTGCTGCTGCTCCAGCACTCGCGGCTGCCCGCGCGCAGCGATGCGCAGGGCCGGTTCGTGCCACTCGACGAGCAGGACCGCTCCGTGTGGGACACGAATGAGATCGCGGAGGGCATCGATGTGCTGCAGCGGGCACTCGCGGAGGACCGCCACGGGCGCTACCAGATGCTCGCAGCGATCGCTGCGCTCCATGCCGACGCGACGACATCGGCCGACACCGATTGGCCGCAGATCCTGGAGTGGTACGACGACCTGGTCGCGCTCACGACCGAACCGGACGCTGCTGTGGTGCTCAACCGCGCGGTCGCGGTCGGTCATGTTCGTGGTGCCGCGGCCGGCCTTGCCGAGACCGACCGGGTGAGCGCGGTGCTCGGCGAGCAGCAGCAGTGGTACGCCGTGCGCGCCTACCTGTTCGAGATGGCCGGCGACTTCGCGTCGGCCGGCGATGCCTACGCCGCCGCGGCTGCGCGCACCACCCGGGTTGCCGAGCGCGACCACCTCGTGCGCCGAGCTGCGCGAGCACGAGCTCGGCTCCGGCATCAGCCCGCTGACTGAAGCCGGACTCAGGCGAGGGTGCCGGCAGTCTGGGCCTTGGCGACCGACGCTCGCACGACCGGGATGTCGGCGTCGTCGAGCGGTTGCATCCACGACTTGCGGGCGAGCGCGGCGTCGATGAACGGCGCCAGCTCTGCCTCCTTGCGCTGCCGGCTCTCGGCATCGTCGGCACTGAACTCGGGCATCACGTCGGATGCGAACAACTCGAGCGACGAGCAGATGTCGGCGTGCGCGTTGCGCCCCGCCTGCTGGATGAAGATGACCTGGTCGACGCCGACGTCGCGCATCTGGCGCAGGTAGCGCGCCGCGTCGGCAGGAGTGCCGATGCAACTGGCGAACGACTCGCCCTGCTCGTCGGCGGCTGCGATGCGGAGCGCAACGCTGTCGGGCGAGCGACGAGCCTGGAACTCGCCCCACAGGTCGGTGCGTCCCGGCACCTGATCGTGCGCGACGAGTGCGTTGAGCGCGTAGCCGAAGAACTCGAAGCCCTCCTGCCCGCGCCGGATCGCCTCGGCACGGTCGGGGTGCAGCGAGAACCCGGTGACCAGCGCGATGTTGGCGTTGACGCTGTGACCGAGTGCGACGCACTCCTCGCTGCGGATGATGTCGTAGTACACGTCGACCCACGACTTCGCCTCGTCGGGGTCGACGAAGCTGAAGGCCAGCGCGCCGATGCCTTGACGAGCGGCCACCTTGATGGTCTCGCGGTTGGTGCACGCCATCCACATCGGTGGGTGCGGCTTCTGGCGCGGCTTGGGCAGCACGTTGCGGCACGGCATCGAGAACGTGTCGGACGTGTAGCCTGGGTAGGGGTCGAGCACCATCATGTTGGCGATCTGCTCGGCGGCTTCGAGGGCCATGGCGCGCTTCTGCTTGGCGGGGATGTCGAAGCCGTGCAGCTCCAACCGCGTTGCCCCCTCGCCGATGCCGAAGTCGACGCGACCGTCGGAGATGAGGTCGAGCGTCGCCAGCGCTTCGGCAGTGCGGGCCGGATGGTTGTACTTCGGGATCACCTGTCGGATGCCGTGGCCGAGGCGGATGCGTGTCGTGCGCGCGGCGGCCGCGGCGAGGAACACTTCCGGCGCGGACGAGTGCGAGTACTCGTCGAGGAAGTGGTGTTCGACCTCCCAGGCGTAGTCGAAGCCGAGGCGGTCGGCGAGCTCCACCTGGTCGAGCGCATCGCGCAGGAGGCAGAACTCGTCGTCGTCACTCCACGGCTTCGGGAGCTGGTGCTCGTAGAAGATGCCGAACTGCATGCGGGTAGCTGAGCACAACCGCCCTCGCCGCTGCGTGTCAGACACGACGCCGACGCAACGAACACGAGGCGAGTACACCGCACTACAGGACATGGCAACCAATGCATGTTTGGCACTGCCACCAGCCGCCCGAAGGCCACCTCCCGAGTTCGCTGAGTCTGTACAGGCGGCTGCCGACATGGGCGCCGACCGACGACCAGAGACCGGCGCGAAGTGACATTGGGCCCGAGCCCGCAGGCCGACGATCCGCGTATGGTTTTGACGATGAACGCTCCCACGAACTTGCGCCATGCTCGACTCCGTACCTGGGTCGACGACATGGTCGCCTTGTGCGAACCGACTGATGTTCACTGGTGTGATGGGTCCGAGGAGGAGTACCAACTCCTCACACAACGACTCGTCGATGCCGGCACGTTCATCAAACTGAACGACGAGCTTCGTCCGGCCAGCTTCTTGGCACGATCGGATCCGAGTGACGTCGCGCGAGTCGAGGATCGCACCTACATCTGCAGCCGCACCGCGCAGGATGCTGGGCCGACGAACAACTGGATGGACCCCGCCGAGATGAAGGGAATCCTGGGCGGCCTGTTCCAAGGTTCGATGCGGGGTCGGACGATGTACGTGATCCCGTTCAGCATGGGCCCTCTCGGTTCTCCGATCGCCCAGATCGGTGTCGAGATCAGCGATTCGGCGTACGTGGCGGTGAACATGAAGATCATGACCCGCATGGGCTCAGCAGTGCTCGATGTCCTGGGGGCCGATGGCGCCTTCGTTCCGTGCATGCACACCGTGGGCGCCCCGCTCGAGCCGGGTCAGCAGGACGTGACCTGGCCGTGCAACCCGACGGTGAAGTACATCGTGCACTTCCCTGAGGAACGCTCGATCTGGTCGTACGGCAGTGGCTACGGCGGCAATGCACTGCTGGGAAAGAAGTGCCTGGCACTGCGGATCGCATCGACGATGGCTCGCGACGAGGGTTGGCTGGCCGAGCACATGTTGATCATGGGCGTCACCGAACCGGACGGAACCAAGACCTACGTGGCGGCGGCGTTCCCGAGCGCATGCGGCAAGACGAACTTCGCCATGATCGAGCCTCCTGAATCGTTCGCCGCTGCGGGTTGGAAAGTCACCACCGTCGGCGACGACATCGCCTGGATCAAGGCGGCCGCCGACGGTACCTTGCACGCGATCAATCCCGAGGCGGGATACTTCGGGGTCGCACCCGGAACGTCGATGTCGACGAACCCGAGCGCGATGGCGACGATTCGGGCGAACACGATCTTCACCAACGTTGCGCTCACCGATGACGGTGACGTGTGGTGGGAAGGCATCGACGGCGACGTGCCGGCGCACCTGCTCGATTGGAAGGGCAACGACTGGACGCCTTCATCGGACCAGAAGGCCGCGCATCCGAACTCCAGGTTCACCGCTCCTGCGGTTCAGAACCCCGTCGTGGATCCTGAGTGGGACAACCCAGCGGGGGTCAAGATCAGTGCGTTCGTGTTCGGTGGCCGTCGGTCGGGCACGATGCCGTTGGTCCATCAGTCGTTCAACTGGGCGCACGGTGTGTACCTCGCAGCCACCATGGGCTCCGAGACCACCGCCGCAGCGTTCGGCGAGCAAGGGATTGTGCGTCGTGACCCGTTCGCCATGCTGCCCTTCGCCGGCTACCACATGGCCGACTACTTCAACCACTGGCTCTCGTTCGGCCGTTCCATCGAGAACCCGCCTCGGATCTTCGGCGTCAACTGGTTTCGCCGCGACGCCGAGGGTCGGTTCGTGTGGCCCGGCTTCGGGGAGAACATGCGGGTCCTGCAATGGATCGTCGCACGAACCCAGGGCCGCGCCAACGGGCTCGAGAGCCCGATCGGCTGGATGCCGCGCTTCCACGACCTCGACTGGGCAGGCCTGGAGGACTTCTCCGAGGCCGACTACCTGCACGCGATGTCACTCGATCGCGACGATTGGGACAAAGAGATCCTCTCGCACGACGAACTGTTCATCCGCCTCAACGATCGCATCCCAAGAGAGATGATCGCCATCCGAGACCTCACGCTCTCCGCGCTCTGGCGTTCCCCTCACCACTGGGAGATGAACCCCGACCCGACCTGAGCCGCGGGATTCGCCCGACGTTCGGTCACGTCAACTCCGGGAGGGCCGGAGTCGCAGGTGGCTGCCGACGCCGGCTCCGATGAGACCGATTCGCGATCCGATCGCAGAACGCCTCAAGTACTGGACGTTGATCGCCGATCACCACATGTGAATCCCGCAGAAATGCCGCCTGACGAGGACCGTCGCATCGACGCGCTGCATCGTCTCGACATCCTCGACACCGTTGCCGAGGAGCGCTTCGATCGGCTGACCGAGTTGGCGGCGCTAGTGGTCGGGACCCCGATCGCTCTGGTGTCGCTGATCGACAGGGATCGTCAGTGGTTCAAATCTGCCTACGGCCTCAGCGTCACCGAGACAACCCGCGAGGTCGCCTTCTGTGCTCACGCAATCGTCGCAGACGACCCCCATCCGTTCGAGGTGCCCGACGCCGCACACGACTCGCGCTTCCGCGACAACCCGTTGGTCGTCGGCGAACCAGGGATCAGGTTCTACGCCGGCCAGGTGATCCGCGATCACGAGGGCTACGCGCTGGGCACGCTCTGCGTCATCGACCGGCGCCCGCGACAGCTCGACGAGGTGCAACGGAGAGCGCTCGAACACATCGCCACCCTGGTCGAGCAGGAGCTCGAACGCAAGGACGAGATGCGTCTGCTCGTCGAGCTCGACGCGAGTCAGAGGAACAAGGCGGTCATTCTCAACACCCTCAGCGAGGGAGTGGTGCTGCAGGATCTGTCCGGAGCCATTGTCGAGTGGAACCCCGCTGCCGAGCGGGTGCTCGGCCTCAGCGCCGACGAGCTGTCGGGAAGGACGTCGACCGATCCTGCGTGGCGAGCGACGCACGCCGACGGGTCCCCATGGTCAGGCGACGAGCACCCAGCCATGGAGGTGCTGCGCAGCGGTCTGCCGAGCTCTGGCGAGGTCATGGGTGTCAGCCGCGCCGACGGCGACCGTCGTTGGCTGCACGTGCGGTCGCAGCCGGTGGTAGACGCCGACGGGGTGGTCACCCACGCGCTGACCGCGTTCATGGACGTGACCGCAGAGGTAGAACATGCCGCGGCCCGAGTCGAGATGGAACGCTCGCTGAGGATCAGCGAACGGACCGCGCGCGTGTCGCTGGACGCCCTCGAGCAGGGCGTGCTGCTCGTCGACCGCACCGGCGCGATTCAGCGCATGAACCCTGCGGCACACGAGATCCTCGGCTTCACCGCGGACGAGCTGACGACGCTGTGGCGCAACGGCGAGTGGGTGACGTACGACGAGCACGGCGCCGTACTCGAAGGATCGGCCCGCCCCCTCATCCGCGTGGCGACCACCCGTCAACCGGTGATCGGACAGATCGTGGGGTGGCGGCGCAAGGACGGCCACCGGATCCTGATCAGGCTCTCGTGCACGCCGGACGCCGACGAGGACGGCAGCCTCGTCATCACGTTCACCGACATCACGAGCGATCATCTGGCCCAGCGCCTGCTCGACGCGACGTTGGAGACGGCGCCGGTCGGGCTGGCGATCCTCGACACCGACCGCTCGATCCTGCGGTGCAACCGCACCTTCGCCGACCAGGCCGGTCGTCCGGCAGCCGAACTGATCGGCGTCGACGTGGTGACGCTGCTCGATGATGCGCACCAGTCCGATGCGACCGCCATCGGGCACCACATTCGACACGGCACTCGATCCGGCGGTGAGCTCGAGCAGCGTGTCGCGCGTCCCGACGGCACGCACATCTGGGTCAACACCCAGCTCGCCGTGATCCCCGATCCGGATCGGCCGCTCGCCATCGCGGCAACGTTCGACATCACCGAGCGACGGCGGATGATGCTCGAGCTGTCACGCTTCGAGTACCTGTTCCAGCATGCCAACGACATCATCGTCGTGGTGGACGAACACGGTCGGGTGAAGTACGCGAGCCCGTCCAACGAACGCATCCTCGGATATCCGGACGGGTACCGTCACCCTGCCGGAGTCTTCGGACTGGTCCATCCCGACGATCTGGCACTGGCGGTCGGCGAGCTGCAGGCGTTGGTCTCCGGACAGAGCGATGGCTCGCCTTTCACCGCTCGCATCCTTGCGGCGGATGGCACCTGGCGGAACATGGAGTGTGTCAGCGTCGATCTTCTCGACCAGCCAGAGGTGGAGGGTGTGGTGATCACCGCTCGCGACACCACGGATCGCGAGCGGCTCGCTCAGCTGCTCGCTCATCAAGCCCGCCACGACCCGCTCACCGGTCTCCCGAATCGACAGTTGTTCGAGGAGCGCCTCACGCGCGGTTTGGCACGTGCCGAACGGGTCGACGGTCGACTCGCGTTGTGCTTCATCGACCTCGACGGCTTCAATCTCATCAACGACCGCCACGGACACGCCGTCGGCGACGATGTGCTCCGTCGAGTCGCGACGGCCCTGCAGAGCGAAGTTCGATCCGGTGACACCGCCGCCCGCATCGGTGGCGACGAGTTCGTCCTCATCCTCGACCCGATCGTCACCGCCGCACACGCCCTCGAGGTGGCCGGTCGGGTGCGCAGTGCAGTCATCGACCAGTGCGACCCCAGCGTTGGGATCGAGTTCGGAGCGAGCGTCGGCCTCGCCATGCGCGAGCCGTTCGACTCCGTCGCATCACTCCTGAAGAGAGCTGACGATGCCCTCTACCGTGCAAAGGCCACACACAACTCCGCGATCGTCGCCGACTGGAGCTGACACTCCGCTCACTCGCGTCGAACTACCCGGCGTTGCTGATCTCGCCACACCCAGCGACGACGAACTTCCTCACAAGCGTGCTCGACATCACAATTGTGCGGGCGACATCGAGCGGGTGACGGTGAGGTGAGCGGGTGACGGTCTAGAACTGACGGTGATGCGTGACAGATGAGGTCTTCCGGATTAGGAGGATCTTCATGAACGAACACGAGCTCCAACGCCAGGCCAAGCACCGACTGGCGATCCTTCGCCACGCCGA